>JBDVOJ010000096.1:0-47686 GCA_039969155.1 Kangiellaceae bacterium
AATGTTACGGGACAAGGAAGCTGGAATTTCGGTGGCTATTCTAGAGTAGATGAAGTGGTGATATACGGTGAAAAGGGTGAGCTTCACTTTTCAATATTTGCGGAACAGCCGATTCGAGTTGTTAATCAAACGGGGTCTCAAAGCTATCATATTGAAAACCCAACTCATATACAGAAATATCATGTCGAAGCCATCAAACGACAATTATTTTTCTCAGAACCGCACCCATCAACTGGTAAGTCCGGTCTGCAGACTTGTTGGGTAATGCAACAGATCTTAGGCAATTAATTTGCCAAGATTAGCTTACTTCAAAGTGAGTAAACTCGTTAAAGCTCGCATTCTCCCTTGACAGTCTCTTTCCAAACAACTGGTTCCCAATATTCTCCTTTACGTTGCTTAAAAGCTTTATCCCTAATAAATTTTGCAGCTAGGTAATAATTAGTGTTGACTTCTACATCGATTTCTATCGATTTAGCCCGTTGAAACCCATGAAGCCTTCGCTTAAAAAAGGGGTCATTAATCAGCTCGTGTAAATAAATAGTGTGTTTGCCAGGCTTTAACCGAAAGCTATCTCTACTGCTTATGACTGTTCGGTCATTAATTTTAGTAATATAAGCGCTATATAATCGTTTACTCTCTGGTGGAGTGAAAAATACAGAAACAGTTCCACAAGCTGTTTCATCTTGTTCGGATTGACCGGTATCGTTATCAGTTGAGTGTTGTGAACCGATCTCTAACCTTATAGAAGGAATGTATTGGCCACCCACGGTCGTATTGATGGTGTTTATTTTTCCATTTTTGTTCACTGTAAGAAGAAGAGTATCGCCCGGAGAGCTGTTTTCTAATTCTGAAAAAGCTTTTCGTTTGTTTGAATTGCTAACTTCGATAGCGTTGATGGCTGTAATAATATCACCAGGGATAATATCTAGATTATTTGCAAGGCTTCCCGGGGTTACGGAAAGCACTTTATATCCGCCTAATTCACTTTCTAAATCAAGAACCAAACCAAGGTTGGGAGATTGTTTAGCGGGTAAATCAACTTGAATATGCAAGTCTTGAACAGAATTGCCAGCATTGCTCTCTAGTTCAGTAATGGCAGCAACTGTAGACTTTATTTGTTGCTGGAGGTCCTTAACGAGTTGCTCAGATTCGGGGGTGATTGTCGAATCACTGTTGGATTTCGCCGCGAATGATGGTGAACATGTTAATAAAATAGCTACCATTACTAGACGCTTTAAAACAGATCGTTTGCTGCTATTTCTTTGGTGACTCGGTAATGTGTTTATTATCAAATTCATAGTCTATTTCCTTAATTTAAATGGACTTAGTATTACTTGAAGAGTCAGAATTCAGACTCTTTATCGAGTTAACTAATAGCTTCTTTCGTGCTTGCCATAGTTTTAACTTTTCGGATTTAGATAAGCCCTCTAAATAGCTAAGCTGAATCTCACTATCTATTTGTTGTAATTGAATTCGCAGGGTTTGCAGGGCCACAGTTTGCAAACTTCCATAGGGAGTCGATAACTCAACACTTCGCTGCAGTTGATGGTTTTCATCAATAACTAGCGCCAGCTCTGATTCAATTGTAGGAGCTGATTTATTTGAACTAAGCAGCGGTATTAAGACGACTAAACAGAGGCATGCGGCAAGAGATACTAGTCCAAGTTGCAGCTTCTTGATTTTAGATTCCATCTTTTGCTGTTGCTGACCGTGGAGGTTTTTATCAAATTCTTCTTCTAACCGCTCCCAGCCCAACTGAACTTGATTGGATTGGTAAGATTGGCCAAGTTTTGTCCTAAACTCAGAACGGTTTTCTAGTCGTCTTTGACAAGAGTCGCATTCTTCCAAATGAGCGTTCGTAAGGTTGCTGTTAGTTAGATGTTCGAGAATTTCATTATCAGTGAGATGCATTTGAGATCTCCTTAATTGCGCTCATATTTTTTAATTGATTCAACGCTCGCGATAGCGATTGTTTGGAAAAACTTTCAGTCTTTCCGAACAAGGCAGCTATTTCTTTGTGGCTAAATCCTTCAAGTTCATGTAAAAACAACACAGCTCTAGCATTATCACTTAATCTAGAGGTTAACTTGTCCAAGTCTTTTATGGTGTCCCACCATTGGCTTTCGAAATATCCGGTTGTTTCTATTTCATCTTTGAATTCGACTTGCTCATGAATTCGTGTGTTTCTTTTAATAAAATCAATCGATTCGTTAACCGCTATTTGTCGAACCCAGCCGGCGAAATTGCCATTAGCTTTAAATTGAGAAACTTTCCTAATTACTTTTACAAAAACCTCATGCACGATGTCTTGAGATGCAGTTGGATTTGCAGTAATCCTCAATGCCAATAGGTAACAGGGCTTAGCATAATGCTTATAAATAGTTTCCATAGCAATGACATCACCAGTTTGCGCTTTGGCTATTAGAGATTGGTCTATTTGTTGGCCAAAGCCTTTGTATTCACTCATAATTGCCAATATACGCTAATCACTATTTAATAAGACAGTGTAAATCCACAAACCGTCACAATTGTTTGGTAAAATTCTAGATAAAACATGGTATGCCAACGAAAGTCACTTCTATTTGTTGATAAAAGCTCGATTTAGTTCGAGTGAAAATTGACCAAAAAATATAGGGAGTTAGAAATGGACAAAGCGCTACAAACAATGATCGACAATATGCCTGTAAAAACAGGTAAGTCGCTTGCAGAGTGGATCAAAATATTACAGTCCAAGAGTTTTGCTAAGCACGGAGAGTCGGTTAAATACCTAAAATCTGAGCACGGAGTTACTCACGGTTTCGCTAATACCATTGTTAGTTTATCCAAACAACAACCGGAGTCATCTGAAGATTTGCTTGCAAAGCAATATCAAGGTAAAGAAACGCTGTTTCCAATCTATGAAGCTCTCCACAAATTGATGACCGGTTTTGGAAGTGATGTGGTAGTGACACCTAAAAAAGCATCTGTGAGTTTTATTCGAAAACATCAATTCGTATTAGTGAAACCTGCGACTAAGACTAGAATTGATTTAGGATTGAAACTAAAAGGAGTCGAGGAAACAGCAAGGCTGGAAGGTTCTGGTCCTTTTGGTTCGATGTGTACCCACCGAATAAGAATAACGTCCATAGAGGATATCGATCAAGAGTTGACCGCTTGGGTAAAGCAAGCCTATGAGCGCTCCGTATAAGAGAATAGAGAGCTTTATACTAGCAACTTCATCACCGAGGAATTAACTATGTTTACCGGTATTATTCAATCCGTCGCAAGCCTATCGAAAATATCAGACTCAAATGGAATACGTACTTTCCACATTGACTTTGAGCCAGGCTTTACTGAAGGATTAGAAATAGGAGCCAGTGTTGCGGTTGATGGTGTGTGCTTAACCGTAACTGAGATTGTCTCTCCCCAAAACGTCTGTTTTGATGTGATCTACACTAGTTTGAATATTACCACTCTTTCAGCACTTCAAACCGGTTCCAAGGTTAATGTCGAGCGGGCTGCTAAAGATGGAGCAGAGATAGGCGGACATCCTCTTTCCGGACACATCGATTTCAAAGCAAAAATTGGCAAAGTGATTCGAAACCAAGACAACTATTGTGTGCGCATTGAATTACCTGAAAATTGGAGTCGTTACGTATTTTCTAAAGGCTACATTGCGCTTAACGGAGCCAGTTTAACCATTGCCGAGGTCAATAAAGCTGAGCTTTGGTTTGAGGTTTGGTTAATTCCTGAAACTAGAAGAATGACTACATTTGAAAGTAAGTGTGAAGGCGATTACATTAACGTTGAAATAGAGCGCAGCACTCAAGTACTTGTCGATACGGTGAGAGACGTTGTCAAAGAAGAATTAGCACAACTAAAACCCGCACTTGAAAAACTATTGGATAGTCAAGGCGTTGATTTAGACCAAATTGCTGGTTCAGTTCAAGTATCACTGCAAGAAAAGGCAAACAGCTAGCGATAGAGCTAGTTTCTGCTAGTTAGAAGGCTGAAGTGTTAGCTCATAAAGGAAAGCATATTACACCAAGGTCTGACTAGTAATTTCAGTCAACGCTGTTATAGTTGCGCCCAGTTCTGACTAGTAGGATTTATCGCTGGCATTCGTTACTTCTTACTTATTAAGGAATGCTAAAAATATTTATCGAGAACAAATCGTAAGACTTGTAAACTAGCGACCAGTAATATTTTAGAAATTACATTTGATTAATTATATAAGCTATTGAATTTAGGGTATTAAACCATGTCAAATAACCAAACTATGCTTGCTTCCAATCACGCATTTATCTTTCCAGGCCAAGGCTCTCAAGCGATGGGTATGCTAGCCGAGTTTTCAGATAACCAACAGGTCACTGAAACTTTTGAATTAGCCTCCGATGCGCTCGGTTATAACTTATGGGGTTTGTGCCAAAACGGTCCTGAAGAAAATCTCAATCAAACGGATAAGACACAGCCAGCATTATTAACTGCTAGCGTAGCGCTTTGGCGAGTATGGCAACAACGAGCACCAGTCCCTGCGTTATTAGCGGGGCATAGCTTAGGAGAATACTCAGCGTTTGTTTGTGCCGGCATTATTGATTTTGTCGATGCGGTAAAATTGGTGGAAAAGCGAGGCTTGTTTATGCAGCAATCTGTCCCAGCTGGGGTCGGTAAAATGGCCGCAATCATTGGCTTGGATGATGACAAAGTTGAACAGGCTTGTGCCTCAGCTGCAGGAAATGAAGTCGTTTCACCGGTTAATTATAATTCACCAGGTCAAATCGTGATTGCTGGTAATGCTGAAGCGGTTGAAAGAGCCATCGAAGCTTGCAAAGAAAGCGGCGCAAAAAGAGCGATGCCATTAGCCGTTAGTGTGCCATCCCATTGCATGTTAATGAAACCAGCGTCGGAGCAGTTAGCTGAGGAATTACAAACAGTAGAATTCTCGGCTTCTGATATCAAAGTGGTTAACAATGTTGATGTAAAAATTGAAACCGAAGCAAGCAGAATAAAAGATGCCTTAGTACGACAGCTTTATTGCCCCGTTAGGTGGTCAGAATGTATCAATTTTATGGCTAAACAAGGGGTAGACCATTTAGTTGAATGTGGCCCAGGCAAAGTATTAAGTGGTCTTAATCGACGTATCGATAGAAGCTTGACCTCAAGTCAAATCAACCAAATAGACTCATTAAATCAATTGGTTGAAAGCTTAAGTTAAATCATAATCTAGAATAAAAAACATATAAAACGTGGAGAATTTATAATGTCAGAACAACGTTTAGCGCTTGTTACAGGAGCGTCTCGCGGCATCGGAAGGGCAGTCGCTGAGAATTTAGGTCAAGCTGGCCATATTGTCGTTGGAACCGCAACTAGCCAATCGGGTGCAGACGCGATTTCTAGCTACTTTGCAGAGCAGAAGATTGAAGGCAAAGGAATGGTGGTTAATGTTTCTGATGCAGAAGCTATCGAGCAGTTAATCAAAGATATTAAAGCTGAGTTTTCTAAGACTCCAGAAATACTAGTGAACAATGCTGGTATCACTCGAGATAACTTGCTAATGAGAATGAAAGATGACGAATGGGATTCCATTATACAAACTAACCTGACGTCTATTTACCGCCTCTCTAAAGCCTGTTTACGCGGCATGATGAAAGCAAAATGGGGTAAAATCATTAATATAGGTTCAGTGGTTGGAACGACTGGCAACCCAGGACAGACTAACTACTGTGCTGCTAAAGCAGGTGTCATTGGCTTTTCGAAGTCATTAGCTAAAGAAATTGGCGCACGTGGAATAACCGTTAATGTCGTTGCTCCCGGCTTTATCGATACGGATATGACGCAAGCATTAGATGATGCTCAACGAGAAGCCATTTTCTCCAATATTCCGCTTAATCGGCTGGGTCAGCCATCTGAAATTGCCGCGGCAGTCGGATTCTTGGCGTCTACCGGTGCGGATTATATAACTGGAGAGACAATCCATGTTAACGGTGGGATGCACATGGGATAACGGCTAGCGCCAGTTGTCTCTACCTATCTCCCAATAAGGGCTTTGTTCATCATTTGAACAGAAATAAACAACTTAATTGATATAAAAAGATAGTCCTTTATTTTGCATCAAAAGTTGTGTTTAATAGCGTTTTAGATAAATTCATAGAGGCTTAGTGTAGAAATTGTTAGCAAGTTTTCGATTAAATTTTGTGGTCAGACCATAAAGTTTGTTAGAATTGCCGCTTGCAACTTTGAATAAAATCAATAAACTACACGCCTCAGCATATGCTGCGTAAATTTTAGAGGAAAATTGAAATCATGAGCACTATAGAAGACCGCGTTAAGAAGATCGTAATCGAGCAGTTAGGTGTTAAAGAAGACGAAGTGACATTAGAAGCATCTTTTGTTGACGATCTCGGAGCAGACTCTTTAGATACCGTTGAATTGGTAATGTTGCTTGAAGAAGAATTCGACACAGAAATTCCTGACGACGAAGCTGAGAAAATCAACACAGTTCAAGCCGCTGTTGATTATGTTAAGGCCAACGTCGAAGGCGCTTAATCGATAATGACCGTCCTTTTGGACTTGAGTCAACGATTATAAACAATACAAGAAAGTCGTATCAGTTCGCTGTTACGGCTTTTTTATTGGGTCAAACTGGCTAAAGAATCAGAGTATAGTTTGACCTAATAGTTAGATATATTGATCAGTTAACCACCGAATACTAAGGATCACTAATGAAAAATAGAGTCGTAGTAACTGGCTTAGGCATGTTGAGCCCTGTAGGAAATGATATTAAGTCATCTTGGGATGCCGTATTACGTGGCGAGAGCGGAGTGGTTACGGTTGATTCTTTTGAGCCCGCAGGATTATCAACACATTTTGCTGCGACGGTTAAGGGTTTCGATGTATCTGGTTACATGGATCGTAAAGACGCTCGAAAATTTGATGAGTTTATTCAGTATGGTGTTGCTGCGGCCAGTCAAGCAATCGCTGATTCAGGCATCGAAGTAACCGAGCAAAATGCGGAACGAATTGGTGTTTGTGTCGCTGCCGGTATAGGTGGAATGAGCACAATCGAAGACAATCACAAAAAATTACTAGAAAAGGGACCTCGAAGGGTTTCGCCTTTTTACATTCCGGGTTCAATTATTAATATGGTTGCCGGACAACTTTCAATAATGTACGGACTAAAAGGGCCAAATATTTCAATTGTCACCGCATGTACGACAGGAGTCCACAATATTGGACATGCTGCGCGAATGATCGCCTATGGGGACGCTGATGTGATGGTTGCTGGTGGTTCGGAAATGACTACCACACCGCTTACCATTGCGGGATTTTCTTCTGCTAAAGCTCTTTCAACAAGAAATGACTCGCCTCAAACTGCTAGTCGGCCATGGGATGCTGATCGAGATGGCTTTGTGTTAGGCGAAGGCGCAGGAGTCATGGTATTGGAATCCTATGAACATGCGAAACAACGCGGTGCAAGAATCTATGCGGAGTTGAGCGGGTTTGGAATGTCGGGAGATGCTTATCACATGACATCACCGCCTGAGAATGGTGAAGGCGCAGCGTCCGCGATGAGAAATGCGTTAAAAGATGCCGAGGTGTCACCGGAGCAGGTCGCTTATATTAATGCACATGGCACTTCAACGATGGTGGGAGATCTGGCTGAGACTCAAGCTGCTAAGGCCATATTTGGCGACCATGCTAAGTCTCTAAAGATGAGTTCTACCAAATCGATGACGGGGCATTTGTTAGGGGCGGCTGGAAGTGTTGAGGCTATTTTTACCGTTTTAGCTCTAAAAGATCAAGTTGCCCCGCCTACGATTAACTTAGAAAACCCGAGTGAAGGTTGTGACTTAAATTATGTCGCTCATGAGCCACAGGATACTCAAATGCAACACGCTTTGTGTAATTCGTTTGGTTTTGGCGGTACCAATGGTTCAATTCTATTCTCTAAGGTATAAGTTAGCTAACGCGAGCCGCTAATTCATGTTGATAGAATGGACTGACCAAATCTCAAACTCTTCACAGCTAAAAGCTATTGACCGAGCTGCGATGTTTGGTGATGGCTTTTTTACTACTGGCGTTATTAAGTCTGGAAAGCTTCTGCACAAAGATTATCACTTAAAGCGTATAGAGCTGTCTGCAAAGCGGCTACAATTTCATCATGTCGAACTGAAAACAATCTCGGATCACATTGAAACCGCGTGTATAAAGCAACCTAACTCAATTATTAGAATCAACTTTACTCGTCTTCAAACTCAGCGTGGCTATGCGATCGATAAAGATTCTGTGATTAAAGTGAGTTTCATACTCAGTCCTGGACCCGCTAGAACCAGCGAATTTTACACTCTAATTGATTCAATTGTACCAATTTCCAGCAACCCGTTGCTCGCTGGGTTAAAGCATTTAAACCGGTTAGATTCAGTGTTGGCCGCGAGTCAATTGACAGACAACAACAGTGAAGCTTTAATGTACCACCAAGACTTTTTGGTTTGCGGAAGTAAATCCAATGTATTTTTGTACATAGATGGATTATGGCATACCCCGAAATTAAGTCATGCTGGGGTAGCAGGCATAATGCGACAAAGTGTGCTGGACGGCATGGAAAAAAATAACCAGCTCTATAGAATTACCGATATTAAACGAAGTCACTTGGTTAAAGTTAAGTCTGCTTTCATAACAAACTGCGTAATTGGTTTTCAAATTGTCAATCGCATTAATGAAACACTCATTGATACCGAACTTTCTCATAAACTTAAGCAACAGCTTTCTCTTTAAATGAAATTACCACTATTAAACAACCTACACTATTCTAAAAGAGCGCTTGTTGGCGGTTTCGTTTTAGTTGGGTTCTTATTGAGTTATTGGTACTGGTTAGATTATCGTGACTTTCTAAAAACAACGATTAATTTTGGAAAAGAGCCGATCATTTTTCAAGTAGAAAAAGGCGTCGGGATAAATAAGTTAGCCATGCAGCTTACTGAAAATGGTGTTATTGAAAAGCCTAACTATTTAAAACTTTTGGCCTACCTTCAACCTGAACTCAGCAAGTTAAGAGCGGGGGAGTATCAATTACAAGGAGCTATGACTCCTCGAGAAATGCTACTGTTGTTTAATCAGGGTAAAGTTATTCAGTACTCATTTACTATTATCGAGGGCCAGACATATTGGGAGGTTTTGGCAAATCTTGATAAAGCGCCTAAGCTCGTTCCTCTGTCAGAAAACGAAAGCCAACAGCTTGTGAAATTGCTTGGAATAAACGTTGATTTAGCAAAAGGTAATACTAGCAATATTACAAATTCGATAGAGGGTTGGCTGTTACCTGAAACTTACAGCTATTCTAAAGGAGAAAGTGCAATTTCGGTGTTACGTAGAGCAAGCCAAGCGATGCAGCAAGTTTTGCAAAAGCATTGGCAACTAAGAGCCGAAGATTTGCCTTTGAAAACGCCCTATGAGGCGCTAATTTTGGCTTCTATTATAGAAAAGGAAACCGGAATCGCTTCTGAAAGAGCGGAAATAGCGGGAGTATTTGCTCGGCGTTTACGAAAGAATATGCGATTACAAACCGATCCTACCGTTATCTACGGAATCGGGCCTGACTTTAATGGTGATATCACTCGCAAAGATCTGAAAACACCAACGCCATACAATACTTATGTGATCAAAGGTTTACCACCGACACCAATCGCGATGCCAAGTGAAAAAGCCATTATCGCTGCGCTTAACCCTAGTGACGGGAAAAGCCTGTATTTTGTCGCAGATGGTACGGGGGGGCACTATTTCAGCGAGACCTTAGCAGAGCATCAAAAAGCCGTTATTAGAATGCTTAAACGTAACCGTCAGCGATAAACAACTCTTTAAACCTAGGTACCTTGAAGCGGCGCTAAATCAACTCGACATTACAAGGCTGCTTCACGTAAAATTGTGGTTTTACGCCATTGTAATTATATAACCTATCTAATCAGTACTAAACCAAATCTAACTCTAGGACTTTCATGACGACTCAAAAAGGTATGTTTATTTCATTGGAAGGTAGCGAAGGCGTGGGCAAGTCAACCAGTCTAAACTATATCAAGCAATACATAGAGTCTTTAGGCCATCGAGTTGTTGTTACCAGAGAGCCTGGCGGTACACCGTTAGCCGAAGAAATACGTGAATTGTTATTGAGCAAGCGAGACGAGTCGGTTGAAATTAACACAGAGCTATTATTAATGTTTGCAGCTAGGTGTCAACATGTAGAGCAAGTGATCAAACCAGCATTGAACAAAGGGCATTGGGTGATATGTGACCGATTTGTCGATGCAAGTTATGCCTACCAAGGCGGCGGAAGGGGAATAAGCGTCGAAAAAATTAGGGCATTAGATGAATGGTGCTTACAAGGGTTTTCTCCAGACCTGACTATTTTACTTGATATGTCGGTTGAGCAAGGGCTTGAGCGAACCAAATTGCGTGGTGAAGCCGATAGGTTTGAAATTGAAAAAATGACCTTTTTTGAAAATATCCGCAAAGCCTACTTAGACAGAGCGAAAAACGAGCCAGATAGAATTGCCATTGTTGACGCTTCTCCTAGTATTGAAAAAGTACAGCAAGATTTGAAAAGCTTATTAAGCGAAAAGTGTGGCTAAGTAATGCACTAGTAGATTTCTACTGGTACGGTTAAATTGATTCAGGACAAACTTAAATGCAATCTAAGTTTTCAAACTACCTATGGTTAAATCAAGCATTCGAGCAGATCCGCTTGACACACCAACGTGGAAAACTAGCTCATGGAATCATGTTTGTTGCGCCGGAAGGAAGTGGCAAGGCTGAATTTTCAAGTAAGTTAGCAGCAGCATTACTTTGTTTGCAGTCGAACGAGTCTTTGTCTCCAGCGTGCGGCACCTGTAAAAACTGTCACTTGGTCGAGTCTCAAACACACCCCGATCTAACCGTGTTAGATAGATTGGTTGATAATAAAGGTAAACAAAAAAGCTCAATTGGCATAGACCAAGTAAGAGATTTATCCGAAAAGTTAGTCGAAACACCCCAAATGGGTGGCTGGCGTATCGCGATTATTGCATCGGTCGAAAAACTTACTAGAGGGGCATTTAATGCCTTGCTGAAAACACTCGAAGAGCCAGGAAATAACACCTTACTGATGATGTTAGCCGACAATTCTCATCGAGTACCTGCAACAATTAAGAGTCGATGCCAGTTAATCCCCTTCGATTTGGCTGGTCAACAACTTAGTCAATGGTTGATTGATCAAACCAATGTTTCGGAGGAGGAAGCGCGGCTTGCTTTGGAGGCTTGTCACTATTCTCCCTTCAGAGCACTAGAATATTTGCAAACAGATGAAGCCAGCTCAGTGCGAGAATTAAATCAAGACTTGGATAGAGTTTTGGCAACAACGCTCTCTGCTAATCAATTCATTACTAAACATGCGGCCAAAAATAGTCAATTATGGGCCCAAATTGCCAACTATTTCCAAAAAGTACAGTTATCTATACTAGACTCTAATCTGCAAACATATTCGTCGGTTCCTAGTTCATTGCCTGCAAAAATCTATCAGCAATTGTTAGAATACAACCGCGCTCAATGTGTTGGCAGTAACCTGCAAAGTAACTTGCAATTAGAAACAATATTGATACCTTGGTTTGAATTAGGACGAAAAATAGTCCATTATTCAAATAGATAACTAATTATTTAAGAAGATACATTTTATGGCCGGTCCAGCTGGTGCACCAAAGCACGGTATTTTACAGCTTACTATTAAAGACAAAGGGGCTTTGTACGCTGCGTACATGCCGTTTATTCAAAATGGTGGACTATTTATACCCACTAATAAGCAATATTCGCTTGGCGATGAAGTGTTTATGCTGTTAACTTTAATGGACGACAGTGAGCGGCTTCCGGTCGCGGGTAAGATTATTTGGATTACCCCTAAAGGTGCACAAGGTAATAAAGCCAGCGGTATAGGCGTGCAATTCAGTGACCAAGATAAAGGGGTAACTAAAGGAAAGATAGAGACTCATCTTGCAGGAGTACTGGAATCCGATCGAATCACCCACACCATGTAGTTTAACTCAAGTAAGATGTTTGCCAACTGCAGAGTAGACTCTACTGGCTTTTCATTGAAGTATATCGAGTAATACGACTAGTCTCCGGTATAATCTCGCGTTACATCGTAAATTGTATAAAAACTAACCCTACCTGAGATACAATTTGGTTTTAAATTACTGAAAACAGTCTATTTTTACTCGTTTGATTTCTAGCACCTCAAAAGAAGATTACCCAATATGCTCGCTGACTCACATTGTCATTTAGATAGAATTGATTTACAGCCGTTTAACGGCGATTTTTCTCAAGCCATTAAAGCGGCAAACGAGAGGGGAGTTGAACACTTTCTATGTGTTGCAATTAATAATGAAAACCAAAAGCAGGTGATTGAAATTGCCGAATCACATCCGAATATTCACGCATCAGTAGGAGTACATCCCTTATATACCAAAGGAGAGTCAGCTAGTGTTGATTCCTTAGCCAAATTGGCCAAGCATCCTAAAGTGGTGGCTATTGGCGAAACCGGACTAGATTATTTTTACGATGCAGAATCAAAGCAGAAACAGCTATCGTTGTTTAGAACCCATGTTCAAGCTGCTGTTGAGGTTGACTTACCTCTAATAATTCATACACGAGATGCCAGACAAGATACGCTTGATATGTTCCGTAGTGAACATGCCGAAAAGGTCGGAGGGGTATTACATTGTTTTACAGAGTCGCTCGAAATGGCTGAGAGTGCAATGGACATGGGCTTTTATGTATCATTTTCTGGAATTGTTACTTTTAATAATGCAGATGAATTAAGAGAGGTCGCAACACAAATACCTCTAGATAGGATTTTGGTTGAAACTGATAGCCCCTATCTAACCCCTAAGCCGTATCGCGGCAAACCAAATTCTCCGATGTACGTTAGTGAAGTGGCCAAACTAATCGCAGAATTACGTCAAATGGATTATCAAGAGTTCTGTCAACATACTACCGACAACTACTTTAGGTTGTTTGGTATCGAACAGTAACGGCGTGGATTGTATTGGTCAAAAAAATCCCAGGCTCTTTCGAGTACCTGGGGTAGGGGAAGTCTTTAGGGGAACTTCAAAACTTTGAGTAAACATAAACACAGAAACAAAACAACGTTCTATATTTTAAAGTTAGTCTAAATTAGAGAAAGATCCAGTAAATTCAGTAAAAAATGTACAAAAAATAGACAGCAACATGTTTAAAATAGTGCTCTTAGCATCAAATCAGCTAGTTGCGTTAAGAACTTAAAGTCATATCTAGTTATTCTATTTAGCGTTAAGCCCCTTGTAGGCGAGCTTAATCTTCTCATCTAACTGATACCAATAAAACTCATCACCCTGATAACCTATTAGTCGAGTGGTTAGCTCTTCGCCTGCTGGGGACATAAATAACAAACTCGGAGTCACTTTAGCTTGCAATTGTGCGGCGAAACGGTTGGAACTTATTGATTCAGCCTTAAAATTCACCAGTTTTCTTGTGGAATCCAGGTTAACTTTGTAGATTTCGACTAAGTTGCGATATTTAGCGTTACTTAACATGGGCAGAATGATGTCTTTTTCTAATCGTTTGCAATGAGGACATTCTAGCGCTGCGATGTAGAGTAAAACAATCTTTGGCTTGTTAGTTTGGGAGCTCGCGATACTTGATAAATCCTGCGCCATATTGATAGAATTTTTCGCTTTAGAATGAGCGTCGTGGTTACTCAATAGAGTGGTCAGAACAAAAATAATTATACTAAGTTTAATAAAATTCATGGTTTGCCTAAATAATGCCTTTGTTTCCTTGAATATTTTTAATCCGAGGTTGATTAAGTGATTTAATTGAGATTTGTTGTTGCGAAATTAAGTATTCCGAGACCACTTCCCAGATTGGCGGTCCGGCGGAAGGTTGATTGACTGTTGCCCAACCCGAAACCCGGTATGATTTGCTGGCTTGGATCAGTTCACCGTCTTCTAGCCTCATCTCGGAGATCCGGTTACCCGCTGACGCGAAAGGGTCGATGGTATAGTTTAAGCCACCGGTGCGTACCATATCTCCACCTTGCTGATAGAAAGGGTCTGGATTAAATAAATTATCAGCCACATCTTCCAAAATTAGCTTGAGCTGTTGTCCAGTCAGGTTCCGTACATAGGTTTCAGGGTAAGTGATACAGGTTTGATCAAGTAAGTTTTCAAATGTAATCAGTTGATTAGGCAAAACCGAAGTGCCCCAACGAAATCCCGGAGAGAGCGCTATTTGACTCTGACTGGCTATATTTAATGCTTGGCAAATAACTTGGTCAAATGAACCATTAAAGTTCCCTCGCCGATAGAGTAAGTCGTCAGAAATAGCTAATGGTCGATTTAAAGTTTCGGAGTAGGGGGCGCGCACTTGCTCTATGTAAGACTTCATGGTTTTGTCTGCTGGCAATAAATTGGCGAATACTGGGAGTAACTTATAACGATAATTAGTAAGTCGCCCGTTACTGAAGGCTAAATCCAATACTCCAAGATATTTACCATTAGAACCGGCATTAGTAACCAGTGTGGTACCCGTTGGATTACTGACTTCTATCGCTTGTGGAATTCCATCGTGAGTGTGGCCGCCTAGAATAACGTCGATATCAGAAATAATTGATGCTAGTTTTAAATCAACATCCATACCGTTGTGAGATAACAGAACAATGGCCTCAGGGCGTTCAATTTGGTTGATTGTATTGACAAGTTCTTGCAGCTCGTTAGGTCTAATTCCAAAAGACCAGTCCGGAATGAAACGTTTTGGATTGGCGATTGGCGTGTAAGGAAACGCCTGACCTATTATTGCGATTCGATGTCCATTTAACTCTTTTATGGTATAGGGTTTAAAAGCATGACCTGATTCGAGATCGTATGCGGGAGCATCTTCAAATAATGCTTCTTCGGATACTCTGATATTCTGCGCAAGAAATTCACCATTAAATGCTTGAATATTTTTTAGTACTTGCTTATCTGGGTAAGTAAATTCCCAATGGCCCGTCATTATATCAACACCCAGTAAGTTACAGGCGCCGACCATATCTTCTCCTTGTGTCCAGTAAGACGTTCCAGAGCCCTGCCAAGTGTCGCCGCCGTCTAACAAAAGTGTTTTTTCGATACCATAGTCACCACGCAATTGATCGACTAAAGTCTTTAAATGAGCAAATCCCCCGACCTTACCAAACACTTTAGCTGCTTTGACAAAATTAAGAGAGGTAAAGGCATGAGCAGCCTGCGAATTAACTGGGATATCAAATTGGTTTAAGAAATGTTGACCAACTAAGTGCGGCGCTTTATTGAACGAAGCACCCACTCCTAAGTTGACGTCTGGTTCTCTAAAGTAGACTGGGTTGAGTTGTGCATGGCAGTCAGTCATATGCAGTAAACGCGCGTCGCCAAAGTTTTTCAGCCTATAAAAATCAGCCTGTGACTTTGAGAGATGAGCACAACCGGGCAGAAGCCCAGCAAAACTTGCCAGACTCATCATCTTTGCAAATTCACGACGATTAATATTCATGGATAAACCTTATAATTATTGTAGTTGGTTGGGCATTCAATTTGCGGTTGAGCATAACGCAAAAGGCGCTAGTGTATTTTTATTATAGCGCGGACTTGTTCCAGTGTTGTTGTGCAAACTTGGCTTGCTTAATGGCACTCTCGGCTTCGTTGAACGCTCTTTTGGCGAGCTGGTTTGCTTTCTCTTTATTGCCTGTTTTAAGCGCTTTTTGGGCGTCAGCTAATAGAATTCTAGTAGTAGTCCATTCAAAGCCAAGCTTGCTTGCTTCTAACTTTAGATTTTCGGCTTGTGAAATAGTTTTGATAATATCGGAGCTATTTTCCGAATACGATTTACTTGGAGCTAATCCTAGCGCCAAAAATACCAGCACAAAAAACGTTAGTGTCTGAATTGGTTTCATGTTCTTTCCTATTGCTTTCGTTATTGCGGTACCAGCTGGTAAGCGCTCGTACTATCAGTTTGGTTTGTTTCTATTTACGAGAGCTTGGTCCGTTGACCTCTAAGCCATTACTCATTATCGTTTGAAAGTATTCTAAGTTACGATAAACCTCGCTTTGTAAGTCAAATGGAACAGCTCTGACATTCTTATTACATTCTTGATAGCGTCTTCCAATGGAGCCTAACTCACCCCATTTAGAACGATAAACTGGCATACCAGTTGGGTGTCCTAATCCCGGACTGACAGTATCAGCTCTTAACTTTGTCCCGGTGATTTTTATATGACAGTCAGAGCAGGCGAAGTTCAGTTGGCCACGTTTTGAATAATAGAACCTTTTGCCGGCTAGATAAGCGTTGTAAGCATTAATTGAATTAACTTGTAGATTGAATTTATTTCCTCTCGAAAGAAACGCGAGATAACCAGAAATCGCAGTGATTTCTTCAGAGTCATAAGCAAAAGGGGTAGTATTGTTAGCTTCTCGACATTGATTGATTGCGAGTTCTAAAGTGACGACTTGATTTGTCTTTTGGTCAAAGCGTGGATAGTTCTGTCTAACGCCTTTTTTAAAGTCGGGAAAGCAATCGGCATAACTTTTTCCATTGTCGAATTTCTGCTCAAATAGGATCTTACCTTCATCCACAGCAAGTTCATACGGCGGAAAGTCTTCCATTTCAATCCATTGTTCACGGCTCTCGCTGTCTATCGCATACACGCCATTGTTAAACTCCTCAAATTCGACATTGGGGAATTTTTTAACAAAAAAGTTTTGAAATCGAGTGACATCTTCATTAACAATTTGTGAATAGTTAAGGTTGTCAGTTTTAGCGACTCTTGAATGAGAGTTTTGTTTTTTCCAAGTTTCATTTGCCAAAACCGATTGCAAGCTGATGCTTGAAATAATCGCCAATGAAATAGTCAATGCTTTTGCCTTTGACCTCATGATATTTTTTTCTCCAACAATTAACTCAGCTAAACGTTTAGTACCAATTGATACAATCAAAGCCGCATTTTCAAATTATTTTACGACAGCTTTGACTTCACCGGTTTGTTGTTTCGTGTCGACGGCTTTAACCAAAAACTCATCACCTGACTTACCTTTGAAAGCAAATGCTAAGAAAGGATCCTTTGCAACACCTGGACCAAAATCCGCTTGAAAGACAGTGTTCCCTTGATATTCGGCATAGAGTTGCGTTAGGTGGTGAATAGGAATAGTCTCTCCGTTTTTGTCTTTTCTTAACCCTGATTCCATAGGGTGTTTGACTAATAGTTTTGCTTGCACAATTCCATTTTTTTCTCGTGCTTTAACTTTTATCTTAATGGACTTACTCATAATGCAGCTCCAAAATATTTCGCATTAACTAATTTCTACTAACCTCGAAAGAATAACAATTTAAGCTTACCCGCCGCAACCACCAATAGTTACTTTGACCAGTTGCTTTGTTTGATACAACTTTCCATCGGCTTCCACAATAGCAATCACTTCTGACGTTTTCGCCATTCTTATCCTTATTTGAATCTCTGGTATTGATGTTTCACCAAAGTTAAGGCTCGCAATTAAAGGTGTAGGATTGTCCTTCACGAATAGACTAATATTATTGGTATTAGCAATATTGGTGCTAACTCTAATTGGAACGACTGCACCATTTTCAGCAATCGTTGGGGCCTTGAGCAAAATATCACCGGAATCAACTATTTGTTGCTTTCCATATTTAGATTCCAAGGCTTGTTTGAGTTGTTTTGCTTTGAACGCTTTCTCATTCCACTTAGCAAATGCCATGGTCGGGAAACTTGTTGCGAGAGCAATAAAGGAGGAGCCCTTTAACAAGTCAACTATAAAATTTCGTCTGGTTAATTTCACTGTATTCTGCCTATCGTATAATTTTGTTTAATTAATTCTTTCAATTGAATTTATCGGACGCTAGCTACAGCGTGAGTAGCCAATCTGAAATTAACTCAATTTCTTTTCGAGTTAAAATGCCATGAGTACCGAATGGGGGCATGATGGTTGAAGGATTTTTTACCCTTGCATCACTAATCTGTTGTATCAATTTTTCACGGTCTGGAAAGCGCTGTTTCATAGCAACCAGGGGAGGTCCATTGTTCCCCATTAAAGTTCCGCCATCGATTAGATGGCAGGCGAGACAGTTACCTTTTTTACGCTCAAATGCCAATTGCTTACCTTGGTTAAGAGTTTGTTGAGTTGAGGTTTGAGCTGAAATAAATTCACTGACAAACATTAAAAGGAATACCAAAAATAACATACCTAAACGACCAGCTAACTCTGTGTAATTGGCTGAAGATGCGATACTCGTTCTCTCTATATTCATGGTTTTGCTCGTCAAGTTACTGGTATGCGTTTGTTTGAGTTTCAAGTCTATATTTGGTTGTTTGAACAACCCATTATTCTAGAGTCTCAAGCATGTAGTCAACCGCTTGTTTGATTGAATTGTTTGACAAATCATTTCTACCACCTTTCGCAGGCATATTCCCTAATCCATTGATGGCATTTTGATAAATGGTGTCTTTGCTCGCTTGTTGTCGTTCAACCCAGTCAGACGGAGTCGCTATTTTTGGGGCTTGCATCAGGCCATTGTCATGGCATAGATTACAGCCCGATAGATAAATAGTTTGACCGTTACTACTGAAAGTTTTACTAAGTTCTGAGTGCGAAGGAGACCCTTGTGTTGTTGAAACGTAGGTAGGTCCACTTTTTACCACAATACTTTCAGGTGGTTTGCAGTCTTTCATACATCGTTGGTTAGACGTGTCGGGTCTATCATCTAGGTAGAACCCTTGGGCGTTTGGCATTTTGATCGAAGCAAGATTTTGGTTGGTTAGAATAAATTCATCCGAGACAATATCGTTCATATTAAGCACATACGCAGTGATGGCGTAAACTTGATTCACCTCTAAAGATTGTGGGGCTGGAAACGGCATGGCTCTATTAATGTAATCCCAAAGCGTAGTGGAGTAGGGCCAATAACTACCAATGGTTTTGAGAGGCCTTTGATCGGTTAATGAGTTTTCACCGCCGGTTAATTTAGGCCACTGCTCCTCTCCCTCACCAAAGGTGCCGTGACAGGCTGCACATAAGTTATCGTATAGCTGTTCTCCCTCAGCGACTGAACCTGAGCCTTCGGGTAAACCACTTCCGTCGATCGCTATATCGATATCCCATCCGTTAATGAGCTCTTTTGTCGCTTCAGTTCCAATTTCAAATAGAGTGGTGGAGTCGTCTAGGTTTTTTGCTGTCGATTTCGACTCTTTATTATTGTTCTTTAAAGTGCTGTCACCGGTTTCACTACAAGCAGATAGTGACACCACCAAGACAGGCATAAGCCATTTAAGTGAGTTGTACATTTTGCACACTCCCATCTTGGTGAACTTGCCAGGTATGAATAGCGTTTTTGTGGTAAATGGAGTTGCCTCCGCGTACCTCTCTAAGTTGTTTGAAAGTTGGTTGCACATAGCCTGTTTCATCGTATGCGCGACTTTGTAGTAACAAAGGCTCACCCTGCCAATGAAACATAAAACCAAATCGTGTTAAACACTTAGATAACACTAAGCCCTTTAAAGCGACTGGTCGCCAATTAATACCACCGTCGATTGATATATCAACTCCCTTGATCTTGCCTTTACCTGACCATGCGAGCCCTTCTATTTCATACCAACCTTTCTTTTGAAAGGGGTTTTCTGGGCAAGGAGATGTAATAACGGAGTTGCATTCTTGAACAAAAGAAAACTGTCGCGCTTTGCCATCGGGCAGTAGGTCGGTGTACTTAGAGGTTTCTTCCCGGTGTTGCCAGGGTTGCTTGCCTAGCTTTAGTCGCCTTAGCCACTTAATGCTGGTGTTTCCTTCCCATCCGGGGTTGAGAAGTCGTATCGGGTAACCTTGTTCTGGTCTTAATGCCTCACCGTTTTGGGCATAGACGATGATGGTATCGTCAATTGCTTTGTCTAATGGAATGCTTCGGGTCATTGCAGCGCCGTCTGCTCCTTCTGCGAGTACCCATTTAGCTTCGGGTTTAACACCTACCTCGGCAAGTAAAGTAGACAATTTAACGCCGGTCCACTCGCAACATGACAGCATCCCGTGGGTAAACTGTAATCCAGACATCTGTGGTGCTTTCCACTCCATGCCACCGTTAGCTGGGCACTCGAGGAATTTGATCTCGCTAACGCTGGGAAATCTTTGTAATTCTTCAAGGCTAAAGACCAGAGGATTTTCTACTAATCCATGAATAATTAGTCTGTGTTGATCCGGGTTAATTATCGGAACTCCCGCATGATGCCTCTCAAAAACCAGACCATTTGGTGTGATAATTCCTTTTAATTTGTGCAGTGGAGTCATACTGACAGAAGAAATTCTATCTTGGGTTAGCCAGTCAACAGTGTCTCTAACAACGTTTTTTTCAAAGCTGGAAGGTTTTCCATAAGGCTCGGTCAAAACACCTGTTCCCAGTTTCTTACTCCATTCAGGTATGTTGGGTGGTAAGTTGCTTGAAGGCTGATTTGAAACACTATTGGCAAGCCCCACCGAAGGGGAGATTAGAGTGGTTCCTGCACCCAGCATAAGCATGGCATTTTTTAAAAATTGCCTTCTATCAGAACTCGAAAGAGCTTGGCTTTCGAGCTCTAAGGAGGTGATTAAATCAAGTTGTTGTTTCGGGCTGAATCCGTGCATTTAAGGTTTTAACCGAGCGTTGCTGTTTTAGCTCTCTGCGTGTCTAGAGATGATAAATACCTGCCTAAGGGACAAATATCTAA
Source organism: Kangiellaceae bacterium (assembly GCA_039969155.1). Lineage (GTDB taxonomy): Bacteria > Pseudomonadota > Gammaproteobacteria > Enterobacterales > Kangiellaceae. The sequence goes on from JBDVOJ010000096.1 coordinate 20,750, forward strand.
CCGAATGGAGACTAAAACGGTGTTATATTAGTATTTGTTAATATAATAGAATATAACATTACAATCTAGCGAAAACAATGACTCAACTTTTTCACTCAATTTTTTGCGCTCAATCTTGGGGATTGGTTTGCGCTTGATTATTTAGTTCAAAGTCTTTATCACCGTGTCCAATGACACCATCTTTATTCCATGGTAAATCCCGATAGGGGGTCGAATCTCCGGTTCCCATGAAAGGGTATTTTTTAATGTCAAAATAAGGTGAGTAATCAAAATCTGCGGGCGTATATAGGCGAGTATTTCGAGGAATTAATTCCACACCATTTTTTCCTATTTTTCTAAATAACGGGAGAATAGGGTATTTAACGGAGTAAAAAGCCTCTGCGATCATGGATGAACAAACTGTTTTAGTGGTATCTGTTGGTCTCCTTGTAAAAAGTGAGGATCTCCATCGTCTTGGCAATATTCGCCACGGAAATATAAATCTAGCCAAGTCGAATAACTGCCTGACGTTGTAAGCGATGCCTAACATGTTGATTGTATAATTGACGACATTTTGTGCATCTTGTCCAGAAAGACTTGACGCCCTGCAAACCCTTAAGTTGTCTTTCATATATTCGTTTAATGGGGTGACAATCATCCCTTTACCTAAAATACCTTCAATTAATAACTGCGTGTCGGGCGAAGCTGGATAAAATTGCAATAGCCTTTCTCTAGCTTGCTCATCTTGGATGTCGTGTATGCGGCCAACATAAATCGCCGCGTGGGACCAGCGACTTTGGGTAATAATACGAATAACGTCTGAAACTCGACTTCTGCCTTCAACCAAGACTACGTCGCCGGGTCGGATTCCATGACTTAACTTCTTAAAATCACAAATGGGAAAAGTGGACGGAGGAGTCTCATGATTTAGCCAGCTTTCCATTTTACTTCTGAGAGACATATTATCGCCTTTGAATTAGTAACTTACGCTTAAATTGACGCTCTATCGAGTATAGGTCATTGACAGAAAATAATAACCCCTTTTGCTGGCCTGTTTAAGGTTTTTTGGCTAGACTATGCGCACTTTTTCAATCCAACTTAATGGTTAAAACCGATGCCGAGTGATATTTGGGAAGACGTCCTTCTTTTGGACCAACAGCTAACTGATGAAGAGCGTATGATTAGAGACATGGCTCGAAATTATGCTCAAGAAAAACTAATGCCTCGAGTATTAGACGCCAATCGTAACGAAAACTTTGATCCTGAAATAATGCGCGAAATGGGTGAGCTTGGTTTATTGGGTTCGACCATTGACGGTTATGGTTGTGCTGGTGTGAGCTATGTAGCTTATGGCCTAGTATCCCGGGAAGTAGAACGAGTGGATAGCGGATACCGTTCAGCGTTAAGCGTACAAAGCAGCTTAGTAATGTACCCTATTTATAAGTATGGAAGTGAAGAACAGCGCGAAAAATACTTACCAAAACTAGCAACGGGCGAATATATCGGTTGCTTCGGTTTGACAGAGCCTGACAGTGGTTCTGACCCGGCCAGTATGAAAACCCGAGCTAAAAAAGTTGATGGTGGTTATCTTTTATCCGGTTCAAAAATGTGGATAACAAATTCGCCAGTTGCTGACGTGTTTGTTGTTTGGGCTAAAAATGACGAAGGTATAATTCGCGGTTTTGTTCTTGAAAAAGGCATGAAAGGTCTTACTGCTCCTAAAATCGAAGGCAAATTCTCGCTTCGTGCGTCAATTACTGGTGAAATAGTTATGGATGAAGTTTTTGTGCCAGAGGAAAATATGTTCCCTGAAATCAAAGGCTTGGGTGGTCCATTTGGATGCTTGAATATGGCTCGCTACGGTATTTCTTGGGGGGCCATTGGTGCCGCTGAGTTCTGCTGGCACGCTGCTAGAGAATATGGTCTTGATCGAAAACAGTTCGATAAGCCGTTAGCTTCGTTCCAGTTATATCAAAAGAAACTAGCCGATATGCAAACTGAGATAACCCTGAGTCTCCAGTCTTCTTTAAGAGTAGGGCGGCTCATCGATGAAAAGGCGTTTAAACCAGAAATGATATCACTTGTAAAACGCAATGCGTGTGGTAAAGCCCTTGATATAGCTCGTGCTGCGCGAGATATGCACGGTGGAAACGGCATTAATGATGAATTTCATGTCGTACGACACATGATGAATTTGGAAGCGGTGAATACCTACGAAGGTACTCATGATATTCACGCTCTTATTCTCGGTAGAGCTCAGACTGGAATTCAAGCCTTCAAATAGAATTCTAATCATGGTTTACAAGATTACAATGCCGAGCTAGTCTCGGCATTGTTGTTTCAGCCACACGCGTTTTATCCGGAAATAGGCGAATATTGTTTAATTTCTATTCGATTAACGTTTAATTAACACGCTTTTACAAACTGTTACTCGCTATATCATTAAAATTCTTGTGTTTTCTGTCGATTCCGCGTAAATATTGGCATAACGATGCGAAATATCTTAATAATAGGAACAAAACTAGCCTTTTTAGAGTCAGAGTTTTGGACTATAGTTATTCGTATAGCTGTAATTTACTAAATTTACTGAACAAGGGTTTTTGAATGAAGTTGATTTCAACCAAGTTAAAGAAAAATCTCGTTATTCTTTCCAGTGCTGTAATAACTGGACTCTCCGTATCGGCTTTTGTGAGTGCCAATTCGCCTAGCAAATTAGACGAAGCGATAGTCGTAGACTCGCAAATCGATTTAACGCCCTTGCCTAAGCATCTGCGCTCAAGTCGCTACATTGCTCACTATATGAAAAATAGCCATTATAAGAAGCAAGTTCTGGATAATGAGCAATCGGCTCTAGTACTAGACAATTTTATTAAATCTTTGGACGGTAATAAGGCCTATTTTTTAGCCTCTGATATCAAGTCATTTCAAAAATATCGATATAAACTAGACGACGCTATTTGGACAGGATTAGTGCAACCAGCATTTCATATTTACAGCGTTTTTAAACAACGTTGGAATGAAAGAAACCAATATGCGCTTTCGATCCTAGAGAAAGATTTCGATTTTAAAGCCGTTGATGAATACCAATATGATCGCGAAGATGCACCATGGGCTCAAACAGTGGAAGAGCTTGACATGTATTGGCAAAAACGGGTTAAAAGCGATGCATTAAACCTTGTTTTAGCCGACAAAGATATCGAGAAAACCAAAGAGTTGCTAACTAAGCGCTATAAAGCGGCGATAAGACGGGTCGCTCAAATTAATAGCGAAGATGTTTTTAGCTATTTTATGAATGCATACGCTACGACTGTCGATCCTCACACCACTTATTTTTCACCTAGAAATGCCGAGAACTTCGATATTGATATGAAACTATCGCTTGAAGGAATTGGTGCCGTATTACAAACTGACGATGTTTATACTCAAATTTCCTCTTTAGTGAGTAAAGGACCGGCAGACAAAACAGGTGAGATAGCGGTCGAAGATAAAATCATTGCTGTAGGGCAGGGCAAAGAGCCGTTAGTCGATGTTGTTGGCTGGCGTTTAGATGATGTGGTTGATTTAATACGGGGAGACGCAGGTAGCGTAGTACGTTTAGAAATTGAACCCGCTAACAGTAGTGTGCAAGGAACCACTAAAATCATTTCAATTGTACGAGAAAAAGTAAAGCTTGAAGAGCAAGGTGCTAAATCTGAAATCATTCAACTCGATGAAACTTCTGATAACCTGAATGTCGGTGTTATTGAGCTGCCTAAATTTTATATAGACTTTGATGCAAGAAGCCGTGGTGAAAAAGATTATAAAAGTACCACTCGTGATGTAAGAAAACTGATTGATGAAATGAAAGCAGAGAAAAATATTGGTGCGCTGATTATAGACCTAAGAAGTAATGGTGGAGGCTCTCTTGGCGAGGCTATCGGGCTAACAGGGCTATTCATCGATCAAGGGCCAGTGGTTCAAGAAAAAAGACTTCAAGGAAAAGTTCAAACACTTTACGATCGCGACGCAGGAGTTGCATGGGATGGTCCTTTAGCAGTGCTTGTTTCTGGTTCAAGTGCTTCAGCATCAGAAATATTTGCTGGTGCAATTCAAGACTACGATCGAGGATTAGTGATTGGTGAGCAAACCTTTGGTAAAGGAACGGTTCAAAATATTATCGACCTAAATTACTTTCTGGGATACGAAGATAATCGTGCCGGAGCTTTGAAACTAACTATTGATAAGTTTTATCGAATCACTGGCGAAAGTACTCAACTAAAAGGCGTAGTTCCAGATATTAATTATCCAGACCCAATCCCGCGTGAAGATTTTGGTGAAGCAAGTTATGATTCAGCTTTACCATGGGACACTATTCCTGCGGTTTATTTTAAGAGAGAAAACAGAGTTAAGCCGTTTGTAAATGAGCTAAGCAAACTTCATCAAGAGAGAGTTAAATCTAATCGTGAATATCAGTATCTAATTTCTGATATAGGCGAACTGCAAGAACGCAGGAAGAAGAAATCGGTGAGTCTTAATATCGATACGCGAAAACAAGAGAGAGCTGAAGTCAAAGCAAAACGCTTGGAGCGAGAAAATATTAGACGTGCTGCTCAAGGAAAAGAGCTAATCAAAGAGATTGATGAGGAAACTGAATTAGTCGAAGTCGATGATGTCAAGCTAAACGAAACTGCTAATATTTTGTCTGACCTGATTAGGTTAAAAACTCAAAGCGCAGTTGCACAGATAGAAGGGCCACAACCAAACTCATAATACAAGTTGCTAGTTTTAATTTGGTTGGTTAGATTGTAAATAGGGCTTCGGCCCTATTTTTTTGTTGAACATTTAAATGTGCGCTCAAAAAAACCTTAGGACACTAAATTGCATAGATTCACTCAGGCTGGGTTAAAGCTAAGTGCGGTAATTATCGCCATACTTTTTATAGTTTCTTGTAGTACTGTTAATAATGCGCTGCATACTGCCACAGGGTTTAGCGCAAAAAACATTTGTTCGGGCCATTTTGTAAGTGGTTTTAGCCAACAGCAAATAATGCAACAAGCACTGATACCTATTTCCCAAACGTTTAGACTAGTCGGTGTCAGCATTGATCAAGAGCAGCAATGGGTAGACACTGAAATATTATTGAGTCATTCACGCCGAGCGGTGTATAAAGACGGCTTTGGTTGTATCCTATTGCCGCCAGGTGAAAAACAGTTATCTTTTAAGTTGCCTGCAAAGCGTACCAACGGTTTATACCATAACCAAGACTCTAAGCTTGAATGGCCGCTGGGATTGGCAGCGATTGCAACCAATGAGTTAACGAGTCGGCAAAAAAGTATCAGTCATATTGTCGAAGATCATTTTCAATTATCTAAACAAGATCCCGATCTAAGAACCAAAGCACTGCTGGTGATTCACAAAGGAAAACTAATTGCGGAGCACTATGCTGAAGGTGTCGATCCCTCAACACCTTTGTTAAGCTGGTCGATGGCAAAGAGCATTACTAATTTACAGGTTGGATTATTAGTCAAACAAGGACAGCTTTCATTGCACAATCCCGTTGATGTTCCAGGTTGGGACAATGAAAAGTATCAGCAAATTAACCTAGATAATCTGTTAACTATGACCAGCGGTTTAGAATTTGATGAGACTTATGGGATTGGTGGAGACGCGGCGTTAATGCTATCGGTTGTACCGGATGTTGATGCGTTTGCTAGAAACAAACCTGTGATTCATCCGGCCGGTGAGCATTGGTACTATTCCAGTGGCACGACTAATATCATTTCTGGAATCATCCGTCGAAGCTTCGGTGATGACTCGCAAGGTTACTTAAATTTTACCTTTGATAATTTATTTAAGCCATTAGGTATCGATTCAGCGGTCTTAGAAATGGACTCTGCAGGAAATTTTATTGGTTCATCTTACATGTACGCCAGTGCTCGCGACTGGGCTAAAATTGGTCAAATGTTACTACAAAACGGATCATGGAATGGCGAAACTATTTTGCCTTCTAGTTGGATAGAATACTCCAAGATTCCGACTCCGGCCAATACAAGCAATCGATATGGAGCACATTTTTGGCTAAACCGGAATCCAAAGAATGCCGATCAGAAGCGCTTTTGGCCGGAGATTCCTGAAGATGCGTTTTACATGTCTGGCTTTCAAGGTCAGCGGGTCGTAATGATCCCTTCTAAGCAGTTGGTATTTGTGCGTCTCGGTTATACAACCCCTAAATATTCAACCAAGCTCGATGTGTTGATGAAAAACGTTATCACCGCATTAGAAAGTGACTAGAATCCTAGCTCAATAGATAAACTAGACAGTAAAACGAAATAAAGTGGATAAAATACAAGTGTAAGCTTTGTCTACCCGCCCAGCATAAAGTTTTGCCAATGATTGAACGGGGTCCCCAGTTTTCTACAAAACGCCGACGAAAGGTTGAAAGTTTTTGCTGCTGAAATATTAAATTGGCAAAAAACAAACCTAGTAAGACAAAGCCAAACCAAGGAAAAAGAGGCGCAAAATCATCACTACGGACTTGGTGAGTACCCAGTCCTAGCCAATGTAGGAAGCTAGTATTAAACCAGCTACTTTCGATGAATATCCCGACAATAATTACGCCTAATCCGAGCCACAGGTTTAGTCGGTAGAAATGAGTAAATAATAGCCCTAATAAACTTGCAATAAATATATGATGGAGTATTCCAAAATAGACATAATAATTAGGTCGTACTAAGTAGCTTATCCAACTGATTAAGCCAGCATATAAAGCGAGTAGCAGCATTCGTTTAGCAAACCTAGCGGTAAAAGTTTCACGATTCTTTGAAAGATAAAGACCCATCCCGACTAACGATAGAAATAGAAATATTATGAGTGTGCGAAATCCAATCCAAAAATAGTCGCTCGAAAATTGAGCATTAAGCACTCCTATTTGAGCTAAACCAAAGCAAAAGTGATAGATAAACATCAACACGATAGCATTTCCTCGAACTAGGTCGAGGAAATCAAGTCTGATTTTTGGTTTAGGCGTAGACATAATGGTGATGGTTAAAATTCCGTTCCGTGTATTATTAATGTCTGATTGATTGAGTACTTCACTGCTGATAAAGTAACCTTTTTATCGGTACGATACAATCTCGAAATAAATGGCCTTGATAAGTGAGTCTTAAATTTGTAAACAACCGCATAGATTGTTATTTACTGAATTGACGTCTTGTAGATGGACAAAATGACAACTCGATGGCGTGATAATAGATTAATAGGTTGAAAGGGATCAAAAGCAGTATGAATAAAATAGTTAAATCGCTAATGAGTATATTTCTTGCAAGCTTCGGGCTGATAGGTTGTAGCAGCAATCCGGCCGAAGAATATGTTGATTACTTCTATTCCAAGCCAGTTCAAGATGGTAATAAAGAATTTACCTATATTTTATATTTAGGTGAAAAGGGCAAGTCTCTTAGCCAGCATCGCAAAGAACATAGCTCAATTTCGCCACGCCCTGAAAGCGAAAGGAATCAAACTAGCCCGCGTCGAGCGACGAAAGTCAAGAAAGGAGAAGAGTTTACTTCTCTCTCTTTCCGAATGGAGGAGGAAGCATACCGGCGATTAGATCGAAAGCTAGCAGAAAAAAAGTATTGTCCAGGTGAAGTAGAGTTTCTTGAAAGCGAGTACACTTGGCTAAGATACACTATCAAAGGTCGATGTAAGACTTGATTAACAGCCCTAATCGTTTTAGGCTGAGCGCTACAAAAATTATTATTGCCGATATGATGACAGTTATGAACTTTAACAAAGCAAACCCATCACCATTAAAACTACCGAAACTAGTTATACTATTTTGTTTGTTTATGGTGAGTTCTGTGCAATCGGAAGGGCGTTTTAATCTTGAGAGCTATGATTGGAAAGGGCCCATCCCTGCAGCTAAAGTTGTCAGAGTTATTAATCATTATGGCGACATTCGATCTCGTAGCAACTCTGACGAAAAAATTTATTTGCATGCTAGTTACCAGGAAATTGGTGATTCTCCCTTGACACCGGAGTTCTTAATTTCTGAGAAAGCGGGAGTCTTAACGATTGAAATTAAATATTCTGAAGCAATAAGAAATCAAAAAGGCGAACTTCGTGGACGAACGGACTTGTCGGTCCTATTTCCACCTAAAGTAAAGATTATCGCAGAGACCGCTGACGGAATGATTAAGATTGACAAATCCGAGAGTAATGTCGAGGCAAAATCAATTAGTGGTCCTATTAAGTTAACAACTAGTGGATTGTTTACTGCGGAATCACAAAGCGGAAAAATATCGCTTAGACTAAGAGGAATCCATACATTGGGTGAGTCTACAGCGAGTTCAAACGAAGGCAAAATTGAGGCCGATATTTTTCAGGATATGGATATCAACCTAACGGCTAAAACCGCAGGGGAAATATTGTTTAACGGCAATAAGTTAAAGGACCAAGCGCTTTATCGCCGGCAAGGTGACGCGAATTCGGTAGTGCAGTTAATCAGTCAAACCGGCGTAGTCGAAGTAAACATCATTGAGCCGCCAAAACTTGTTAAGTCGGTAAAGCCAACCCAGAATAAGACCGATCTCCGAAAACTACCTAAAAGCAAGCTTTGGAAGCCTGGCGATCCGGTAAAAGAAGTCAATCCTAAAAGAGATAACCGTCGTTCAAAAGAATAGGTCAACAGAGCGCATCTTATAGTTGAAAGAACACAGCGAAAGCGTCTGTAAGCTCGATCTAAGCTAAGAAAATACTTCAACAGTTATCGATTTTTCGAATACTAAGGTAGCAGAATTTTTGTGTCGAATATCGTCGTGCTGAAAATGATTGTGCCAAATAGTAAACGGTCGAATTGTAAAGTGTCGAATAGTAAAGTGTCGAAATCTTGAGTGAAGCTCAATGCTACTATTTCTAATTATAGTCACTGCACTGAATACCTAACCGCATGGTTAGATCTTTGATGCTAGTTCTAATATCAAATCTCATCGCGAAATGAATTACTTGTACTTCGGTTTTTAAATCAACTCATAGCGTAGACAACAAATACCCGCGAGATAATGAGAAAGCGTAAGCCCAAAGTTTCGTCCGATTTTGAACGAGACAATAAATATTTATTACTCTTCAACGACCGGGTACTCGCCAGCTATCATCGTTAAATATCTATTGTTGAGATTGTTTTCAAGGTTACTTCCAATTTGTGCACTATTTACGTGTTACTTGATAATTAGTTTTAGTATATTCAGGGAGCAGCTAACTTGAATTTCTGTGAAAATAAAAACTAATAATCCCCCATCATTACATAGGAAGTGACGAGACATGAAAAAACATCAATCGCCGCTCAAACGTTTATCCACTATTTCAATGTTACTCTTTGGTACGAGTATTGGATTGAGTGCGCAAGCGAATGAGCAATCTGAAGCTGCTTGGCTGTCAGAAAAAGTAGCACCGAGCAAAGTAGACATCGATTTGAGAGGCATTAAGAATGCACCGAATTGGCAACCAGGAGACGCCATTAAGGATATGCCAAGAAGGCGTTTTGATCCTGATTATGTCGTTCCTAGCGCGCCTCGCAACCCTGTAACTATTAAAACTGACCAGCTAATGTCCAATCAGCAAGCTGTGAGCCTAAAAGCCAATCGAAGCACGCGAGCAATCGAGCAGCAATTTGAAGGTAGTGGTTATACAGGTGTCAATCCTCCTGATACAACAGGCGACGTAGGATTGGATTATTATATCCAGTCAATCAACGGCTCCTCCGGTTCTATTTTTACTATTTATGACAAAGAGACAGGTGCGTTGGTCAGTGGCCCTACCAATATGGAAACTTTAGGTAGTGGTAACTGTGCATCTGGTGCAGGTGATCCTATCGTGTTGTTTGATGAGATGGCTAATCGGTGGATGCTAAGTGAGTTCTCTAGCTTTGGTAACAATCTTTGTGTTTACATTTCTCAAACTGCTGACCCGGTAACTGGTGGTTGGTATGCTTATTCGTTTACTGCACCAAGCTTCCCTGATTATCCCAAATATGGTGTTGGGGTTGACGCTTATTATGTTGGAACAAATGAATCAACATCTGCGGTTTATGCGCTAGATAGAGATGCGATGTTAGCGGGTAATGCTGCGTCGATGATTCGTATTGCTGTGGCTGATTTAGCAGGGTTTGGTTTTCAAATGATTCAACCTGCAGATCACGATGGAATTAATGACATGCCTGCAGGAACGCCAGGTTACTTCCTACGACATCGAGATGATGAAGTGCATAACTCATCATCTAATAACCCAAATGAAGACTATTTAGAACTGTGGCAGTTTAATGCCGACTTTGTTAATACTGCCAATGCTAGTTTTACTAAAGTTGCTGATTTCCCTATCGCTGAATTCGATTCAGACCTATGTGGGCTATTCTCATTTTCTTGTTTTCCACAAGCTGGCTCGAGTACAACTCTAGATCCACTTAGAGAAGTTGTGATGTTTCGTGCGCAATATCGAAACTTCAATACTTACGAGACTATTGTTGGAAATTTCGTAACTGACGTTGATGGAACCGATCACGGTGGTATTCGGTGGTTCGAGTTAAGACGCGAAGCAGGTACTTGGTCTTTACATCAGGAAGGAACTTATTCTCCCGACGGCAAAAACCGTTGGATGGGCTCCATTGCTATGGATAAAGACGGAAATATGGCGCTAGCCTACAGTTGGGGAAGTAGCACGGACTTTCCAGGCTTAAGATATACTGGAAGGTTAGGGACTGACGCTAACGGTGTTATGACTGAAGCAGAAGCCGTTTTGATTAACGGAACGAGCCATAACTCGAGTAACCGTTGGGGGGACTATAGTCATTTATCAGTCGACCCGGAAGATGAGTGTACTTTTTGGTATACCAATCAGTTTGGTAAACAAAATGGTCAATGGGGTACTCACATTTCAAGCTTTAAATTCGATTCGTGCGGAAGTGGCACCGGAGGGAATCAAGAACCTACGGCTTCATTCACATCAAGTTGTGATTTATTAGCTTGTTCTTTCGACGGAACCGCAAGTTCTGACAGTGATGGTACTATCGCTTCTTATGATTGGGACTTTGGCGACGGTAATACTGCTACGGGTTCTACAACTGATTATAATTATGCTGCAGATGGAACATACACCGTTACATTGACTGTAACAGACGACGAGGGCGCTACTGGCACTTCGACTGAAACCGTGACAGTCAGTACTTCCAATCAGGCACCAACTTCAGCATTTACGTTTGTAGCGACAGAGCTTAGTGTGGTCTTCTCGGATTCAAGTTCTGACACTGATGGTACCGTTGATAGTTGGAGTTGGGATTTTGGTGATGGTAATACATCTTCGTCTCAAAACCCAACACATAACTATGCTTCAGAAGGAACCTACACGGTTTCGTTGACAGTGACGGATGATGATGGGGCCACTGATAGCAGTAACCAATCTGTGACGGTTAACCTAGATAACATTCCACCAATTTCTAACTTCACTTATACAGCTTCTGACCTTGAAGTAACATTTGTTGATAGTAGTAGTGATTCAGATGGAACTGTTGATAGTTTCAGCTGGGATTTTGGTGATGGTAATACATCTACCTCACAAAATCCGGTTCACAATTATTCAGCTGATGGCAGCTACACAGTGTCATTAACGGTTACTGATGATCAAGGTGCGAGTAATACGAGTAATCAAACTGTTACGGTTAGCGATTCTAGCGGAACCATAACAGGTGGATTTACAGAAACTAATTTGAGTCCAGCTAGTGGTGAAATTTTATCATTTACTCTGGACGTACCGGCGGGCGCGACTTCTTTAGAAGTTGATATTTCCGGTGGAACAGGGAACGCTGATCTCGCAATTAATTTTGGTTCACAACCAAGTAGAACTGACAACGATTGTTTAGAAGTAGGTGCCGGTAATACACATAGTTGTACTATTACAAATCCTGCTGAAGGCACTTGGTTTATCGTTGTGCGTGGAGCTGCTGCTTCTAGCGGTGTTGAGTTAAACGCTTACTGGTTTGCTGTTGCAGCAGGGAACATCGCTCCTACGGCTGACTTCTCATTTACTACATCAGATCTTGAAGCGAGCTTTACAGATTTAAGTAGTGATTCGGATGGTAGTGTAGTGTCTTATAGTTGGGACTTTGGAGACGGTAATAGCTCAACCGCTCAAAACCCAATTAATACCTATGCAAGCGCTGGAACTTACTCTGTGAGCTTAACTGTGACTGATGACGAAGGCGCATCAGACACCTCAACTCAAAGCGTAACAGTCACTGAAGGTGGCACTGGAACTTCCGGTGGCTTTACTGAGACCGGTCTAAGTCCAGCAAGTGGAGAAAACATTGTTTTCGAAATTGAAGTACCTGTTGGTGCTGACTCGTTAGTAGTGGATACTTCAGCTGGAACTGGAAATGTGGATCTAGTGATTAACTTTGGTTCTACTCCGACTCGATTTGATAACGATTGTATCCAACAAGGCGCTGGTAATGTACACAACTGTACTATTACTAACCCGCAAGCTGGAACTTGGTTTATTATTGTTCGAGGAACTACTGCTTCAAGTGGTGCGCAATTAGACGCTTATTGGTTCGATAATTAATCATTGGTGTTTAAACTAAAAGGCCAACGAATGTTGGCCTTTTTTTTGTTATTAATTTTGTCGCTTCGATTTAATCTTATTAAACAAAACCTTCTAGGATTTCAAATTGCGAGTCTTCGCAATGACAGATTCGAGACGGCCAGAATTTTCACTTTCAACAAGACAAACTTTTCCGCTAGCTAACTTGTCGTTTAGCTCTTGCGTTGTTTGTTCCAATATTTTTAGTCCTTTTCGGTCAACAAAAATATAGACGTCCTTTGAGACAATACGAGCTGCTAACTTACATTTTATCTTTCGATTGTTAAGGTTATAACTAATCCAAGAGCCTACAGTAATTGATGTAATGTCGACAGTTTCTTGTTGTTTGCCTTCAATGCTTTCTTCAGTTTTTTCTGGTGAGTTAGACTTATTAGCTTCTAAATTATTTTTCGAAGTGTCATTAGAATCACGCTTCAGAAAGTCAAGTACCTCAGCCGATTCTTGAGACGCAAGCTTCTTTCGTTCAGATAAATAATCTCTATAAAGTTGCAGGCTTTTCTTAATCGCTGGCGCAATAATATTGGGTGTTACAAATTTATTAATCTGGTTGTCGCTGCATAGCTGATTGATTTCTTCTATGCTAAAAGAATGGGATTTTTGTGCCATTTGATTTGCAAAAATATGCTGTTTAGTGTTCTCATCAATGTAAATCAATTTATGTAATTCGTGATGGTCTTTAATTGAATACCAATCATTTAAAGAGATATAGCTTTCAGTCTCTGATGATGCATAAGGGGTTTGATCGGCAAAGATAATTTGACTTAGCTCATTGTGCATTTTTGAGAATAGTGCGTTAAATATTGACTGTTCGGTTTCTTCAGAAGCATTGGTAGTTTGAGTTTGCTCTTCGATAGCTTGCAAAAATGTCTTTGAAGCGAGACTGTTAACTTCCTCTTCGCTATCAGCCGCTTGGTCATTATTATTCTGACTTTCCTTATTGGATTGGTGATTATCTACCGGTGCAATATCATCGACCGGCTTCTCTATTTGAGTTGCATAGAAATCCGTCGGTTTCAATCGAATGAGGTCATCTTCATCGATAGACGGTGGTTTTTCTAGCTCACCTTCGGAGGGGGCAACTTGATTGTCACTAGCGGAATCAATTGAATCATCGTCATTTGATAGCTGACTATTGTGTTGAATGATAGCCAAATGTCGACTTTCAATTTCGTTAAGAAATTCATTGGCTTCTAATTCGCTGACGGCTAGTTTGGTTAAGCCCGCTAATAGTCCTTCTTTTAGCTTTGGCAATTCATCAATTAAATGATTAAGTGCCTGTTTTGAATTGATTTCAGCTAGCGAGTTAATTAATCGAATAAACAGTTCCAATGAGCCTATGAAAGCTACTTCATCACGTCTAACTAGCTCTAGAGTTAATAAGCGACTCCAATGAGTATCTAAAAATTCATCTAGAAATGCTTCGAGGGCATATCGTTCTTTAATTTGACCTAGCAGTTCTGCGATAAATAGCTGAGAGGTCTTAGTGATTGCTGCACTAGCTTCCCGCTCAACTAATCGTTTCTCAAATATCAAGCTGCGTTTTTGTTGGTTTTCTCGAATTTGGGCTATTGTAAAAACTGTTTCCTTAAGCCTATCAGCTAACTGATTTGAAGATGCTTCTGCAAAATCTAGCAGTGACACTAATTTCTTAAATGTTGGAAAGTTAGCCTTTTGTTCGTCTTTCCACAATGGGGTATAACTAACCAGGACATCGATTGTCTGTAGTAATGGGTTAGATTCCGAAATTAATGTACGGTAATCTTCAAGCGTTAATCTGAATAATGACGGTTTTAGGCTCATTATGATGAGCTTTAATAAATCTGGTATTTTGGGGTTAGTGCTGACTTGTAGAAAAGCGTAATCAATAATGTCTGCCGCCAGTTTTATCCGGGGAAACTCGCCTATTTGAGATAAATCTTGTTCGGAATCATCACTACAGGTCGTTAAAACTCTTTGTTCATAACTTGATAGACAGTTTGCATCGGGAGTTAACTCGGAGACTAGATTTTGTTCAGCCGATTTTAGATTACTCAGGAGTTGGTCTAATAAGTGCTGTTGTTGCTCCTTATCAACTTTTAGAGCGCATAGCTTAAGGTATTGATCTTGTAGGACTTTGCTAACGTTATTGCCCATTTTTATAGTTTAGCCCTAAGCTCTAGTTGGTTTTAATAACGGATCGTTTTTTTGACCCGCTATACGCTTGATATCTCAATACTAAATTATAGTTCAAGCGGGGGTTTTTGACAGGCTAATTAATGTTGAAATAGTGCGCAATTATTCAATAAAGGTTGTCAATTGTTCAAAAGTCGCTCTATCAGTACGTGCGCTATTTGCTGGTGCATCGGCGTCTTCGTAGCCAAACGACATGCCGAAGAGAATGCCTGTGTCCTCAGGGATTTTTAATGCTGCTTTAATGGGTTTAGGAAATTGGCCGAGAGCACCTTGCATGCAACTTGATATATGGTTCTCTTGGAGTAATAGCGAGAGTGTTTGCGCATAAACACCAACATCTACTGCCCCCATGATGCCTAAATATTTTTGCATGCAAAAGAAAACAACATGTGGTGCATCAAAGAATTGCCAGTTTCTAAGCATTGCCATTTGGCGAGCTTTTTTATCTTCTCTTGAGATATTCATTGCACTATAAAGCGCGTTAGCGGCGCCAAACTGACGCTCACGGTGTACTCCTTGATATCTAGGAACCCAATCAAATTCAGGTGTAGGTGGGATGCCACTCATGACTTCGTTAACTAAGGCTTGCTTTAAATCATCCTTTGCTTTTCCACTGACTACATAGGGTTGCCAGGGTTGTACGTTACAGTTTGAGCTCGATTGTTGTGCCTGAACAAAAATTTGACGTAAAGTTGATTCTTCAACAGGTTTATCCAGAAAGGCTCTTACAGAGTGGCGGTTAGTTAATATTTCGGATAGCGACATTAAGTTTTATTCTATATGATTGAATTATAGTACAAATAATATCGACTTTTGCATGCCTTTGCACGGGATTCAAAACATATAAATTTAGGTTGAGATCGATGGCCACTCAAATAATTCTATTTGCAACTCCCATATTTTTTCTTTTAATATTTATAGAGTTATGGGCAAGTGTTAAAGCGAAATCAAAAGTATTTCGTTTCAACGACGCAATCACTAGTTTGTCACTTGGAATAATCAGTCAAACTCAAAAATTAATGGTGTTCACCTTTGCTGCCATTGTTTACGCTTGGTTAGAAAAAACATTGGCTTTAGGGCGTTTATCGGCAGACTCTATCTGGACCTGGCTATTCGCCTTCGTATTCTATGATTTTCTCTATTACTGGTACCACCGGTTTTCACATCAGATTAACTTTTTATGGGCTGCCCATGTTGTCCATCATCAAAGTGAAGAGTACAACTTAACCACCGCCTTAAGGCAAACGAGTAGTTCCGTTGGAGCCTGGATGTTCTATATTCCTAGTTTTGTTATCGGTATTCCAGCAGAGGTATTCTTCGTTAGTGGGGCACTTAATCTCGTTTATCAATTCTGGGTCCATACTCAGCTCATTGGAAAACTGGGGTGGTTTGAAACAATTTTCGTCACACCGTCACATCATCGTGTACATCATGGACAAAATCAGATTTATATAGATAAAAACCATGGTGGTGTGTTTATTACTTGGGACCGGCTGTTTGGGACTTTTCAAGAGGAGTTGGATGGTGAAAAAGTCATCTATGGCGTTCGCCGAGCCGTTAAATCGTTTAATCCTTTATGGGCAAATATACATACTTGGTGGTCTTTGATAAGCGATGCTTGGCGAACCGAGAGTTGGAAAGATAAATTTAGAATTTGGTTTATGCCAACTGGTTGGAGGCCTGAGGATGTATCTAAGAAGTTTCCCATTAAGAAGGTAAATCCTAATGAGCTGGTTAAATATGATCCGCCTAGTTCGCTTTGGCTAAAGGTTTATGTATTGATTCAATTTTCTGTAGCACTCGTTGCGGCAGTTCTTTTTATTCTAATGAGTAACAGTTTAGAAAGTTGGCAGACTTGGATTGTTTGGGGCGGAATTACCATTCCTGTGGTGACGGCTGGTTTGTTAATGGAATCAAATACGAACGCTGTTAAACTTGAGTTTATTAGGTTAATAGCATCAATGTTGTTGATTAGCTTCTATTTGTACGATGGGGCGTCTTACATACAATACTCGCTTTCGAGTTATTGTATGTTATCGATTGTTGCTTTGTTTTTTATTAAAACAGGCATAACGCAGTCACAAAAACTAGTAGAACAACAACCAGACGCAAGCTGAATTTTCTCTAATAGTGCTAGTTGTCTTGCTGTTTTGGGTGGCTCATTTATTCGGGGGAATAACTATAATTTGTGAGTCTATTTTCGCTAACAACTTAAGAACATGAAGCGAAAAAAAAAGCACTCACTTGGATGTGAGTGCTTAGCATGTTAGCGGTTGTTATATGTGCTGGTTGGTAACTCTACAGCTCAACCTTAGCTTTCTTAAACAATCCATCAACAGTGCCTTGAGCGAGTGGATGATATCCTGGTCTAGCTTTAAGATAAACTGACTTGACGAACCGATGATTTCGCTTTTTATCAAGCAATGCTTTGTATAAGGGAACGATTAGTTTTCTGCGACCGATTTCAATCATGTAACTCTCTAATCGTTTCTTAATCGCTGAATTATCTCGTTTAATATTGAGTAATAACCATGCATGAGCAATTTCATTGTTGCTTGATTGAGTCAGGTTGTAGGCTGCATCTAATGCTTTTAACTGTTGCATGCTGATATTTTTTGGTAGGTTATTGATAAAGTATAACCACTCATGAACGGTCCACTGGCCGGTTTTTATATCCGATAATTTAATATCACTCTTTAGCCATGCGCTTTTAGCTTTGTCGACCATTTTGAAAGCGTCTGACGTTGGTTTGGGGGCGTCTGCCGGGAGCATCGGCTCTTTAACCCAAGCTTTAATTTTTTGCATCGATACAACGTTTGGGTATTTACTTAATAAGTTTTTATCTAAATAGCTGATAAAATTTCTGGTGTCGATACTTTGAAAAGCGTGATCATCAAAGTATTTTCTTAAGAAGGGATCAAATCGATCTCGACCAAATTTTTGCTCAAGATACATTAGAAATAATTGTCCTTTTGTGTAGGGAACACCTGAGAAAGCATCATCGGGATCTCTTCCCTCAATTTTTACATGTAGAATAGTATCGCCTTTCGGTAACTCTACTAATTCTTCATCTAATCCTTGCGCTGCAAGCGCTTGTTCCATAACCGCGCGTTTCTCACCAAACACTTCTTCCATTATGCGGTTTTCGACGTAACTAGTGAATCCTTCATTTAGCCATAGATCACGCCATGTCGCGTTAGTAACTAAGTTACCAGACCATGAGTGAGCTAGCTCATGCGCTATTAAATTAACTAAGCTTTTGTCACCGGCAATCACTGTGGGTGTAATAAATGAAAGCCTAGGGTTTTCCATCCCCCCAAATGGAAATGATGGAGGTAAGATCAATAGGTCATAATCGGACCAGCGATATTTACCGTAAAGTTTTTCTGCCTTGTCAATCATCTCTTGGGTATCTTCAAACTCCTTTGCCGCAGATTCTAAATACTGTGGTTCTGCGTAAATAGCCGTCTGCTTAGACATCTTTTTATAGTGAATGTTACCCGCCGCAATCGCAATCAAATAAGGCGGGATCGGTTGCGGCATGGAAAATTCATAAATTCCATTGCTTTGCCATTCAGGATTATTCTCTGCGCTCATAATAGGGCGAAGCGATTTATCAGTTTTAACTTTTGCGGTGTAGCTAACTCTCATTGCTGGAGTGTCTTGGATCGGCATCCAGCTACGCGCATGAATGGCTTGCGACTGACTGAACATAAATGGATGCTTTTTACCTGCCGTCTGGATTGGCTTTAACCATTGTAATCCCGAAGCTTGTGGTAAAGAATTGTAATTAACTCTTACCTTTGTAGCGTTTTTGGGTAGCCTAATAGTTAGTTTACTGCCTCTAACGCTGTCTCTTTCATCGAGCTTAAAAGTTGTTTTTCGCCAGTTTGTACCATCATAAAATTCGGCTTTATGAATCTCGAGGTCGCGAGTATCCAGTATTAAGCGATCGGTACTTTCGGATATCTTTTTTAGATCATGGGTGATACTGCCTACAAGCTGTCGCTTTTTGAAATCGACTGTTAAATCGAGGTGAACATGGGTCGAAACAACTTGCTGATAGTTGGAATAAGTATGCCAATCCTTTTCAAAAGTGGCGGCACTAGCAATATTGGAAATTGCCAGCAGGCAGATTGACCAAAAAGAGTAGATAAGAGATTTCAAAACGGTTCCCCTGTCATTGATTGTGAAAACGGTAACTTTAAGTCATGGTATTCTGAGCCAAGTCGTAATTGACTCCTACGCATCTAACTTAACATTCTACCTATTTTTTGCTTAGAAAGTGCAAAATAGTTGTTAGATATTTTTATCACTCTACAAAATTTAGGCATAATAGGTGTTATGGATTAATTTAGAATGTAATTGGATTAATGATTTCTATGAAGAAACTGAAAATAGTACAAATAATAACCATGACTTCAATCTTTCTGATTTTTTGTCAACAAGTGTTTTCTCATGGAGGAGTCGGTAACGTTGATAAAGTTGTGGTGTCTAGTAGTGACCATGGTGAAGTAGTTTACCTAGGGAATGAAGCAATTATGGTGTCTCTTGAGGATAAGAAGATCCTTTTTGATCCTTTTTTTCATAATGATTTTGGATTCTATCAATTAGTACCAAGTGAAATAGTTTCTAAGATCCACCAAGGAATTCAACCCTATAACAGTATCGATATGGTATTGATTAGCCATGCGCATGCAGACCATTTTGCCGCGCAAGAAGTGTTAAAATACATGAATAATCAACCTCAGGTGTCACTAGTCGCCCCTCAACAAGCGATTGAACAATTGAAAAAGTTAAGCCCAAGCGAAAGTGTTAGAAAACGATTTATACCAATTGATTTAGCATTAGCCCAGCAAGCAATAAAAGTTGAGCACAAGGAAATTCGAGTCGAAGCAGTTAGAATACCGCATGCTGGTTGGCCAGGCCGAGCAGAAATAGAGAATATTGTCTATCGAGTAACATTGTTAAAAAAATACGATGAAGATAAAGACAGTATTCAAGAAGGGCAGTTAACGGTTATTCATATGGGGGATGCTGATCCTAACCAACAACATTTTGAACCACACACTGCACATTGGAAGAGTAAGATGACAAACGTCGCTTTTCCACCGTATTGGTTTTATGATAGTCATCAAGGACGAACCATCTTAACCAAAACGATTAACGCGAATAAAAGTATCGGGATCCATGTTCCGGTCGAAGTACCGAGTAGCGTGAAGGATTCAGGATTGGACTATTTTTCAATCCCTGGTGAGTCAAGAGTCATTAAAATTGAAAACACTAAAGTCAATTCAAAAGGTAACAATGATGAGCAATAAAATTGATGGCATAGACTATGGTCCATTGTTTCAACTAATAGGACGTTGGTCGGGGAACAAAGGGTTAGATGTCGCTCCAGACGCTGCAGCAAACCCAGATAAATCGGCATACAGTGATGAATTGATTGTTACGCCATCGGGACCAGCTGAAAATGCTGAAGAGCAGCAACTTGTTTCTGTTAAATATCACCACTTAGTACGTAAGAAAGCGACTGGCAGGGTTTTTCATGACCAGATAGGTCATTGGATTTATGAAGCATCCACCGGACTAATTATGCATTCTTTAACCATACCTCGCGGAGTGTGTATTCTAGCCGGTGGTTCTATTCGAAAGGACGAGCAGGGCACTCACTTTGAAGTATCTGCCAATACCGACAATAAAGATTTCGGAATTTTGCAATCGCCTTTTATGAATAGTAAAGCGAGGACTAATTCGTTCAACATGACGTTAACTGTGAATGAGAATAGTTTGTCGTATGTAGAAAGGATGTGGTTAGATATTTACGGAAAGAAATTTGAACATATCGATAAGAGTCTGCTACATAAAGTAGTCTATGAAACCGATTAGGCTTTAACAACTGATACTATGAACTTATTCTGGAGATTTTTGCAGCCAATGTTGACCACCAGTTATTGCACCAATTATCGACAAAAGAATTACCACAATTCCAGTCAAGGTTATTTTTGAGAATTCTAGGGTAGTGAATAGCATACCACCTTGTGAAATAAGTGCTGCTGATGAACAAACTATCCAGACTACATAATTGGTTCTTTTTTTAGCCATTGCTGCTGCGATGTAACCGCCGAAAAAGCTAACTAAGAGCAATAGAGGGATCCCAATTAAATACCGAAAATAGCCAGTTACAGAATTGAGAACTTCGTATCTAATTGCCAAGGCGTTATAACCGACTGCAACAAAGACAAATGCCAATTGCAAGCAGATCATGACCATAATAATAAATATGGCACCGGTAAAGATGGCAGATAAATATTTCACTACAAACTCCACATTCCAAAACAAGAATTCGAGGTTGATTGTTTTATTTCCATAGAATTTTTCTAGTGAGATTTTAAACGGTATCAATAAAGGAAAACTATGTTCTAGATCAGAGAATGGTCTTTTTATGACAAAAGAGTGCATACTTCAGTAGAGAAGCATGCACTAGTATAGATTTTAGAAGCTTAAGCCTGGGCTTAGTTTTTCTGGCATTACAACCTTTTCATTTTCAACTGATGAAATCGGGTAAGCACAATAATCAGCAGCGTAATAGGCACTCGCTCGGTGATTACCACTAGCTCCTATTCCACCAAAAGGTGCTTGAGAATTTGCGCCCGTCGTAGGTCTATTCCAATTAACAATTCCGGCGCGAGTAGAAGCAAAGAACTTTTGGTAAGTCTCATGGCTATCGCTTAAGAGTGCTGCCGACAATCCAAATTGAGTTTGATTGGCCATTGATAATGCGTCGTCCAAATTATCGTAACGATAAACTTTAACTAGAGGGCCAAAATATTCTTCGTCCGGAATATTTTCAACACCAGTCATATCGATAATACCTGCTGATACAAATCCAGTCCCTTTTTCTAGGTGTCTTAGCTCCAATAACGACTGTCCGCCTAACTCAATTAATTTTTTCTGTGCTGCAACCATATCGAGGGCGGCTTTCTCAGAGATGAGTGACCCAAAAAATGGTGTGTCTTCATCGTCATAGTGGCCAATTTTGATATTTTTACTGACCTCAATAAAACGTTTGATGATTGAGTCGCCTTGCTCTCCGTTCTCGATAAAAATACGACGTGCGCAGGTACAACGTTGTCCCGTAGTTACAAAAGCTGATTGAACGAGATCATGAACAACCGCATCAACATCTGAAACACCACTGACAATTAATGGGTTGTTGCCGCCCATTTCTAAGGCTAAAATTTTGCCGGGCTGGCCTGCAAACTGTTTGTGTAACAAGTGGCCGGTATTTGAGCTTCCAGTAAAGAATAGTCCGTCTATATCAGGATTTCCGGCCAGAGCAATGCCTGTCTCAACTTCACCTTGAACCAAATTGATGACACCTTTTGGTAACCCAGATTTTAACCATGCTTTTAATGTAATTTCGGCAACCTTAGGGGTTAATTCACTCGGTTTAAAAACGACAGTATTTCCCGCTAAAAGCGCTGGTATGATATGTCCATTAGGCAGATGTCCTGGAAAGTTATAAGGGCCAAAAACAGCAACCACACCATGCGGCTTATGTCTGATAAATGCTTTTGAGCCGGCCATTTCGCTTTCGACGGTACCGGTTCTCTCTGCAAACGCTTTTTCTGAAATAGCAATCTTTCCTACCATTCCACCAACTTCTGCAGTGGTCTCCCAAAGTGGTCTGCCTGTTTCTTGAGAAATAGCTTCTGCTAGTTCCGATTTGAAGCTTAATAACTCTTCACCAAACTTTTTGACCTGAGCTAACCGTTCTTCATAACTTTTTGCAGACCATGATTTAAACGCTTCTCGAGCAGCTGCGACTGCCGCATCAACTTGTGATTTATCTGCCGCGTTGCCACGCCAGACGACTTCGTTTTTGGCTGGATTAAGGCTTGTAAACTCGGTGCCATTACCAGCTTGCCATTCACCGTTAATTAATTGTGTTGAATGAGTCATTTTCAATTCACCTTATTAAAATTTTGTTTGACATCAATTTCGATTCGTTTCAATTTGATTGTACTAATCAATCGGGTTTAGATTAGTTAGCGATAATTCTAATCCAATCATTTTCTTTCACTTTGAGAATCTCGGCCATTTGTTCGGTAAGCAGCGCATAGCGATCATTGTCACAAATTGAGACCTTGGCTTGTATCGCTCTGAAATCCTCAAGCTTTGTATTACACATAATATATTTTTGTTGCATACTGCTGGAGTTTTCATCGACCGAATCATTCTCGTTGATATACTTAACTTGTAGTCGCTGGCTTTGTTTAATCGTTTTTATATGTTGCCTTTGAGAGACAATGGTAGGGCCAGCGTCAAAAATATCGACATAGTCACTCCGATGAAACCCTTCTGATTCGAGTAGTCTTAGTGCCGGTTCAGTTTTGGTGTGTACTTTGTTAATCACAGTTTGAGCAGCCTCACTTAATAGGCTGACATAAATGGGATACTTAGGCATTAATTCTGCGATAAAACGTTTGTTGCCCGTTCCTGTCAGGTAGTCTGCAGTTGGGAAGTCGATTGAGAAAAAGTTTTTCTCTAGCCATTCCCAAAATGGTGAGCGGCCATTTTCATCGGATACTCCGCGCATTTCTGCAATAATTTTGTCGCTGAAGCGTTTTTCATGCTCGCCAATAAATAAAAAACGGAAACGCGAAAGAAAGCGACCATTACTGTTTACCCGAGCTTTTTCTTTAAGAAATAAAGTACATATTTCCGTCACACCAGAGTAGTCGTTGCAAAGCGTCAGTGTGTTAACTGTATTGTGAACTTTAAGTTCGCTAGATGAATGAACCACCTTGCCTAAGTGATAATGATAAAAAGGTGAATCAAGTCCTACCGCAGCTTCCACCCCAGAGGTACCGACAATCTCTCCGGTGTCTGTATCTTCCATTACAAATAAGTAACCTTGATCACCGGGTTCAGTCACTTCTGCAGAAAAGGATTCTTCAGAACGTTTAATTTTACTTTGTAAGAGTTCTTCATTGACAGGTAATGAAGTAAAACCATGGCCGGAGTCAACTGCAATTTGATAGAGTGAATCGTAGTCGTCGGCTTGAATTGGTCGAATAATTATCATTGAATTCTCTCTTTATAATGAAGACAAAAAAGCAGGCTAATAACACCTGCTTTCTGTATAAATCGCAGTTTAGTATTGGGTAAAAGATTAGCCCTGAACTATTTTAGCTACAGCTTTTTCAAATTTGGCCATGCCATCTTTGATCACATCATCTGGAACAATCAACGATGGCGCGAAACGGCAAACATTGGCGCCAGCAATAAGAGTCATCACACCTTCATCCATAGCGGCCATTAAAATTTCTTTGGCTCTACCCTTATATTCTTCTTTGAGAACAGCACCGATAAGCAAACCTTTACCACGAATTTCACTAAATGCCTGGTGCTTCGCATTAATTTCATTTAAAGCGTCGACAAATATTTTTGATTTCGCTTTTACTCCTTCTAAAACTTTAGCATCATTTACCGTATCAAATGCGGCTTCGGCAACGGCGCAGCCAAGAGGATTGCCACCATAAGTACTACCATGAGTTCCTATCTTTAGATGTTGCGCGATTTCAGTTGTGGTGATCATCGCACCGATAGGGAAACCACCACCAAGCGCTTTGGCGCTTGTTAAAATGTCTGGAGTCACTCCAAGATCCATATAAGCATACAAACTTCCGAGACGACCGACACCTGTTTGTACTTCATCGAATACTAATAGCGCGTTATTTTCGTCACACAACTGTCTGACACCTTTTACAAATTCGTCAGTAGGCTCAATGATCCCACCTTCACCTTGAAGTGGTTCCATTACGACTGCACAGGTCTTTTCAGAGATAAGCGCTTTTACGCTTTCTAAATTATTGTACTCGGCATGGTAAACGTCACCGGGCTTTGGTCCAAATCCGTCAGAATAGGCTGGTTGGCCACCTACAGTGACTGTGAAGAAGGTTCTACCATGGAACCCTTGTTTGAATGCTATGATGTGTGATTTTTCTTCACCATGTTTATCGAGTGCCCAACGTCTTGCCAGTTTTAGCGCTGCTTCGTTGGCTTCTCCACCGGAATTTGCAAAATAGACTTTTTCCGCAAAAGTCGCATCACACATCTTTTTAGCTAGTCTTAAAGCTGGTTCATTGGTCATTACATTGGAAAGATGCCAAATTTTATTGCCTTGTTCAGTCAAAGCTTTTACTAGGTTTGGATGACAGTGCCCTAAACAATTAACCGCTATCCCGCCGGCGAAATCAATGTATTCGTTTCCTTGTTGATCCCACACTTTTGAACCTTCACCTTTCACAGGGATTACTTTTGACGGTGCGTAATTTGGCACCATAACTTCATCAAATAATTCTCTTGTAACTTGGTTGGTATCAGACATGACTTTGACTCTCTTCTAATCGGTGAATTCACTAGTATTTTATATCAAAGCAGTTAAAAACACCGCTTTGATACGACAGGGAAACATTATGGATAACCTAATCGTCAATTTGAAGTGTCAAAAATTACAAATTTGTGATATAAAAATGACAAAATGCTAAGTCAAGGTGTCAAAATGCCAACAGATAGTGAAGAACGGTTAATTAGTGTGCTTAAAGAAGATGTTAGAGCGACAATTTCTGATATCGCAAGAAAGCTCAAGGTGTCACGAGCCACGGTACAGGCTCGCATCGCTAAACTGGAAAAAGAAGGCGTTATAATGGGATATACTTTGTTACTTGGTAAAGAATACCTCAATCAATTCGTGTCTGCACACGTGGCTATAGCAGCTGAGCAAAAAAGTGCCTCAATCGTTTCTTCCGCTCTAATGAAAATAGAGCAAGTTTCTGCTGTACACGCGATTAGCGGTGAATACGACATGATTGCGGTTATTCATGCTAGAAACACTGAGCAACTAAGTCATTTAATTGATCATATCGGGGATTTAGAAGGCGTTGTCAGAACAAATACTTCGGTTATTCTTGAAACAAAGGAAAAGCGTTAAGGCCATCCGAAAAGAATAGAATTATGTGCAGTAAAAATCGTGTAATACTTGGATAATATCTTTGGCAATGCCGTCCGCTATTGAGTAATAGATAGTTTGCGATTCACGTCGAGTGCTTACTATTTCGTCATCTCGCAATTTTGCTAAATGTTGAGATAAAGCCGATTGAGAAATATCTAGTTTATCATTTAGTTCAGTTACAGAGAGCTCTTCTTCACAAAGTATGCATAGAATCATCAGCCGATTAACGTTGGCAAGCGCTTTTAATTGACGAGTCGCTGCCTCAGCATGCTGATAAATTGGCTGTTCGTTAATTTGTGAGCAATTTGATAAAGTATCTCTTAACACTTCGGACATCTGAGCTATTCCTGCCGACCAATGAGTTTTCAAGTTGATTTGTTTAAAATGCTTGAATCACCATTCGATTAAACTGTGACTTTGAAGAATATGAACCTTATATAAGCATATGCTAATTTAGTGGAATTTGTAGCTAATGTCCAGATCAACCGGCTCCAATCGTCTTATCCTACTATTTTTCGATTTATTGGTTATTCTGCTGGTTCGACTCATCTCTAACACGCCGATGCAAGATTCTTGATTTCCAAGCATGACCGATATGAAGTCGCCAGAATACCCCGATAGCAAAATATCCAATGGTGCCAGCGACTAATGCGCAAATCGCACATCCTAAGATAAATGGTTGCCATAGCGCTTGTAAGTTATTCTCTAACCACTGCCAACTAAGGTTAAATTCGAATTCCGTTGATTGGTGGCCTAGTACTGATACACCAACAAAATAAGCGAATCCGAATAGAAAAGGCATAGTTACTGGGTTTGTTATCCAAACTAATGCGACGGAAAGAGGTAAATTACCTCGAATTAAAATTGCTCCGCCTGCCGCTAGAACCATCTGGAATGGGACTGGCCAAAAAGCGAAAAACAATCCAATAAAAAACGCCTTACTTACCGAATGGCGTGTAAGGTGCCAAAGTTGAGGTTCATGAATGACGGGGCCAAAAACCGTAAGGAAACGATTTCCTTTGATTTTGTCCGGATCGGGTAAGTATTTACGGATTATTTTGCGCGGCATGTCTACTTAATATTTACAACTATTTTCTGTTATTATGATTGTAGCTTTTGGCGCTGGTAAGCGACAGGTATAT
>JBDVOJ010000097.1:0-16897 GCA_039969155.1 Kangiellaceae bacterium
GCGATATTGGCCAAGCGGTGATCTCTGATAAAGTCAGGATTAATCACCTTTCCTCGGGTCATATCAATGTTTTCAATAAACATAGGAACGATTTGTGAATCGAGCGCTTTTTGAAAATTTTGCTGGAGCACATCGATTTCATCATAAGCTCGTCTTAGTTGAAGGATTTTTCGTTTGACCAAAGGATCTCTGAGCAACCTAAAGTCACCGCTGGCTTTGATGGAACTGAGAGTAAAGTCATCTGGGGAAAAATAATCATAGTGCATCATGCTACCGACTTCTGAAAGTAGGTTTTCTTCCGTGATTTCTCCCTTCATCATTTTTCCTAAGAAAGCTTCCACTTGTTTGACGATTTCTGAATTATTCTTAATATTATTTTGCAAGCGAACGATATCTTTACTGACATCCCCCTGAAAACTAAGCATGTACTCCTGCTCGATTTGCCGTTCCTTGTTCTCTTCTGCGATATTCTCCAACCATAGTGCGATGGTGACGCCAATTACGATCAAGAAAAATTCAAACGTCCATTTCGATAGTGAAGTTCTGAGCGTTTCTTTATTCATTTTATAAATACCAAGAAAAGTTTTACGAAAAAGAATGACTAGTATTCTCAGCTTAACTTAGTTCGCTGATAACTTACTAACGAGTGAGTCAACTTGCATCGTTTGAACCTTGTTAACGATTGCAGCCAACTTGTCGAGTCCACCATTAATTGACCCAGATACTTGGTAGCGGTGGGTAATTTTCGTCTTACCTTCGCTAATTGCTTCAAAGCTCCAAGACATTCCCCCGCTAATCCCCATTATTTGAAGCGGGCCTAAGCCTCCGATCATCCTTACTTCGTTCTCAGGATTAACGAAAGAAATGGTCATATGTAAGACTTGTTTATCATTCTCTATTTCACAAAAACAACCGCCTGCTTTTAAGTCGAATGATAAATTTTCAGACTTACCAAAGTAAGTATGATCAGCAAGCCACCACTCCCCAACACGCGAAAATTGTCGGTAGGCTTGTTGCTGGCTAACATTAACCTGTCTCTCGATACTGATGGTAAAACCATTAGCTGAACTATCAACCACATCGGCTAATACAGAAACGGGAGCCAGCAATAGCAGCAAGAGTATTTTCATGAGATCCGCCTTTTATGATAGGATAGTTGTTCGTTTGAAATTCGTTTGCCAGATAATGACCATCCTATACCAATGGTTTGTTGTCTACAACTCGTAAGACTCGAGTGTTATTCTAAAACGTCACTATAATCACTAGCGAAACAAGCAAGTGATTAACGGCTGCAAATAATAAGAACGATAGAGCATTCCGATGCCTCCCTGCTATTCAGTATCTATGAGCATCGATAACAATAATAAATCATTGAAACAGGAGAAATTTATGACTACAGAATCAGCAATTCCAAAGTGGTTTAGCGTGGTTGCGTGGGTTGCCTTTGTTTGGAACTTATTGGGTGTCGCAGCATTCGCTGCACAAATGATGATGACGCCAGAAATGATCGCATCATTGCCAGAGGCCGAACGCGGATTATATGAAAATATTCCAATGTGGGTAAATATTGCCTTTGGCTGCGCCGTCATTGGCGGCGCGCTTGGTACATTGCTATTAGCCCTTAAAAAGTCAGTCGCATTCTATTTATTAATCGTTTCGTTAGTTGGGGTTTGTGTTCAAATGTACCATTCATTCTTCATCATCGATTCAGTGGCTGTATACGGCCCAGGTAGTGCTGTGATGCCTGGTATGGTTATGTTGATAGCCATTGCGTTGGTTTGGCTTTCTAAAGATGCGAACTCAAAAGGCTGGACGGCATAAACAGAACGCATTCCATAAAACGCAAATAGTAGTATTAAAGAAAATCAGAGTGAATTACAATAGCGCTAGTTGTTGTTAATTCACTCTTAATGACCCTTAAATATCCAAGTAGCTGGGTATCCAAGTTCACAACTTTCAACCATTACCCAAACTAAACGATTCAGCGAGAATAGCAGTTAGTGGCCACCGTCCGATTAAATCCTCAACAAGATCAAGCCGTTAAGCTAACCACGTCACCACTTTTAGTGCTGGCCGGTGCGGGCAGCGGAAAGACGGCGGTTATAACTCAAAAGATCGTCCATCTAATTAACCATTGTGGCTATCAAGCTAAAAATATTGCGGCGGTAACTTTTACCAATAAAGCAGCCAAAGAGATGAAAGCGCGTGTCACAAAATTGCTTGGCGACTCCAATGCCAAAGGTCTGATTGTTTCCACTTTCCATAATTTGGGTCTCAACATTATTCGGCGAGAATATAAAGCGTTGGGATTTCGTAAAAACTTTACCATTTTTGATGACCAAGATTCCTTTCAATTAATTAAAGAACTTTGTAAGAAAAGCGACGATGCCGATAAAAAAGAGATGTCGGATATTCTGGCTCAAATTTCGCGTTGGAAAAATGATCTTATTCTGCCTGACAGGGCAATTGCGATAGCTGATAATCAAGAGTTGGTTCTAGCAGCAAAATTATATGATGCTTATACTCGAAGTCTTCGAGCCTTTAACGCCGTTGATTTTGATGATCTGATCCTTATTCCAACATTACTACTGATGAATGAGCAGAAAGTCAGAGAGCGCTGGCACAATAAAATTCGTTATTTATTAGTCGATGAATATCAAGATACTAATACCAGTCAATATGAATTAGTCAAACTGATCACCGGGCGACTTGGAAATTTCACGGTGGTTGGCGATGACGATCAATCGATCTATTCCTGGCGGGGCGCGCAACCCAAAAACTTAGAGCTACTGCAAAAGGATTTTCCGAACTTAAGAGTGGTTAAGCTCGAGCAGAATTATCGCTCAGCCGGGCGTATTTTAAAATCTGCCAACGTGCTTATTCAAAATAATGAGCATATTTTCAAGAAACGCCTTTGGTCAGATAAACACTATGGCGAGCCGATCAGAATTTTATCCGCTAAAAATGATAACGATGAAGCCGATCGTGTAACTAAAGAAATACTTTCAGCCCGTATCAATAAGAACATTCCTTACAAAGATTTTGCAATTTTGTATCGTGGTAATCATCAATCAAGACTCTTGGAAAAGTTTCTAGTCGATAAACAAATCCCTTATAAAATAAGTGGAACAACGTCGTTTTTTGCGAGAGCCGAAATTAAGGATGTGATGGCTTACTTCCGTTTATTAGTGAACCAGGATGACGACAATGCGTTTATTCGCATAGCTAATGTGCCTCGTCGTGAAATTGGTGTCAGCACTCTGGAAAAACTAGGCAGTTACGCCAATGAAAGACACATCAGTTTGTTCGAATCAATTTTTGAAGTTGGTTTGGAGCAAACTCTCACTGGCAAAGGACTGGCTGCCGTTAGGCGATTTGGCGAGTTAATGGCCAAAGCTTCAGATAATATTCGCCGTGGCGATTCTATGTCGGTGATCCGGGAAATGATCGCCTATATTGGTTATCAAGGGTTTTTGTTTGATAACTCAAGTTCGCCTAAAGCTGCTGAGTATCGCTGGAGTAATGTCGAAACACTATTAGGTTGGATTGAGTCAGGTTTAGAAAATAATAAATTGGCCGACGACCCGTTTGCCGAAACGATTACTAAGCTTTGCTTAAGAGAAATGTTAGATAGAGGCGAGGAAGAAGAGGAAGATGCCAACGAAGTCCAACTAATGACATTGCACGCTTCTAAGGGGTTGGAATTCCCGCACGTCTATTTAGTTGGTATGGAAGAGGAATTACTTCCGCATAAATCGTCGATTGAAGAAGACAATGTTGAAGAGGAACGACGACTAGCCTATGTGGGAATTACTCGGGCGGAAGAATCACTTTCGATTATTGTCGCGGAAAAAAGACAGCGCTATGGAGAAATGGTAGATTCTGTTCCTAGTCGATTCTTAGAAGAAATGCCTCAGGAAGATCTTGAATGGGAGGTTGATCAAGTTCCCTTAAGTGACGATGAGAAACGAGAACAGGGGAAAGATCGGTTAGCGGAAATGCGCAAGCGGTTGATGTCTTAGCGGAGCGCTCGAATCTTTTCCAAGCAGAATATATCAACAACAATAGTTATTGTTTTTGTTTTCCTTTAGCGTAGTTTAGCGCTTCTGTCAGAAATCGGTCGAACTGTTCCTCTTGTTCGGATGGTATTAAAACCCACTCCTTAAATCGCTTTTTCGTAAAGTTAAACTCTCGACCTAACTCTAGTTCAATTATTTGGTTAACTCTTTGGGGAGAAACTTTAATTATTAGTGCATCTTCTTTGTCAAAGAACATACCTAGAAACTCTCCCTTAAAGCGCAAACAGGGAGTTTTCATCATCGTCGAAGACTCAACGCCTTCTTCAGCTAGTAATCGGTTGAATGCTTCTTGGTAGTTCATGCTAATCGTTCCTGAATATATTTTAACAGAGGGAGGTTATTTTCGAGCTTTCTCGGCCCCATCAACATTCCATTGAGGCCATTTTCCTTTAAGTATTGGTATCCCAAAAAACTTTGTTTATCAAGCTGTATGGAAACGATATTTGAGAGTTCGGCAAAAGGTTTTGTCGGTTTCTTTTTGTCGATAAGACCTATAGAAAACTCACAAATAGAATCAAAAACTGTTTCCAGTGGGAGGTCAATTTTGATGACTTCACAAGTGTAAGCTACTTGTTTTTGAGGGGCTGAGAGGTAGATATACACGATATCTCCGAGCTTGAGTTTAGCTTTCATTGGCCAATAGGTGCTCGATTGACTAAAAGCTCCAACCACATCATAAAATTTCGTATTTGCTGGTACCAACCAATGCGCCATAATAACCTCCTTGTCTAGTTTTTTTCTGTTTGATAGATCCAACCCAATGCTATTCCTGTGAGTGTAAATTGTACAAGTTGGAATATCGAGTGATAAGTCAAAAATGCTGAGACGGGCTCTATTTGTATTTTCGCGGCGGTTGCAAACCCCATTGCTGTGTAGGTCATCAACCCAATGATGAGATTAAATTTTATGCCGTTTATTATAGAATTGCTATTTTCATTCTTGAAAAAAGGGTAGAGATAGCCAATGACCGTTCCTTGAATAAAAATGGCAGAGATACCCAAGAG
The DNA here is from genome assembly GCA_039969155.1 of Kangiellaceae bacterium. Taxonomy (GTDB): domain Bacteria; phylum Pseudomonadota; class Gammaproteobacteria; order Enterobacterales; family Kangiellaceae. The sequence goes on from JBDVOJ010000097.1 coordinate 5,084, forward strand.
CATAATGGGTTCTTGCCGAGTAACAGCCCCCCAAGCAACATATTTTTCATGAAACCAGATTAAATGCCAGGGATACGCCCAAGCCATTGTTATGACAAAATAACAGACTACAAAAAGTAATAATTTCTTCACAAGTACGTTTCCCCCTTTAACAAGTTGACTTGGAAACTAATCGTTCACCAAGAAAAGCTTGCTATTCTTAATTTCACTTCTATAATGAAAGTATTAACTCACAATCACTTTCATTATGCAAGTATAAATATGGTAGCAAAGATTGAACATAGACAGCGCACAGGCTGTCCAATTGCCTGCTCGCTGGATATCATTGGTGATCATTGGACTTTGGTAATTATTAGAAGCTTGATGTTTAAGGGCATTCACGAGTATAAGGATCTGTTAGCTGAGGAAGAGCAAATTTCAACCAGCATATTAACCACTCGACTCAAAAAGCTAGAAATGGATGGGCTAATAAGTTCTTTAACACACCCTCAAAACAAAAAGAGGAAGCTTTACTATTTGACTAAAGTCGGTCGAGACTTAATGGGTATGTTGATTGAGATGGTACTTTGGGCAAATAAACACTTAACAGAAAGGTTATCTATTCCCGCAGATCAAAAAGCTCTATTAGAAAAGGACCCCGCAGAATTTGCCCGACTAATGGAACTTCAACTTGATAGCTGGGAAGAGAAATATCTGAGCTAAATAACCTTTTTAGACTGCAAACCCAATCTTAATGATTTATATCTTTCAAGAACAGGCGGGGGGAGTTAGATAGAGGCTCCCGAAACAAAATTCAAAGTAATATCCGTTTTGTATTGACGACCCTCTCTTTCGATTACCACAGAAACAGTATCTCCAACTTTGTGCTGTTCCAACAAGTTAAGTAAATCGTCCGAGTTCGTAACTGGTTGCCCGTTAACGCTGACAATGAGATCACCTATCACAATATTACCGCGACGGTCTCGGCTCATGCCAATGATCCCAGCCTTTTCTGCACTTGAACCTCGTTTGGTTCTTAGTACTAGTACACCTTCAACGCCAAGTCTTCTGGCCCAGTAGTCTGGTGCTGTTTCAATCCCTAGATCTGGTCTAATTATCTTTCCGTACTTAATTAGTTGCGGCACGATCTGTTTCACCGTATTGACAGGAATGGCAAATCCAATACCAGCACTTGCACCTGACGGACTATATATGGCCGTATTTACACCCACTAGTTGGCCTAGCGAGTTGAGCAATGGGCCGCCGGAATTACCGGGGTTTATGGACGCATCGGTTTGAATGACACCTCTAATCTTTCGGTTGGTTACTGCATCAATCTCTCGATCAAGCGCACTGACCACTCCCACGGTTAGAGTAGTGTCCAACCCAAAAGGGTTTCCTATCGCTATGACTTTTCGTCCAACTTCTAATAAGGAGGAGTCTCCCAAAGGCAAAGCCGTTAGAGACTTTGAGGCTCTAACTTTCAATACCGCAAGGTCTTTGTCTGGAGCAACGCCCACCAGGCTCGCTTCTAAGTCAGTGCCGTCTTGTAGAGTCACGGTTATTCTAGATGCACCTTGAATAACGTGAAAATTTGTCACGATAATTCCTGACTCGTTCCAGATAAATCCAGAGCCAGTACCTTGTGGTACTTCTTGTACATTAAAGGAAAAGAAGTCTCGTTGAATGGTCTTATTGGTGACGTAAACCACTGACGGACTAGCCTTCTTAAAAATTTCAATATTGTTAGCTTCGTCCTCGGTTTTAAAACTTAGGTAATCCTTGCTGGCGAGTTTCATAGAAAACAACAGTAATACGCCACATACAAGGGTGATAAATAGTCGGTTGTCTATGCCATTGGGAGATATTGTTGCTTGTTTCATGATCAAAATAGTCAGAGTTGTTTGAGGATTATCACTATTGGTTAAATCCTATCAATTATGCTGATTTAGTTCTACAGCAAGTAGTTGAATTAACTGGGCGCTCAGTATAAAAATATTTTGTCGAGAAAATCAAAATCTTTAGTTTCCCTAAATAAATTACTTGTATCTATAATAATCCCAGTTCTTGATACTTTCTTTGAGGATTTGAAGTGGAAACATCAAACAGAGTTGTACGGTCTGAGCAAAAGCGTCGTTCATTTGACGATGATTTTTACGTTGAAAAAAAGCGCGGTCATTGGACTAGCCGGAAGTCCATAAAAAGTAAACGTTTTATGGCTGAACACGAGGATTATCATTGATGGACACTCTGTCGCGAATTAAGAATATTTTGTAGTTAATAAAGAATATAAGGGATCGTGTCTGAAGGAACATGACAAAGAGCGGGAGCTAGCACTCATTTAAAATACTAACAGCTAGCTCCCGCAAGAATTAGTTTCTAATTTTCGTGAATAATCATTTTATCATCTTGAAAATTCTGAATATTTTCAGCTGTATCGATTTACTCACCAACCTCCCCAACTAACTCAGTAAATTTCCTGCAGTACAAGCTAATAAAAAGTGTCGTAAGCGATAGGTTTAACGCACATCAGATTTCCACAGGTTGCTGATTATCTAGGAAACCGGAAAGGAAAAAATAAAGACGCCCAATGTTTCAAGTTGGGCGTCCGGGGAAATAGCTTAATGGTTATAAGGTTTAGAGCTTTTTAAGAGGAGCGAAGCCTCTTTCTGCCAACTCGTCATTCACGCAATTATGCATATATTCACTAAGCTCTTCCTTGGGGATTTCATCTTCTTTAGCATATTCTGCACACTCTTGTTTTATCTCTTTTAGCACCTCGGGAGGAGCCGGTTTTGCTTCTTCAGCAATGGCCTGAAAATGTAATACACTCAAAGCTAGTAAACTTGTTAATAGAAATTTCATGATTTCTACCTGAAAGGTTTGTCGGAAGTTGTAAATTACCACCGGTTTTTTTCTTAGGCCAACAAAAACAATTAGTGATATAGATAAAAAAGATTACTTGTCCGGTCGCAGAGGGGATGAGTGATTGTTTGTTGTGATTAGTTATTCTAGATCTTTAATAATAGCAATCGCTTTTTCGATAAGACTAGTGTTTCTATTTTCAACATGCTGACAGGCGAAAATAGGTCGATTAAAAGTCGCGGCGTTTTCCACTAAGAATAGTGACTTGCCGAGAGTACTTTTGACCAGTGCCAGAGGGAGGTAGGCACTGCCACCATGATAGTGAATAAAATCAAGTGCTATCCTCGCATGAGTTGTATAAAGGACTGCCGGTAAGACTTCATGAAAGGTCTGGCCAAAGTTAATATCGAACGCTGTACCCCAATCAACAGAGACATAATTTCGATTGAGTGCATTGGATACCGTATCGCCTTGAATACTGCTGACTAGCACCAGTTGCGCTTGGGTAATTTCTTGTGAATGTAGTTCACTTAATTTGGCCGGTTCATAAACTAATCCGATATCTAGGGTGCGCTCCATCAGTCTTCTTATTACGACATCTTGGCCGTGAGACTCAGCGCGAAGTGCGACTTGCGGCAGTTCGGCATGCAATAAATTTAAGGACTTTTGCAGGGTCAAATCCCACAGTCCGCTGGTAGCACCTAAGGATAGAACATGTGCTTGGTTTTTCTTTAATGAGATATCCGCTCTGGCTCTATCCCAAGACAACAAAATTGTTTGCGCATGTTCAACCAAGCGCTCACCCGCCGAAGTCAGCTGTAGATTATTACGATATCGAGTGAATAGCGGGGTGCCTAACACCGTTTCAAGTTGCTTTATCCTTGCGCTGACTGCCGCTTGAGTAAGGTAAAGGTTTTCGGCAGCCCTGCCAAAATGACGCGTAGCTTTGACTTCAAGAAATGTTTTTAGTAGCTGAATATCCATAACAACGAAAACTCTCAAAAATATCAATGATTTAAGTAGGTACGTAGTTGTATAACTTATTGGTTATATTGCACAAAGATTATCGGCTTTTGAATATTTTCAGATGATAAAACATTTTTGTCGTAACCTTTAGTTTTATTTGTTTTATTTTATATCCATATTCGGTTAAAACTTCGGCTAATTAATGCAATCCCAGTAATCTATAGAGGCCAAGCGGATGAGTACAGTTTTAGACATGCAAGACACAAGTCAAACGAGAGAGTTTTTTCTTGCTAAACGATTCTATGACAAGCAAAAATTTCCCTATAGTTTTAGTCGAAGTGGCGATTTTACTATTTTCGAGTCGAATCTTCTTGAGCGCTTTGGCTCCTTATTTTTGGCCCTGCAGCAAGGTCAGGTGTCAAACCCAAATAAGGAAGACAAGCACTTTCTGAAAGTCGTTCAGGGAAAACAAGACGCTCAAACGCTCGAAGAGAAAGTCTGGATGAAGTACCTTCGGATTAAAGCTCGTTGCCAGATTTGGTTGGTAGACCAGGAAAAGGTTCAAAACACTGTATTTGAATCTGATAATGATGATTCATATGACAGTGATGACGATTCTGGGTTTGATAACGACTTGTCGGATATTGATCAAGTTGACTTGGACTAATCTACCGTCCATTTAGTGTTATTCTTAAAAGCGCCACTCTAGTCAAATGCGATACTGGTGGCGTCTAATATTCCTCGATAATCCGCCGGTTTCCGCAGCAAACCTTTCAATCGACCCCTATTCTAGTTTAGGCTAATACTATAAGCCCAAACCAACGTTGACAACAGCTGCTTTCTAGCAAATAAAGTAGCACTGCTATCAATACGAAAACCCTTGAAGCACTTGGTTTGTATGGTGCTTTGGTAATAAATCATTGAACAGATGGGCCGCATTATGGTCTTATACATTAGAATTGTTCTTCTACTCGGGAGATGAGCCAATGAAATACCTCGTTTCGATATTAACAACACTTGCCGTTCTGACTGGTTGCGCATCTCAACGTCTTACTAATGACGAAAGAGAAACCTTATACCAAAACTACTTAGCTGAAATAAAGGCTGAACCTTTAGAGCGCATCACTGCGTTTCGGTTTTACGGGTGGCGAGAGCTTGGTAATCGTCACTTAATTATTTCTACTTCTTATAATCGTAATTATTTTATCACCTTACGAGGGGCATGCATTGAACTACAGTATTCTCATACGATAGGCATAAATCGCTCCGACTCTTCTCTTAATGCAAAATTTGACTCAATTTTTGTTCCTAGCTTTCCGGAGCAGCGCTGTCATATCAAAACGATTCATAAGATAACTAGAGAGCAAGCCGACAGAATTGATGTTTTAGAAGAAGAATTACTGGCCAAAAAGATTGCCGCGGCTGAGAAAAATTAAGGTTTGGATACCATTTCGTAGCTAACCAGTTTTTGGATGAGGAGATAATAGTGGGTAATAATCAAGTTTCGGGAAGTTGTTTATGTGGCGCAGTTCGTTGCCAAGTCGAAGGGCCCTTTCAGCGATTCTTTCAGTGTTATTGCGACCGCTGCCAAAAAAAGTCGGGTTCGGCATTTGCTTCACTTATTTTTACTACGCCGGACAAAATCGATTGGATTGCGGGTGAGGAATTAATAGCAACCTACGACTTGCCTAATACCGAGCGTTTTCGAAATTGTTTTTGTAGTCAATGTGGAAGCCAAGTACCATACGCCAGTCGGGATAACAGTTATTTAGTTGTGCCTGCAGGATATTTAGATGAGGACCCTCAGATTTCTCCTAACGCGAATATTTTTTACAGCGAAAAGCCTGACTGGTTCGATGCAGGTCAGCAGGCTAGCTGTTTTGAAGGCTATCCAAAGTAGTCATTCTCACCAACAAACTAGTTAAGCGTTGGTTTCTTCACGTCAATTTCACTGATGTTTGATTAAGATAAATCTAACCACTTTTTTTAGGCTAATTTAAGTTTGAGTAAACTATCCATCTTACTAATTGAGGACAATCACACAATTGCTCAGCAATTGTGTGAGTATCTTGAGGGGCTAACTTGGGTCGTCGACTGGGCTTCGACAGGAAAACAGGGAATAGAATTGGCGATCGAGCAAAACTTTGATGTCATTTTGCTCGATCTTAATTTGCCCGATATCGACGGATTGGAAGTCTGTTCACGAATCAAACAGCAATCAACCGTCTATTTACCTATATTAATGTTGACTGCGCGTGATTCGTTTGCGGATAAAGAGCAGGGCTTTGGTTTAGGCGCCGATGACTATGTCACTAAACCTTTTGAGTTTAGAGAGATCGGTCTACGTTGTGAGGCCTTGGCTCGGCGAAGCCAATTGCATCAAAGTAAAGAGATTAGCATTGGCGATTTAATCATTGACCAAGGAAAGTATACGGCGACTAGAGCTGGGGTGCCTTTGAAGTTAACCAATGTCGGCTTCAAAATCATACTCAGTTTAGCTCAAGCCTATCCGCAGGCGGTATCTCGTTCTCAAATGATCCATTCTGTCTGGGGAGACGAACAGCCTGATAGTGATGCTCTACGTTCCCATATTTATAGCCTAAGAAGTGCGCTCGACAAACCCTATGATTTCGCGATGCTAGAAACTATCACTAATGTTGGATACAAATTGGTAGTAGAAAATGAAAGTTAAGCACTCTATCGAGCGTAAAGTATTCTTCATTTTTGGAGGGTTCACACTGCTCATTGGTTTGACTTTTTCGCTGGTCAGCCTAATTACCGCTTTTACTATTGAAGATTCAATTCTTGAAAAAATACTTGCACATGAGGCGGAGGTAATAGCTCAGAAATTTAAAGCCGGAAAGACGAAACCAGTCGCTCGGTTGGATTATATGAATTTTTATTCCGACCTTGCTAATGCCCCGCGCGAGATAATGCGAGCTAAAATAAAGAACCCAACTATTACGGAAGTTTTTTCTGACTCGCGGCATCATTACCATGTTGTCGATGTTAGAGTAAATGATCACCAAATAGGTTGGTTAGTCGCTGATGTAACAGAGTTTTTATCAGTCTCAAATCAATCTAATAATTTGTTGCAAGTTGCAATTATATTATTGACAACTGCGATACTCTTCTCGCTCTGGTTAGCCTATCGAATAGCGCTCAGAACCACCAAACCTATTTCGAGTTTAGCGAACGCACTTGAAGAATACGCAAAAACCAATACTGCATTAGATATTTCGGCGTTTAAAACCGGTGACGAAATAGAATACTTGGCTAACACCATTGAGACCGCTCTGTCAGACTTAAACGCTTCGTTACAACGCGAAAGCGATTTTAATCGCGATGTGAGTCATGAATTAAGAACACCGCTAACGGTGATTAACAACACTCTCGCTCTCTCAAAGCAGAGGGGATTAAATCCTATTGACCAACAACAGTTGTGTGACAGTGCCGATAAAATAACCCGAATTGTAAAAACATTGCTGGCGCTTGCGCGATCGGAAACCTTGCCGTTAGAAACTCTCAATCTGAGAGCGATTATTGAAGATAGTGTTTTATTATTTGAGCAACAGCTATCAGCGAATGAGTTCGAAGTTCACTTGAACATACCAGAGCAAGTAGCAATAGAAGGAAATCCAGAATTGATCCTGCTACTTTCTAATAATCTAATCGAAAATGCACTAAGTTATGCTACCGACAAACTACTAACTATTACATTATCGGGAACGCAACTTAGTTTTGCTAACAAAGGATTTACCTCGCTAATTGCCAATGCAGAAGCAATTGTTCAACCTAATATCAAACAGCAAGATAGTAGTGGAATTGGCCAAGGCCTTTACTTAGTAAATCGCATAGCGAATCGATTGCGATGGAAAATGAGCATTAATACCGAAGGTAATAACTATCTAGTTAGTTTTATAATTCAATAAGTGCCTATCTTTTCAATTTGTCTAATCTTTTATTGGCAAGTAATTCATTTCAATTCATCCTACTTGACATAAATTTCACACCGCGTCAGTTATATTTTCCTTAGGAAAACGAGGAGAATGTTATGACAAAATTCAAAAAATACCTAAAGCGAACACTACTAACCCTGCTGGCGCTAACGCTAATATTGGTTGCATTCGGGTTTTGGTTTGTCAGTTTACTTGATCACTCAGTCGACCGCCAAGAACTGCTAAATACTACCCCGAATCAATTGGGATATCTCGACAATAGCGTGACCATTAGTCGGGGAAAGATACTTGCGGTGGTAACCAGTGTGGACAAAATGGGAACGAGTGGCAAGTCAACCGGTTATGAGCATACTGAGCTGGCAAGAGCCTATTATGTATTTCAAGCAAACGGCTTTGAGGTTGAAATAGCCAGCCCTAAAGGCGGAGAGCCCCCGGTAGTTTTTGATGACGATGATATGGGGAAATATGACTACGCTTTTTTAAATGACAAAGATGCAATGACTAAAGTTAAAAATACTAAGAGCATTGCTTCAGTTAGAGCGGATGACTATCAAGCTATCTATTTTGTAGGAGGAAAGGGGGCAATGTTCGACTTCCCCTCAAACCATCACATTCAGTCACTAGTCGCAAATCTATACAGCAGTAATAAAGTCATTGGGGCAGTATGTCACGGCCCCGCCGCTTTGGTGGATGTTAAATTGGCCAACGGCTCCCCCTTGATCGAAGGAAAGCTAGTCAGTGGTTTTACTAATGAAGAGGAGTTATTTCTAATCCCAGATGCAGAAACTATTTTTCCTTTTTTACTACAGGATAAACTTACTAACCAAGGAGCAAAATTTGTACCTGGGCCGGCTTATTTAGAAACCATTGCTCAAGACGAAAACTTAATCACTGGGCAAAACCCGTGGTCCGTTTGGAAACTTGCTGAATCGATGGTCAGACAGTTGGGGTTTACTCCTATTCCACGAGAGATAACTGCGGAAGAGCGGACTATAGAGCTTCTAAAAGTTTATCAAACTCAAGGATATGATGGGGCGAAGCATTGGTTAGTAAACATGCTAGTCAATCAGCACGCCAAGATTGACCGTAATCTGTTGGCCATGCATAGCATCGTGGCGATTATGCAGTATGATATTGGCAAAACCGCTGATATTTTGAGGTTGCTTTCTCAGACTAAGTCTTTATCCAATCAGAGGTTATCAGAACAAACTAATCAGGGGCAATCATCATGAAATTAGTTTGGGCGAAGTTGTCGGTTGTTGCTATTTTAATACTGGGAGTATTCTACTATCACTTTTTTACTTTAGAAGCTGAAGTGGTGAGCCAACAAGAAATAGTTGAGGCATATCAGTACGTCAAGGTGAAACACAAAGGGGCTAAGTTAGAACAAGTCGGTGAAAGGACATTTCAATTCAGTTTTCCGAGTTATGACGGCAGTATCATTCGGGGACAGTTAAGTTATCCCAAACAGGTTTCAGAGAACTACCCTGTATTGATCGGTGTTCACGCCATGGGTAGAAGCTATCCTCGCTGGTGGACTGATTCGCTCAAAGGTCGACCGACGGTGACACGAGTAAACGAGATCACCCGATTAGCTCTGCAACAGGGCAAGGTCGTCATCGCCATTGACGCCAGATACCATGGCTCGCGAAAAGTGGCAGAAAGACCTTTGCGGTCGATTATGAACGATTTGAAGTTTTGGGGAGATAAAACAACGTATCAAGAAATGATTATAAATACGGTTATTGACCACCGTATATTACTTGATTGGATTGCAGAGCAAAACGATTTAGATAGCTCGAATATTGCCCTAGTTGGATACAGCATGGGAGCCCAGCTTAGTTTGCTACTAGCTGCTCTAGAAGACAGAGTCGCCAAAGTTGCCGCGATAGTGCCTCCATATATTGATGATAAAACTGCGAAAGTTGCGCCAAAAAATGTTGTGGATTTATTGGCTGAAAAACAATCAATTTGGTTGCTCACCGCCGATGATGACGAGCATGCGAGTGAAGAAGAAAATAATCGCTTATTTGAGTCAATTAAAAATGGCCAGAAACACAGGATAAAGTTTGAAGGTGGCCATATATTACCCGCTGGTTATGAAACAAGCCTAAAGCCATGGTTGATAGGACAGTGATGTGGTCGGTTTAATTCAGTTGAGGTGAAAGAACTGGGATAGGTTGAAGGGAATAAAATCAGCTAAACTTCGTTAATCTTCTAATTGCTAACTTGCTGCAAGATATTTTGACACGAATTGAGTCATATCTAGTCGGGCATCCTTTAGATTAAATTGGAGAATTAAAATGGTTACGGCTGAAGAAAAAAGTAATATTTCCCCCATATGTCCCCACTGTGAAAAAGAGATCGAAACATTATGGTACAACCAGGTTAAGACTTTTCTCGGTAAACGTTTTATCTATTTTTGCAGTTCCTGTCGTAAAACGTTAGGTGTTTCACATCGCAAAGGATTTTGGATGGGGTAATGCTAGTTCCACTGTAGACTCAATTTAAGCCGGAACCGATGGTAGATGCTATAGTTATCTAAGACAAAGCCTTTCGACTTCAGATATGTTTAAAAAAAATTCATCCAATGCCCATCAGCGTAAAGAAGTTTCAGCAAGAGTGGTTTACAGCTTTTGGGTTGTAACCATCGCTTCTGCTTTAATCGTCGGTTGGCTGGCCGCAGACAATATGCGCTATATTATTAATAGCCAAGAATTGACTGCAGAGGTCGTCAATAAATCCAGTTATCGAAGTAAGAGTAATAATTCGCGCCATTATTCAACGTCCTACACCGTTACTTATCAGTATGAAAATCCCCATGTAGTAGGAAAATTTGAGTTGAAATCCGAGCTAGCGCCGCTAGTTTATCCTTTGGTTGAGAAAGGCGAATTGATTGATATTTACTATAATGAATTTGCTGATCCAAAGTCCAAAATTCGAATGTCCCACCACTATTGGTTAAATGTTTTAATTGGTCTACTATTTCTTTTCTTTTTCAATTTAGTCGCTCGCAGATTAATTAACCACAATGCAACTATCCAGCATTCAGTAGTCAATTCAAAGCTAACTCCAGTTGCAGCTTTGATTGCACCAGTGTTATTAAGTTGGTTGTATTTATCATCCAATAGTGATTCTGCCAAAAACGAACTAGCCATGGAGAAAAACTGGCCCTCTTGGCCTGCTATGGAATCGGCAGTGCCTAAACCGATATGGTGGGACAAAGTAGCGATTAAATATTTTGATCCAATGAACTACACCTCTGAAGAATATGCTGATTATCTTAAAGCCAACACCGGGGATGATAAGCGCCATAGGCAGTTTAAAGTAGCCTACGCTTTGTTACTTAAGCATCAAAATGATCCATTACAAATGGGCTGGGATCTAGCTAAAGGAACTACTCGAGAGTTTATGCCGCTGTATGAGTTCTTTCTCGAGCACTTCATGCGCACCGAATGGCAAGGAGACTGTAGCCAACCGTGCAGTGATGCAACACAAATGGTTGAAATGGCCGGTGATCTTCTTTCAATGAAATTAGATGAAAACCAAATTGAATATAGTCAACAGCTTATTGCCGATATAATGAAATACAAGTATGAGCGAGCGAACAACCGTGGTAAATACTACTTTCTTTATTCCTATCGGCGCTTACTTGAGCATACTGAGGGTAAAGAGATAGCTCATCAGGAGTTAGATGAGCTCGTAAAAGCCGCCAGCTTGCAAGCAGACGAATTAGGTACGAAATCGCTGATTCGTAGATGGTCGAAATTTTGGTCGAGTAGCCAAAGAAAAGTAGGGATGTTTAGTCGGAAATAGTCTTTTTGTTTTTTTGGAAAGAACCAAATTCAAGGTCAATGCTTTGACTCCGCTCGGCAACCTAAATAGTATCTTGGCTTTCCTTAAGGGCGGTTTCGCAGCGCTGCGCTCTGACTGCGAGTTACTTTTTTCAATAGCAAAAAAAGTAACCAAAAATGCCAAAGTCGTTCGCACTGGGCACCGCGATTAGGGTATCAGTGGTTTGAAAGTACATTCACTGCGTTTACCC
>JBDVOJ010000098.1:0-9116 GCA_039969155.1 Kangiellaceae bacterium
AAGCCCCTTAGGTAAAATCCGCGACCTTCTATTTAAGGCATATTACTACTAGGAAGAATTCCATTTTATGGCGAATAACGCCGTATTCTCGGTTAAAAGTCTTCTCAAGTGCTATTTTTAAATCATTCTAATGCCAATTTAACTCAGGTTTAATATGTTACTTCATTCGACCAAACAAGACTGGTTAGGCAATATTCGCGGCGATGTACTCGCAGGACTCGTGGTAGCTCTGGCTCTCATTCCAGAAGCCATCGCTTTTTCAATCATTGCAGGAGTCGATCCTAAAGTCGGCCTGTACGCCTCATTTTGTATTGCGGTTATTACCGCCGTGGTCGGTGGTAGACCAGGTATGATTTCTGCTGCAACCGGCGCAATGGCTTTGCTAATGGTGACTTTGGTAAGGCAGCACGGATTAGAATATCTATTGGCTGCGACTTTACTAACCGGGGTTATTCAAATCGTTATGGGCTATCTGAAGCTCGGCAGTTTGATGAGTTTTGTTTCGCGTTCGGTGGTTACCGGTTTTGTTAATGCGCTAGCTATTTTGATTTTTATGGCTCAATTGCCAGAACTCACCAATGTCACTTGGCATGTCTATGCAATGACCGCAGCTGGTCTCGGAGTCATTTATTTATTTCCTTATATTCCGGTGATTGGCAAATTAATACCCTCGCCGTTGGTTTGCATATTGTCATTAACAGCACTAGCCATCATTGTTGGAATTGATGTTCGAACGGTTGGTGATATGGGCGAGTTACCGGATACCTTACCGGTATTTTTGTGGCCCGATGTGGATTTAAATTTCACCACACTTCAAATCATTTTTCCGTATTCGATGGCTTTGGCAGTCGTCGGATTATTAGAGTCGTTAATGACAGCTACCATTGTTGATGACCTTACCGATACATCGAGTGATAAAAATCGTGAGTGTAAAGGTCAAGGTATCGCAAATATTGGCGCTGGACTAATGGGCGGTATGGCTGGTTGTGCGATGATTGGGCAATCGGTGATTAATGTTAAGTCCGGTGGCCGAGGACGTTTGTCGACCATGGTCGCTGGAGTCGTTTTGTTGATCATGGTGGTCTTTTTAAATGACTGGGTTGCCAAAATCCCGATGGCGGCGCTGGTGGCGGTAATGATTATGGTATCGATCGGAACTTTTGATTGGGGATCGGTTGTTAATATCAAGAAGCATCCTCTTTCAACCAATATTGTCATGATTGCCACCGTGGTGGTGGTGGTTTGGACCCACAATTTGGCCTACGGCGTGTTTGTTGGGGTATTGTTAGCTTCACTATTCTTCGCCAATAAAATCAGTCATTTTATGTATGCCGAAAGTGAATTGGATGAAGAGACAAGTACTCGAACCTACACTTTTCACGGACAGATATTTTTTAATTCGTCAGCAAAGTTTTTAGCTAACTTTAATTTTAAGGAAGCGGTTTCTAAAGTGGTAATCGATCTCAGTCGAGCTCACTTTTGGGATATAACCGCGGTTCATTCTCTCGATATGGCGGTGATAAAGTTTAGACGAGAAGGCGCACAAGTTGATATTATCGGTCTCAATGAGGCCAGCGAAACCATCGTCGACAGGTTTGGTGTTCACGATAAGCCAGAAGAACTAGAGAAAGTATTAGGAGGTCACTAATGACCAGCCAGACACAGGATAAAAGCAAAGTGAAAGATTCTTCACTGTTTAGTGGTCGGGTTATTTTGGCCTGTTTGGATGGGTCATCTACCAGTGAGCAAGTTTGTGATTACGCCAGCTGGATGGCAAAAGCGGTAGACCGTCCATTAAAACTATTACATACCATTGAACATAACCATAATCCGGCGGTTAGTGACTACAGTGGTGCAATTGGTTTAGGTAGTCAGCAAGAGTTACTCGAAGAGTTAACCGAAGTAGAGCAAAGCCGCGCGAGCTTGTTGATCAAAAAAGGCCAATTGATTTTAAACGCCGCTAAGCAAAAAGCATTAGCGACTGGCGTCGCAAAAGTTGAAACTTATCAACATCACGGAACGTTAGCTGAGTCTTTAATCGAAATAGAAGACGATATTCGTGCAATGGTGATCGGTATTCGAGGTAAGCAACATGAGCACCAAGCCGAGGGTATAGGTCATCAGTTGGAATCGGTTATTCGTTCGATGCATAAACCTATTTTGGTCGTTAACAAAGCTTTCTCTCAACCGAACAAAACCATGTTAGCTTATGACGGTAGTGCTAGCTGTAAGAAAGCCTTGCAAATGATCGTAGAAAGTCCGCTATTGCAAGGGATGCCTTGCCATGTGGTTTATGTTGGCAAAAATGGTGAAGCACTTTTAGATGAAGCCAATGTTGTGTTAAAAAATGCCGGAGTCGAAGTGACCTGCGTTCAGCTAGAAGGTGAAGTCGATGAAGTACTGGCAAAATATCAAATTGAAAATGATATTGAGTTAACCCTTATGGGGGCCTTCAGCCACAATCGATTTAGAGATTTATTGTTAGGAAGCTTTACTGCAAAAATGCTAGCTGCGACCAATCGCCCGTTGCTGCTCCTTCGCTAAATCGACTCTTAAACGGTATTGCAAGCTTGGTAGCAACGCCACCAAGCTTTCCGTTCAAAGGTTTTTGGTCATTACCGTTTCTTTTGTAAGGACTCTGTTCATTTGCAAGGGCTGTGTTCATTCGCAAGGACTCTGTTCCTTAGCAATGACAAACAGGCCAAACTTGGTTAAACTCGCTTTACATTAGGCCGTCAAGATCCTCTTTCTAAAACAGTATGTCAGCTAAAGTCCTTTCCAATCTTTTCTGGTTATTCGCTTTTTTGTGCTTCTTATTGATAGTGCAATCGGGCGATGAACCTCAAACTAAAACGAGCATCTCGATAGAACAACAAACGCCAGTCAAACCTCAAGAACAACAAGACTCCGAACAATTTCCTGATTTTTATAACGCTTACCAAGACGTTTTCAATATCAATAACGATGATGAAAAGCTTCAGGCGATTGCACAGCTACTATCAATAGCCGAAGAGAATAATATTGATGATGCCGGAGTATTACAAAGCCTTAATCTGCTTGCTGCGGATATTCATGAGTCTCGTTGGCATATGGTTTATGCGCTCAAATTTTTCAAAGCTTCGCAACGTCATCGTTTCGACAAGCGTGTAGAGCATAAGATTGATGCGATCACATCGTACCTTTCCAAAGTTGAAGCCGAGCGTGGTTTAAACAGCGAATATATTGCTACCAAAGATACTGGGCCCGCTAAATCATTTAGAGGTAAGGTCTTAGTGGCTTATGTTTTTATTGACGACGGGATTAAAACGCGCTGGAGTAATAAAACAAGACAGCGAACCCAAATGGTGATGCAAAGAGTTCAGCAGTGGCAAAAAGAGCGCGCTGCCGAGTACCAGGTCAATGATATTGAGTTTATTAACAAGACTTTTATCGCTAGTCGAAATCCGATGCTAACTAGTCCTAAAGCGGTTTCATTTTCTAGCTCTCACCAAGAAATTACCGACTACGTAGAATATGTTGCTAACTCTTTAGGGGCTAAATCGATAGGTGATTTTATCACTGAGCAACTCGAGGAATCAGGCGCTGAACAAGGTGTCGTTGTTTTACACAGCAATCTTAATCAACGTTCGTTTGCTAGTCGTTGTGGATATACACATCGACAAAATGTTTTTAGAAATGGTCGACTAGAAACAAAACTGATCTCTAAATGTAAAGACGAATACGTTATGCTGATGGAGCAAGTTGAACGTAATCGCTGGGATAAAATGCACTATGCTCAAGCCCATGAAATGATGCATGTATTTGGTGCCGCTGATCTTTACAACATTAATTCTGCCAGTGACTACGCGGTGACCGATATCATGAATTTTCAGAGTAAGAATCTGATACACAGTAAAGTTGAACCAATAACAGCCTTCGCCATCGGTTGGCAAAAACAACCACCTAAAGCGCCGTTTGAAATATTAGAACGTTAACCAAAATCAGTGAATAAAATCGAATAACAATATTAACGAGGATTAACAATGGAAATTAGTTCAATTGAGCAAACGCTCACCTTCTTAGGTATCAACTTAGTCTACGCACTAATCACTTTATTGGTCAGTGTGTTTGCTTTAGTGGTCATTGATAAATATGTGTTTACCAAAATCGACTTTATCGAAGAAATTAAAAAAGGGAATATTGCGGCAGCGATGTTTCAAAGTACTATTTTGATTTTTATTGGGTTGGTAGTAGCGGTTTCTATGAGTTAGAGTGCTAGAGTTTTCAAGTAGATTGAGCGGAGTCGAAATCGGGCTAAGTTTAGAGAGATGAAACCCTTCGACTGCGCTCAGGGCGCTGGAGTTTTTTATAGTAGATTGAGCGGAGTCGAAATCGGGTTCATTGAAAAACTAAAATCTCCTCAATTCCTATCAGCTCAAGATTTCTCCTAATTGTGTAAAAAATGCACAGTTGCATAAAAATTAAACAATGGTATGATGCGCGCCTGTTAATCAGACCTGACCAAAAAAGCGAAAGCTGGTAAGGCTGATTTACCCTATAGGCCTAACTTAATGTAGGCTAATTTCTAATGTTAAATAAACTTCGGTTTATTGCAGTAAATATTAAGAGATAACTATGTCAGATACTTATAGTGTTGTTTTAACAGGAAAATTACTCGATGGATATGAGCCCAAGAGCGTTCAAGAGTCTTTTTCTGAGCTGTTTAAATTAAGCCAAGACAAGGTTCAGGCCTATTTTAATGGCAAGCCGAAAGTTGTTAAGAAAGCGGCAGATCACCAAACTGCGACACGTTTTAAGGCTAAAATTGAGAGCTTAGGCGCGTCAGTAGAGCTTCGTCCTGTTGCGACTACGGATAATTCTCCTGCGACGAATGATAAAACAGAGCCGTCTGAGACCAAGGTTCAATTATCTAAGGTTCCAGCGTCTTCCACTCGTACTTCTGCGTTATCGGAGCAACCTGCTAACAAAAAGTCGGCCAAAGCCTCTCGTCAAAAGGTTAAGAAAGCATTTACCGAATTCACTCTTGATGATTGTGTGAACGAAATTGATTTTGGTCGTAAGAAGCAAATTAGCAAAATGAAAGCGATTGAAATAGCACACCAGCCTAAAAGTGTGTTGCCAATGCTGATTGGTTTTGGTTGTCTTGCGTTTGCGGCTGCTGACGCTGGACTAAATTTCTCTGGCATAATGCAGATAACAGGAACTCTTTGGGCACCTATTACCGCTGCATTAGTTGGCTTAGTTGCTATAAAGTCTAGCGCCGAAAACTAGAAGTCCAGTTTAATTCCTGAGTCAAATCATGCCGTCAATCGACGGCATTTTTATACCAGAGATAAACAATCTCATTCTCAATCGATGACTTTTTCCAGATGCCATACCTTGGAAACAATACACCAGCCATCGGCATCCTTAACAAAGCTCAAATGATCAACAAACACATTCTGATGCGCGCGTATTCTGATTTTAACTGTGGCGCAATCTTGTGAGAGCCAATCCACCATAATAATTTCGTGTTCTCGCTTTTGATTGACGCTAGCGGGTGACGGGCGTGTTGCAACATCTTGTCGAAAGCTAGCAATAGGATCGACAAACAGCTTGCCTTGGTCAACATCAAACAAACTAGAGCTTGGGTGAAAGACTTTATCCAATAGTTCAACGTCGCAAAAATACAGTGCATCAAAGTAAGTGTTTACTGCGGCAAATAAGTCTTGTTCTCTCATGGACTGGTTCCTGATTCTGGTGAGTGAGTTGATATTGTAGTGAACAAACTCGATTGATAATATTGGCCTACAAGATATTATGCGTTAATATTGAGCCAATAAGCCTGATTTTCACCAAAATTTGACCATAGGTTTGGTTAATAGAGGTCATTAATGCCCATTTCCTCCGACAGCGTGTCTTTAGACAAGCCCATCTCTCATAGAGTCGCTATTTTAGTGGATGAGTATTTGGCGCTTTTTGAGTTGGGGTGTGCGACAGAATTATTCGCCTTGCCACGACCTGAAATGGCTCATTGGTATCAAACAGAAGTTGTGACTTTTGCTGATTCCAGTTTACAGGCGACCGGTGGGTTAGCGGTTAAAGCCAAGAAAGTTGAAGGTTTGTCTGATTATCACACCGTGGTGATACCTAGCTGGCCAGTATTAAAAACCGCAGACACTCAAATTCTAGAAGCCATTCGCGCCTTTTATCAAAAGGGAGGTCGAGTCCTATCCTTTTGCTCAGGGGGATTTTTAGTGGCTCAAACTGGACTATTAGATGGCAAATCTGCTATCACTCACTGGCGTTACGCCGATCAATTTAAGCAGCGATTTCCTAAAATTAACTACGTGGATGACGTGCTCTATTTATACGACGGTCGATTAGGTTGTTCTGCCGGAAGTTCCGCCGCGATTGATTTGGGTATTGAAGTGATTCGCCAAGATTTCGGTTATCAAATTGCTAACCAAGTAGCGCGTCGGTTGGTGTTAGCAGCGCATCGAAGTGGTGGCCAGTCCCAATTTGTAGAAACTCCGTTACCAAAAGACTCCAGCCAGTTTTCAGCTACCTTAGATTGGGCAATTCAAAATATCGATCAATCGCTGGATGTCGGTAAGTTAGCAGAAAAAGCTAGAATGACTCGCCGAACGTTTGATCGTCACTTTAGAAACACCCTAAATATGAGTCCTAAAGAGTGGTTGATTCATCAAAGATTAGAGCGAGCAAAATCGCTACTTGAAACGACCCACCATAAAGTGGATCAAGTTGCTTATAACTCTGGATTTGAATCGGCAATGTCTTTAAGACATAATTTTCGTAAATACTTATGCTTATCGCCGACGGATTATCGTAAGCAATTTTTCAGCCGTGCTAGTTAGTTGCTCAGTGAAGGTTTAACTGGGTAATAATCAGAACTTAACTGCTTGCTTAGGGGAATTGGATATAAACTAAGAATGTAAACAATATAGAACAAACAAAATGTCGTATAAATTAAAATTTGTCGTATAAATTTAATTATGCGACAAGAGACTAGGTTTGGCCCGAACCAAGCGGTATCTAACGCATCTCTTTGTGAAGTAATCTCAATTATCCGACCGAGTCTTGCTGTTGCAAGAAAAAAACAGATTTATGGTACTCGAGTAAGTGTTGAAAATAATGAAATTTTTTAAGACCAACGAAAATATGAAACCCTAGATCAATTAAGAAAAGAAATGAAGATGCCGCCTCTGTTTTTTTATAAGGGACTAATAATTCAATAGGACCCACCATAAAGTCACCGCCTCTAGTCATAGTTTATGTCGGTGAAACTAGGTTGTGATTGTAGAAGATTCGCTTTATATTGACTGCCAATAAATCTGTTTTTAGTAACAATGGATCATCTGGCAAGATGCATTATTTCTATAATTTTGTAGCAACAGAACAAATAACTAACATTAACCTGAGTCATAATCATGAACCGTCGCAAAAAAGGTAAGGCAATCTTTGCAAAACGCTTAAAAAAGGCCAGAGCTAAACTAGCCCCCAAAAATCAGACCAATAAGGCCAAATATATTAGTAAAGCTGATCGCTTGATATTAGCCGACGAATCATCTCAGGATGATTCTGTACGCTCCGACTCAACAATTGATGAGACGTCAATTTAGACATATTAGTTACTTTTTAATCTTAGCTGGCTCATGGGCGAGCTGAAACTATCCTATGGTTGTACCATCATCCAAGAGCCTAGTGTTGCTTACAAGGTGAATTTATAGTTAAAAAAGTATCGTTTAAGGCACTAATTAGTGTTAAATTAATGACAAAATAATTTTAAATCAGTAAGTTAGGTTGGTCCGACCTAATAGATCTGGGAATATACGTAATGTGACGCGTTATTCAATTAGAAGTTATGTTTTTAGAGCTCGGGAATTGATGCCACATATCAATAGAAAAAAGGAGTTTTACCTTGAAGAAAATTATTCTCACCTGTCTAGTATTAGTGATTTCTGGCTGCTTTGGACCAGCCAAGTTTGATTCCTCCAGTGAAACCTCAATTAAGGATTCAACTAAGAAAATAATTGAAAACTTACCCGAGACCAATCGGGAAGAATTTCAAAAAGCTCTGATGTACTTCTCAATTGGTGGAGAGGGCGGGCTTAAAGCAATGATGGGGGCTGCTTTTGCCGGGAAGTCGGGCGGTGTTACAAATGAGGCAATATTGTCAGCCAATTTGAAGGTGATTGACGGATTAACAGGCGAACAAATTCTTGAAAAATACCGCTCTAGCCTTGAGCAAGACAGAATTACAAGAGAAAAGGAAAAAGCAGAAAGGAAGAAAGTTACAAATCTTAAAAAGGAAGCAGAAGAGCTTCTGGATAGCAATAAATTTGAAGAAGCCCTTTCTATATATAAAGCCTTAAGTGACATTTCGTCTGGTGTTGAAGCGGCTGAAGCCGGTATAGAGAAGACGACTACGGCAATGGAAGAATTCACAGAAAAAATGAAATACATGGATAAAGTTGAAATAACAGAGTTTCTCGCTAAAAGAATTTATACTTATAGCAAAAAGGAAATACCAGCGGTTAGAGTTTCGCTTAAAAACAAGGGTGATCGCTCCTTAGATAAGGTAAAAGTTGTTGTATATTTCAAAGATAAAGACGGAAACACAATCTTTGAAGAGGATTTTCATCCCGTACTTGTAAGCAAGTATTCATTTAGTGGCGATAATAAGCCATTGAAACCCGGGTATGTTAAAGAAATGGAGAAAGGTAAATATTATACTCTTGAATCAGCGTTGTCTGATTGGCAGGAAGGTAAGGCTACAGCGAAAGTAGTGGATATAGAATTTACAAAATAAGTATTTTGTAGCGTTGTTAGATCCAAACTAATGGACAGTCTAATGATTTAAAACCTGTGTAAGGAACGGAGCAGCTGCTTACAATACAATTTTTGATAGGAATAATAAAAGTTTAAGCGAATAATTGGCTGTAGATTGAGGTCGAATTACAATAAATTATAGTGAGCCTATTAGAAAGGTAGTGATGAATATAATGTGACTGTCTAGTTAGTTCTTTTGCGGTCGTATGTTAGAAGAACGATGGTTGAAAGGTGACGAATCGTATTTTCCATAGCCTAAGTCAAAGCACTCGGAAGTGCTATCG
>JBDVOJ010000099.1:0-81728 GCA_039969155.1 Kangiellaceae bacterium
TTTCGGTCGGTTCACCACCCTAGAGCAAGCCGATTACGCAGCTGAGGTTGTTGAACAAGGCCTTAAGAAACTAAGAGCAATGTCGCCTAGTTGGGCAGCTATACAGCATAAAAACGATTGATAGACAGCAAATAGTTAGATCTAGTTGCAATTGTTATAAATTCGTGATGTTTTAAATTCAATATCTCGGTAATCTTCAACTAGCATTGAAATATTCCGTACATAGATATTGTGCGCAAATTGGTTTTCTGAGCGGTGGAACGAACAGATTATGTTGAACAAGCACAAAGTCTTAATTGTTGAAGATGAGTCGGACATTGCAGAGCTGATCAAAGTTAGCTTACTCGCCCTCTCTCTAGATACAGAACATTGTAGTGATGGGAGTCAAGCCATAGAGCAAATCCTCAAAGGCGATTATTCTTTAGTCATATTGGATATCATGCTGCCAGGAATAAGTGGACTCGATATTTGTAAAGCAGTAAGAGCCGAGAAGCCGGCGCAAGCTATCATGATGCTGACCGCGAAAGGTTCCGAGACTGATCAGATCGTTGGTCTAGAACTAGGCGCTGACGACTATATGACCAAACCATTTAGTATTCCAGCATTTCAAGCTAGGGTCAGAGTTCAACTTAGACGAGTTGAATTGCTAGTCGATCGGGATTCTATGCCGCGTAAACAAAGCTCTATTAATGTTGGCCGTTTACAAATAGATCAAGTTAATCATACCGTTTCCTTTGATAATATTGGGATTGAATTAACCTCATTAGAGTTTGACCTGCTGACTTTTTTTATGGAACGGCCAGATCAAGTTTTTTCCAGAGCTAATTTGTTAGATAAAGTTTGGGGATATGATCATGATGGATACGAACACACGGTTAACTCCAACATCAATCGCTTAAGAAGAAAACTGAAAACAGAATTGGACAATGACCAAATCATTCAAACGGTTTGGGGTGTCGGCTATAAACTTTCAAGCGAGGATTGCCAATAAATGAAGCTTTCACTCTATCAAAAACTCTCTGCGGTTTTATTATTAACTTTTATTCTTATCGTTACAGCTTTCTTATATGCCAGTCAACGTATTGATACGAGCTCTAAAGATAATGCTGAGCAGCGATTACATCATCAACTTGCTGAGCATTTAGTACATGATAATCCTCTAATGGCTTCTGGAAAGTTTGATAAAAAAGCATTGGAAAATCTATTTCATTCTATGATGATCTTGGGGCAAAATTTTGAGTTTTACATACTGGATAACAAAGGAAAGATATTAAGCTATTCTGCAAAACCTGGAGAAGTCATCAGGGAAAGTGTCGACTTGACTCCGATTAAAGACTTTTTAGATGGTCATAAGCAATTGCCTATTTATGCTCAAGATCCGAGAAGCCAAGATAACAAGATTTTTTCGGTGGCTCCGATATATCAAGAAAAAGCGCTCAAAGGGTATCTGTACGTCATAGTTCGTAGTCAGATATACGATGGTATTTTTGAACAAATTAGCGCGAACGGGAAAATTCAAGTCTATGGTTTAGTGACCATCGCAAGCATATTCTTTTTGTTTATGATATTACTGGTCAGCTTCCGGTTTATTGTTGCACCTTTGCAGGATTTAGGTGAACAAGTCAGTCAGTTAAAACCTGGAAAAAGCAACTTATCATTAGTGCAATTAAAAACATCGGGTCGAAGTAAAGAAGTTGATGAACTGACATTGTCGTTCAATCAACTTATTACTCAAGTCAATCAACAGGTGGAAAAGCTTAAACAAGTTGATGCTGAAAGACGAGAACTGTTTGAGCATCTTTCTCATGACTTAAGAACACCCTTAGCATCATTACATGGATTTCTGGAAACGATTGACATACAGCGAAATGCTCTGTCATCAGAAGATAGAAGCACCTACATTCAACGCTGTTTAAAAAACGCGAGGCAATTAAAACGTTTTGTTGATCAAATTTTTGAATTGGCTAACTTAGAGTCGGGACAGGTAACGACTAATTTAGAGCCGTTGCCAATTGCTGAATTACTATATGATTTGGTCGAGAAGTTTGATTATGTAGCAAGCCAAAAGCAACTATCATTAAAAGTTGATGTAGCAAACGAAAAAGTTCAAATTGTTACGGATATTGCGAAACTAGAAAGAGTATTAAGCAATTTGATTGAAAACGCTATTCGGCATACTCCCAACCATGGCGAAATAACTTTGAAAGTATTGGATCAACAGCAATCGGACCAGGTCTTAGTAGAGATCAGAGATACCGGCTCAGGGATCCCTGAAGAAGATATACCGCATTTATTTGATCCCAGATATCGAGGATCTAAAGCGATGGAAGACGGCGAGCGACACATAGGCTTAGGATTAACTATCACGCAAAAACTCCTCAATATCATCGGTAGTGAAATTAAAGTAAGTAACAATTCAGATGTTGGCGCAAAATTTAGCTTTTATTTACCCGTTTCTTAACGCCGATTTTTGTCTATAATAACTATTGATTGACGTAAGAGCTTTCGTAAATTGGTTATAATTTGGGCATTGTTTAAAATCCTCAAATAAATTGCAATTTTTATTAAAATTTTCCAATTAAGGCTTGTAATTTTTCTAGAATCGCGGATAATGCGCTCCGCATCGGGTCGTTAGCTCAGCCGGTAGAGCAGTTGACTTTTAATCAATTGGTCGGGCGTTCGAATCGCCCACGACCCACCATCTCGATGAAAGGCCTCCAAATTGGAGGCCTTTTTTTATGTCTAAAGATAACCGACTAATTTAAGGCTAGGATTAATATTTCAATTCTTAGCCAAACCTCTCTATTTCATCTTCAATCTAAAACTGCGACACAAAGGTAAGTAATTGAAACCCATAATCGGTTAAACTTAAGCTATCTTAGATGCTTGTCGCTTGGCATTCATATGCAATACAAGTAAGAGAGGATGATTTTGAAATACTACCTATTAATAGCAATTATCTTGTTGTCTCCTGTTTCAGGGGCTATCGCAGCGACAAATGGTCAATTGATGCTATCGCGCGAGTTAATCAATGATTTTCTTCAGACTTCTCAGGAAATCGCCAAATTAAAGCAAGAATTGCCTAATATCCAGCAGTTTTCTGACTCAAAGGCTGTTAAGACAACCGATCAAATTGTAGCTTACCTGCAAGCCTCAGAAGCTTTTCCAGAGATTCAATCAATTCTTTCTTCAACTGATTTCAGTGATTTGCACGAGTTCTTTAGATTTTCAGAACGGTTAATGGCGGTGAGGCTTTACTTGCAGATGGAAAACTCGACTCAGGCATCGATATTTCAAACCATTGATATTCTGCAATCCAACTTAAATAGCATGAGAGCCAACAACGCCTCAAAGGAGATCATCTTAAGGGCTGAGCAAGTTTTAGAACAGCAACAAATCAAAGCAGCTCTAATCAAAACTAGCCTCGAAAAATTGACAGAACAAGATAAAAACTTCGTTCAACAGAACCAACAATGGTTAATAGAACTGTTTACTGGTTAGTTTATGAGTCCGGTAACCGGCTGACAGTCACATTGGCTAAGCCCGCTTGCTTAATTTGATCGACGACACTGACTAAGACTCTAGTGTCTGCAACTTCTGCCACTTGTACCATAATGCCAACTTTGGGATTTTTGCTAATCGCTGCCTGAACATTCGCCAACACAGCGTCTTGTTGAATTAGACGTTGACCAAACTGAATATCTTCCAACTCATTGATTTTTATCACGATGTTGCGCTGATCTTTTGTTGGAGGTGATTTATCCAAAGTGGGTCTTTGAATATTCAGGCCACTTTCCTTAACAAAAGAGGTGGTGACGATAAAAAAGATTAACATGATAAACACGATATCTAGCATGGGTGTCATGTCTACCTCTGAATCTTGAGCAATAGTGCGCATGTTCTTCCTCATTTGTAGTCTCCAATCTGGTTATTACATGTGTAGCGATAAGGTTACTATTGTTTGTGTTATTTATCAAGATAAACAATGAGGTTGGCAAAGTTAGTGACTGTGCATGGAGGTATCAATATGGTAAATTCGCTGAATTAACACTCGTTGTGCTTCGGAATACAATAATGAAATCGTTTTTATCTGCCATTCTCTCCATTTTAACATTGCTATTATCAGTTTCTCTTTTTAATACTGTTAATGCCAGTAGTGACCCTGAGTCGAGGTTTACCGAAGAGCAAATTAGATCGGGTAAACTTTATATGAAGTCGGAAAATCAAATGCAAGACGTTGATCACCTGCTAGTTAATGCAAAGCAACAAGGTAAGTTAGCTATTATCGCGATGGGGGCAAACTGGTGTCACGATAGTCAAAGCTTTGCGACCAAGATCCACCATCCTGAAGTTAAGGCCGTAATAGAAGAGAATTTCGAGCTGTTATTTGTAGATGTCGGATATCTAACCAATATCAAACAAGTGATCACTCGTTTTGGGCAACCAGTGATTTATGCAACACCAACTATATTAGTCATCGATCCCACAACTAACGTCCAAGTGAATAAAAATAACATGCATTTGTGGAGAGATTCGGCAAAGGTTTCGGTCGATGAAATGACAGAGTACTTTTCAAATATTGTTGCCAATAAACATACACTACTAGAGAGAATTGCTCGGCAACAAGCTGAGAACGTTGGAAGTTTGGCCATGCTTAATCAGCAGATCGATCTGTTCCAGCAACAACAAGCCGACAGGCTTTACCAAGCCTTTACCGTGCTTGGTCCGATGCTAGAAAAAGATGAGAAAGGCAAATCGGTCAAAAACTTCCGTAAGTATTGGAGAAAAGTCGCAAAGTACCGTTATAAGTTTACCGAAGATCTAAAAACGCTCAGGGAAAAAGCGGTTACAATCGCTCAATCAGACGAGAGTCAGTTTTCAATGGAATTCCCTAAATATCCTGCGTTTGAGTGGGAAAAATGATTGCCAGTTTTGTAGTCGATACAAAAATTGGTGTCATAGAAGTTGTTTATCAAAATGATCAAATCTCACGAATAATTCTGGACTGCAAAAAAAGCATCAGCCCTGAGTTAAATCCTTTCGAAGAGATGATCCGGGCGCAACTGGAGAGCTATTTTGGTGATGCCAGTTATCAGCTCAGTTTAGCGGTTGCTCTAATTGGGACAAAACACCAAAAAGCTGTTTGGACTAAAATGTTAGAAATCCCTTGTGGCAGCGTGATGACTTATGGCGATATTGCCAAACTAATTGGAAGTAGTGGCCAAGCCGTAGGAAATGCGTGTCGCAATAATCCGATTCCTATTATAGTACCTTGTCATCGTGTTGTGGCAGCAAACGCTATAGGTGGCTTCTCAGGCGCTACCGAAGGGGCGCTCGTCAAGATCAAACAAGTGCTACTGGCTCACGAAGGTGTTCATTACTAATGATGGTAGCAAAATAGTGTTTCCTATCAGCTCTAATTGGATAGGCTGTTGTTAAATGTCTAAGCGACTAAAGGTTTCAGAAACCGATCTAGCACAAATTTCGCTGTTTGCAGATCATTTATGGATGCACGACGGTCTCAGTCAACACACTTTAAGTAGCTACCAAAACGACTTGAAGAAGTTTGCCGAGTGGCTCAGCCTACAAAATAGTTCTCTGTTAAGCGTTGACGGTAGTGTTTTACAAGACTATTTATCGTTACGTTTTTCGCAAAAGTTTTCTGAACGTTCTACTGCTCGATTGTTATCAACTCTGAGACGGTTTTATGCATATGCCATTGAAGCTAATTTAATCGAATATGATCCTACGGCTAAGATCGCCTCTCCTAAACTCAGTAAACCATTACCCAAGACTTTAAGCGAAGATGATGTCGAACAACTATTGGCCGCACCTGACTTAAACAGTGATATTGGCATTCGAGATCTTGCGATGATTGAACTGATGTATGCCAGCGGGCTAAGAGTCAGTGAGCTTATCAATATTGAGTTTTCCCAAATTAGTTTGCAGCAAGGAGTAGTGAGAGTGATGGGAAAAGGAAGTAAGGAAAGGTTAGTTCCCTTTGGCGAAGTCGCTCTAGCTGCCATTGAACGGTATGTTAAGACCGCACGAGCCAATTATCTCGGCGGGAAAGCTTGTGATTTTCTTTTTGTTTCAGGCCGTGGGCAGCAAATGACTCGACAAACCTTCTGGTATCGAATTAAACATTATGCAAAGCAAACGTCTATTAAGACTGATTTATCTCCCCATACTCTTAGGCATGCGTTCGCGACTCATTTATTGACTCATGGCGCGGATTTAAGAACATTGCAACTACTACTAGGACACAGTGATCTTTCAACGACTCAAATCTATACTCATATTGCCAAAGAACGGCTGCAACAAATTCATGCAGAGCATCACCCAAGGGGCTGAACTAAATCCAGAAATACTTCGTATAACACTATATAATTAGCGGCTTAGCAACGTTTATCCTTGTCGATAAACCGTTTGTCCAAGGTGAGTTGAACCTGTTATAGTATTTGCTCTCTAACAAGCTCATAATCATTTTAAGTTAAATCAGAGATCTAGGCATTATTTCTGAAAATCCAACTAGGAATTACATTTTACAATGACTTTAATTAGAAAACTTACCATGGTTGCACTAGTCGCAACTGCAATAACTTTTTTCTCACTGGGATTTCTGATGTCAGAAGGAAGCTCTGACCAAGCTTCAAGTTCGTCCAACACTGAACAGCTTTTAGCAAGCGGCCAATTGGATTCGGTTCAAATTAAATCTCATTTAGAGAAGAAGCTTGAAGGCATTCAAATTGAAAGTGTCGAACAATCGCCTGTAGAAGGTTTCTATCAAGTTTTTTATAGTGGACAAGTGCTCTACGTTTCTTTTGACGGCAATTACATTCTGTCCGGCAATCTATTAGGACTAACTGAAGAGCAACCCGTTAACCTAACCGAGCGAGCAGTGACCGCGAAGGCGGCAGAACGTTCGCCTCAAAGGGCAGCTGTTATTGCGAGTTTGAAAGAAGATGACATGGTTGTTTTTAAAGCAAAGGAAGAAAAGTACGCGATTACAGTATTCACTGATGTTGATTGCGCGTATTGTCGTAAACTTCACAAAGAGGTTCCAGACCTTAATAAATTAGGTGTAACTGTTCGATATCTAGCATTTCCAAGAGCAGGATTGGGTTCATCTGCACACAAAAAGCTGGAATCAGTGTGGTGTTCTGAAAACAAACAACAAGCTATGGATAACGCCAAGTTAAAGCGCCAGTTCTCTGATAATTCTTGTGAAAATCCAATCGCTTCTCAGTACAAATTGACTCGCGAATTCAACTTATCAGGCACGCCTGCCCTAATTCTTCCGGATGGTGAGTTAATTGGTGGGTATTTACCTTTTGATAAACTGCATGCTTATCTAGAGGAAAAGTCAGATAGCTCTGAGTCGGCTTCTAATTCTGCTGGCCAATAAGCTATGGAAAAATCAAGGCACTGATTCGCCTTTGTTCAAACGTTAGAACTTGATAAGTATGGCAAGCCTCTCGGCTCGCCATAGATTCAACGGCGACGCCTTGTTTATTGATAGCCTGAGTAATTGCCATAGGGAGTAATTGGTGTGAGCTGCCTGTACCAATGATCAGTATTTCCGGTAGCTCTTTAAGGTTGTTTAGCAGTAATTCGCTAGTAATGTCTTGGTAATTATCAGGCCCTGTATAGTCTTTTTTCTCACCATTGACCAGTAGCACAGGTGTGCTGAAAGTCCCAATATTAAGTCTAATTGAACCCGGTTGATAGGCTTTAATTACTGCGCCAACTTGGCTGGTTTCTTTTTGAAATAGCATTTATTGAGAGCCTAATTATCTTTCCTAAACATTAAAGTCTGTTGGATTATAACGCCAAAATCCCAAATTCAATAAATTAATGTAGAATAACCACAACTTAATCCCCAGCCATGCTGGCTGAAGTCGAATCAGAGTGGTATTACGCATTGCATAGACGTCGTTTTCTTAAATATGCTATAGGCACAACTGCCGCTAGTGTTGCTGCTGGCAGTCTTGCATGGTTCCACCATTTTGATGGACCTATTTTTAACCAATGCTTATTGACTGATATTCCCGACGAACTTACCAATCATCCTTTAATGATTGATGCTTTTGAGGGCATCGACTTTAATCAGCTATGGGATAGTCACTTTCACTTGTTGGGTAATGGTTTGAATAAAGGGGCTGATGGTCAAGCGACCAATATTTGGCTTAGCCCAAAAATGCAATCATGGTTATCTCCCGTTCAAAGGATTCAATACTCTTTTTATCTAGACGCGGCATGTTTGTTGGAGCCCGAATTCGCGGATAGAGAATTCGTTCTAAATTTAGCAAAAATGACTCAGCAGCTTCCCGATGGCATTCGGTTTATGTTGTTAGCTTTTGACTATATGCACAATGAAAGTGGCAAGTCAGTCCAATCAGAATCGACCTTCTATATTCCTAATCAATACGCGGCGAAGATTGCAAAATTGTCCAAGTCTTACGAGTGGATAGCTTCGGTCCACCCATATCGAAAAGATGCTTTAGAACGGCTCGAATGGTGTAAAGCAAATGGCGCTAGAGCCGTAAAATGGCTACCTCCTGCAATGAATATTGATCCTTCGTCAAGTCGCTGCGACAGCTTCTTTAAGAAATTAATTGAACTGGATATGCCATTATTAACTCATGCCGGTGATGAAAAGGCGGTGCATAGTGAGCAGTTACAGAAGCTAGCTAATCCATTGCTCTTAAGACGGCCGCTTGATCAAGGAGTGAAAATTATCGTTGCTCATTGTGCTTCATTAGGAAGTAATGATGATTTAGATAACCCGACTAAAGGTCAACGTACTAACTTTGAACTCTTTTCTCGATTGATGAATGATAGTAACTATCAACAGAACTGTTTGGCAGATATTTCTGCGATTAACCTGATCAACCGAGATGTTGCTGAAATAAAACAAATTGTAGAAAACACAGATTGGCATCATCGGTTGCTTTATGCGTCGGATTTTCCCTTGCCTGGCGTAGTACCCATTATTTCTTCTAAGAAACTAGCGGCTAATGACTTAATCGATGTTGAAACGATCGACTTCCTTAACCAAGTAAGGCGCTATAGCTCGTGGCTTTATGATTTCTTGAGCAAACGTTTTTTGCGTTCTAACGGATCTGTTTTGAGTCATCAAGTATTTCATACTCGTCGACATTTCTTGGGGAACTAAAATCGTGAAATTTCAATCCGTGGCGTTATTCTTAACCGACATGTCAATTTCAGAATTATGTCAACATCAAGCCTTTCAACAGTATAGCGAAAGTACTTCAGTACTTGAACTAAGTGATGATTGGCAGTTTGAATTCTCTCGAAGAGTGGGGCTAGACGAACATTCTATTCCGTGGAATTTACTTCGAGCAACTCATTTTAAGTTACCTAAGAATACAAAAACAATTGTATGCTGTGATCCTGTGATGATGCAAATGACTCATCGTGGTGCTTACCTGTGGGGACAACAAGGAATTGATTTTTCGCAAGAACATGTGATGCAAATTATCGCTAGTATCAACGAAAAACTCATGGAAGAAGGCGAGTGTTTTTATTTACTGAATAATCAACAGTGGTTATACACTAGCGAGCAAGAACTTGAACTCAATGTACCTAGTTTCGAAAACTATATCGGTAAAGATATGTTTGGCTTTTCTTATCCGGGAAAAGACGGTTCCAAGTGGGATCGATTGGCTACCGAAATACAAATGTTGATAAAACAAATGATGGACTACCAAGGTCTACCGGCGGTGTCGGCTGAGCATCTAATCAATATTCATTTTTGGGGGAATACCAAAGCCAGATTAATATCTAAACAGCCAAACCTTCAGCAGTCTAGTCACGTTATAATGACCAATGATAATCAGTTGGAAGCTCTCTGCCAATACTATAAGATCCGTCATCTATTGATGGATAAAATAAGCGACTTAGATGAAATTGATTCAACGGAGACTAACCAACTTTCGGTCGTTGTGTCAAAAAGACATCGCTTAGAAGTTAGACAACTATTTGAATCGGTAGTTGATCTGGTTAATAAAAATCAACTAAAAGAGCTCCTTATAGTTGCCGCGGATAAGCAAATAATTATCAAAGAAAAAGAATCTGTAGTAACAAAAATATTAAAGTTTTTGGGACTGTAACTCGGTTTAAGATGTGTTCTAAAAATCACAAGGAAATACATTGGTTGTAAAAAGTATTCGACACAGAGTTCCCTCGCAAAGTAGGTTGCTCGACTCTAAATCAGTAGATGCTGGTGATCTATTTTCTAATAAGTTACAGCAGATTTTAGCTTGCCGTGGGGTAGAGTCGCTAGACGAGCTTGATTATGGATTATCTGGCCTGATTCCACCTAGCCAATTGCTTAATGCTGATAGAGCGGCTGAAATTATCTTTCGGTCAATTACAAATCAAGAACGGATCTTAATTATTGGTGACTTCGATGCCGATGGCGCGACTAGCTCTGCGATTATGGTAAAGAGTTTAACCATGATGGGAGCAACTGAAGTCGACTTTTTGGTCCCAGACAGGTTTAAGTTTGGTTATGGTCTCTCTGTAAAACTGGTTGAAGAAGCGGCTAAGTCACAGCCTCAGTTGATCATTACCGTGGACAACGGTATTGCCAATCACCAAGGCGTTGAAAGAGCCAATCAGCTTAATATTCCAGTCATCATAACCGATCATCACTTGGCGGCAGAAACCTTACCTGATGCTAAAGTGATTGTGAATCCGAACCAACCCGATGATAAATTTCCCAGTAAAAATTTAGCCGGTGTTGGCGTTGCGTTTTACCTAATGTTGCAACTTCGATCGTTAATGCGCGCTAATAATTGGTTTATTGAAAACCAAATTGAAGAGCCTAATCTAGCGGAACTGCTTGATATTGTTGCATTAGGTACCGTTGCGGATGTGGTGGTGTTGGATAAAAACAATCGGATTCTAGTTGAGCAAGGCCTTAAGCGAATTCGCAGTGGTAAGGCTTGTTTTGGTATTAACGCACTGCTGCAAGTAGCAAAGCGTCAGCCAACTAAGTGTCAAGCTTCTGATTTAGGCTTTGCTTTAGGTCCAAGATTAAATGCGGCTGGACGATTGGACGATATGTCTATTGGTATTGAATGCTTATTGGCTGAAAATGAAATGGAAGCATTTCGAATTGCTAATAAACTGGATAAACTTAACCTACAACGAAGAAATATTGAACAGCAAATGTTGGATCAGGCTAATCAAGACTTGCAAGCGTATTTTGAGCAATTATCACCTGAAAGAAATGTTGCCGGTGACCTAGATTCAACCGTAGAAAATCAAAGGCCAATTACCTTGTGCCTTTATGATCCCAAGTGGCATCAAGGAGTCATAGGGATCCTTGCCTCGAGAGTAAAAGAAAAGATTAATCGGCCAGTGATTGTTTTTGCTAAGGATGACTCTGGCACTGAACCGATGATAAAGGGCTCTGCTCGATCTGTTCCTGGAGTTCATATTCGCGATGTTTTGGCATTGGTAGATAGTAGTAATCCCGGCTTAATAGATAAGTTTGGCGGACATGCAATGGCCGCGGGTTTATCTCTTAAAGAGAGAGACTTCCAGTTATTTTCTGAAAAACTATTGGCGTGTACTGAAAGCTTACTTGGTGGGCAAGCTATTCTAGACGAAATACTAACTGATGCGAACTTAGATGAAGATTACTTCAGTTTGGAGTTTGCAACCGAATTGAGAAATGCCGGACCATGGGGACAAGGTTTTCCAGAACCATTATTTGATGATGTGTTTGAAGTAGTGAGTCACCGGGTCGTTGCTGAAAAGCATTTAAAGTTAATCTTACAAAAGAAAAGCAGCCAACTAGACGCGATACACTTTTTCTTTAGTGAAGATTTAGACGTCGCAGAGGGAGACTTAGTTCGAGCCGTTTATAAATTAGACATCAACGAATTTAGAGGAAACCAATCTTTACAGTTGATTGTTGACCAGTTAGAAAAACTGAGCTAAAAACTACTCGGATGAATTTTCTGGAGGTGTAACTTTTTCTCCGGGAATAGCATGATTTTCGTTCGCCCACTCTCCAAGATCTATTAATTGGCATCGTTTAGAACAAAAGGGTTTATGGTCTCCGCACTCAGACCAACGTTGACTTTTTCTGCAAGTGGGGCAGGAAATAATTAACTCTTTATTCATAATTTATTTTTTATAGCAATATCCAATTATATGCGCGCAATTATTGATGAATCTTGCTGAAATGTCTACATCGCAAATTAGTATTATGTCATTAGAACGGTAGGATTGACCATTCAGAAGCCTTGTATTTACATGTATAATAGAGCAGCAAACTTTACTAACTCTCGGAGAAAATAATGCCTCAAGCAACAGCAAGACACATTTTGGTAGACTCAGAAGCAAAATGTAATGAATTAAAAGAGCAGATCAACAACGGAACAGATTTCGCAGAAGTTGCCAAACAGCATTCTTCTTGTCCGTCTGGAAAAAGCGGTGGTGAGCTAGGTTCGTTTGGTCCAGGTGCGATGGTTCCTGAATTCGATACTGTTTGTTTTAACGGCGAAGTCGGTGTCGTTCATGGTCCAGTGAAAACTCAATTTGGTTATCATTTGTTAGAAGTTACAGAACGTAGCTAAATCACAGAGAATTAAGCAACAAAAAAGGGAGCGCTAGCTCCCTTTTCTATTTTTAATTTGCATTGCAGACTAAGCTTTTGGACCGGCAGCTTTAATTGCATCAGAAACATCAAACTTAGTGAAGTTATCTGCAAACAATTTAGCTACTGCTTTGGCTTCCGCATCGTACTCTTCAGGGTTAGCCCAAGTTTTACGCGGTTGAAGTAAGTCAGTATCAACGCCTTCTACTTCGACTGGAACATCCAAATTAAGTTGCTCTAAATGAACGGTTTCGCAATCGGCCAGTGCGCCAGTTTGAATCGCTGAGATAACTGCTCGAGTCGTCGGGATGCTAAAACGCTTACCGCCATTGGAATAAGTTCCACCAGTCCAACCAGTATTAACTAGATAAACTTTGGCATCGTTGGCTTGAATTCGTTTCATCAACAATTCCGCGTATACACCAGCTGGACGAGGGAAGAAAGGTGCACCAAAACAAGTTGAGAAAGTCGACTCGATAGCTGCGGTTGAACCGATTTCAGTTGATCCAACTTTAGCGGTGTAGCCACTTAAAAAGTGATAGGCTGCGGCTTCTTTTGAAAGAATAGATACAGGCGGTAAAACACCGGTAAGGTCGCAAGTCAGAAAAATTACTGCGCTAGGCTCACCAGCGCGATTCTCATCAACCATTAACTCTATATGCTCTCTTGGATAGCCAGCACGACCGTTTTGGCTGTGTGTGGTATCGGTATAGTCCGCGTTGCCTTCTTCATCAAGAACAACGTTTTCGATAATCGTACCTTTTTTTATGGCGTTCCAAATCACTGGCTCATTTTTTTGAGAAAGGTCAATGGTCTTTGCATAGCACCCACCTTCAATATTGAAAACCGTTCCTACGCCCCAGCCATGTTCATCATCTCCGATAAGGTAGCGCGATGGATCGGCTGAAAGAGTCGTTTTACCTGTTCCTGATAAACCGAAAAATAACGTAACGTCGCCTTTTCCATCGGTATTGGCCGCGCAATGCATCGGTAGAACATCCTTAGCGGGCAATAAAAAGTTTTGCACAGAGAACATGGCTTTTTTCATTTCTCCTGCGTAGCGCATTCCTGCGATTAGAACTTTTCGCTGTCCAAAATTGATAA
Organism: Kangiellaceae bacterium; assembly: GCA_039969155.1. Taxonomy (GTDB): domain Bacteria; phylum Pseudomonadota; class Gammaproteobacteria; order Enterobacterales; family Kangiellaceae. Next base: position 13,742 of record JBDVOJ010000099.1, read on the forward strand.
TAACGGTTCCATCACTATTGACACCGTCGCGCTCTGGGTCGCAAGCAAAATGGGCGGCATTAAGAATTTTCCACTGTTCTTTCCCTTTTGGGTTAAAAGTATCAGGTCGAATAAATAAGTTTTGGCCGAAAAGGTTTTGCCAAGCAGTTTCAGTTCTAACATTCACTGGTAGATAATGCTCAGGATCTGACCCAACGTGAAGCTCAGATTCGAAAAACGCATCTTTTTGATCCAAGTAGTCTTCCACTCGGCTCCATAGAGCATCAAATTTGTCTTCAGAAATTGGTCGATTAACCTTTCCCCAATCGATTTCAGCTTCCGTTGAAGCCTCTTTGACGATAAAACGGTCGTTCGGCGAACGTCCTGTTCTAGCTCCAGTAATAACGCTTAACGCGCCTGTGGCTGCTAATACACCCTCTTTTCGTTCAAGAGCATGATCGATAAGTTGATGACTTGAAAGGTTTAAATGCTGAACGGCTTTGTTTTCCACTGATGTCTCCATTATGACCTGATTATGACATTTTTGGCTTGGCTAAAATTTGAGCGGCATTCTAACAAATTAAAATGCTCTAAAGCTAGCAAAGATTAAGGCTTTTCTCGAGTATTTGCTGTCGACGGATTCTATCTAAACTTTAGTCTAGTGTTAATCGGGAGTTGCTAGCTAGTGAATGCTAGCTTGTCCTTTTACGGAACTGGTTGACCACATAAAAGACAGCTTTATTTAAGCTTATCGAATCGTGCATCCCAAGTTTTAAATCGGTTTCGACAATAATCATCGAGCTGTTGATAACTAGTGAAATAAAGATCGCAATGGGCATCTTCTGGTTGGTCAAATTCGCAATGAGCGTCAGAGTATTCTCGGCAGACGAAAGGTCTTTTTTCGTATATTCCACAAAGTCCCGATTCTGATAGGTGTTCACATTGACCAAAACAAGTCAAAAACCAGCCGTCGGTATCCTTATACAGGTGTATATTCTGATGAGAAACTTGCCAGATAAGGGAATCAAAGTCTTTTATAGAGCGAGGAGTGACAATAGCTTGGGTAATGTACTGGCAGCACTTGCTTTGAAAGCAACGGTCGCATTTACTTATCGAAGTTGCCTTCTTTTCAGTTTCCGCTGAGGTCGCAATGATCGAGTCTTTGGTGAAAGTCGCCATAATATTGCGGATGTCTATCTCGTAAGTTAAGTGCGTTATTGTAATATTTGAGCGATTAGAACTTTCGTTCGACGGCTAATTCAGCTAAATCAAACAGCGCCCGAGAGAATTCGTTTTCGGGCATTTTTGCCAAAAATGACTTGGCTTTTTCTACTTCTAACTGTGCCTTTTCGAGAGTGTATTCAATTGATTTAGTTCGCTTAATAATAGCTTGAACTTGTTCAAGGTGCTCGAGTCCACCATTTTCAATACATTGTCTTATTAGCTTAACTCCGGCTTCATCGGCGTTATTCATGGCATAGATCAAGGGTAAGGTTGGTTTACCTTCAGCCAAGTCGTCTCCGACATTCTTACCTAGCTCCTCACCATCTGCAATATAGTCTAGGGCATCATCCATTAATTGGAAGGCCAAACCCAGATGTAAGCCGTAGTGGTGCAAATCATCTGCCAGCTCGTTTTTACCCGAAATAATAGCGCCTAGACGACACGCTGCGGCAAACAATATGGCTGTTTTGTGTTCGATTACTCTATAGTAACTGGCTTCGGTGGCGTTAGGATCATTGCAATTCATTAGTTGCAATACTTCACCTTCGGCAATCAGGTTGGTTGTGTCCGATAAGATTTGCATGATTTCCATGAGGTCAATGGAAACCATCATTTGAAAAGAGCGTGAATATAAAAAGTCACCGACTAGTACGCTTGCGGCATTGCCGAATAAGGCATTAGCGGTTTCTCGCCCCCGCCGTCGATCGCTTTCATCGACTACGTCGTCGTGTAATAAAGTGGCAGTATGGATAAACTCGATAATAGCGGCAGTTTGATGATGCTTATTTCCACTATAGCCTAGAGCGTTAGCCACCATTAAAACTAACAGAGGTCGCAATCGCTTACCTCCAGCGGCAACGATGTAATGGCCCAACTGGTTAACTAAAGCGACATCGGACTTAAGTTGCTCTAAAATAACTGAATTGGTGGCCTTAAAATCATCTTCGACCAGCTTTGTGATGCTTTTTATATCGGACAAGAAACTAAACTCGATTTAAAAGGTTGAAAACTTCGCTGAAATGTAGCCAAATCGCTACTATCAAGCCTATATATAATGCCAGCATGCTATTGTCAGAACCCCGCTGGGTCAAGTGAAAACTCAGGTTTTTAGGCTATACGTGTGTCGAATCGAGAAAATCTTGGTTTTTCCTCTATTTATACTTGCTAGGATGTCACTAATGACTTAAAATGCGCGCCCTAATTTGAGGGAATAGCTACTATTTTCTGCTATCTCTCTCGCGGTTTGCTCAATAAGTTGTTGAACAAGCTGTAAAAACTAATGAGTAGATGATTTTTATCAAATACTGACAATGACGGAGAGAGTGTCGCTATGTACGCGGTGATTCAAAGTGGTGGTAAACAACACCGAGTAAAAGAAGGGCAAGTCGTTCGCCTAGAAAAAATTGACCTTGAAAAGGGTGCAACTATTGATTTTGATAAAATCTTAATGGTTGGTGAAGGCGAAGATTTAGCGCTTGGCGCACCTTACTTAGACAAAGCTAAGGTTTCTGGCGAAGTTGTTGAGCAAGGTCGTGGTAAAAAAATCAAGATTGTTAAGTTCAGAAGACGTAAGCACAGTCGCAAGCAAATGGGACATCGCCAATGGTTTACTGAAGTTAAGATCACTAACATCAGTAAGTAATCGTATTTATTAACTCAGGTAGATTTTCTACTTGTAGTTTAGTTGGATTTTGGAGAGATAAAATGGCACATAAGAAAGCTGGCGGTAGTACTCGTAACGGTCGCGATTCGGAGAGTAAACGCTTAGGTGTTAAGCGATTCGGTGGCGAGACAGTTTCTGCAGGTAGCATCATCGTTCGTCAAAGAGGAACTCGTTTCCACCCTGGAACTAACGTTGGAATCGGCCGCGACCACACTTTATTCGCTAAAGCTGATGGCGAAGTTAAGTTTGAAGTAAAGGGTCAATCAAACCGTAAAACAGTGAGCATTTTAGTTCACTAAGATTGTTTGACAAGTAGTCGCTGTTTTATCGCAACTGCTAGCACAATCTAAAATACTACTAAGAAGCTCCGATAATTCTCGGGGCTTTTTTCGTTTGTGTTTTTGAAATATTGCAGCAAATAATATTTTCAAAAACGGTTAAGTTTATCGCTGAAATACGGGCAATATAGGCACACCATGAAATTTGTCGACGAAGTAAAGATTAAAGTAAAAGGCGGTAACGGCGGCAATGGGATGTGCAGTTTCCGACGAGAAAAATACGTTCCCAAGGGCGGGCCTGACGGTGGCGATGGTGGAGACGGTGGCAGTGTCTATTTGGTCGCTGATTCAGAACTCAACACTCTAGTTGATTACCGTTTTGTTCGATTCTATGGCGCAGAAAATGGAGCTAAAGGCCAACCGAGAAATTGTACTGGTGCCAAAGGTAAAGATTTAGAATTGGCTGTTCCTATTGGAACCAAGGCAATCAATATCGAAACTGATGAGATCATTGGTGATCTCAAAGAGGCGGGTGAACGTGTATTAGTTGCAAAGGGTGGATTCCATGGCTTAGGTAATACACGTTTCAAGAGCAGTATCAATCGAGCTCCGAGGCAAACCTCTCACGGTACAGAAGGCGATTTTCGCGAGTTAAAACTAGAACTCAACGTTCTGGCTGATGTCGGATTATTGGGGTTACCTAACGCAGGTAAATCGACCTTTATTCGTAGTGTGTCTTCAGCCAAGCCTAAAGTGGCGGACTATCCGTTCACTACATTGATCCCTAATTTAGGTGTGGTGGCACCGCTACCTTATAAAAGTTTCGTAATAGCTGATATACCTGGTGTCATAGAAGGCGCAGCGGAAGGTGCCGGATTAGGGGTAAGGTTTCTAAAGCATTTAAGTCGAACAAATTTGTTGTTGCATTTGGTCGACCTAAATCCGTTTGATGAATCCGATCCGTTAACCAATATCAAAACGATTAGTCATGAGTTGCAGAAATACTCTGTCGAGTTTGAGAAGCCTCTGGCAGATAAAGAAGTTTGGCTAGTATTTAATAAATGTGATTTGCTCGATGCAGAGGAAATGGAAAAACGAAAGGCTGAAATTTTAACTGCTCTTGATTGGAAAGAACCACATTATGTGATTTCTGGACTAGACGGCACTGGAACAGAGCAACTATGTTTTGATATTTTAGAAAAGCTAGAAAGAGAAGCGGAAGAATTTGTAGAACCGGCAGATGACTAAGCAATCAAATACTCGTCATATTCTTCAGATACAAAAAACCCGCTAAAAAGCGGGTTTTTTAATGGTTTAAGCGGTTTGCTTAGGCCATTGCTTTAATCTGTGCATTAAAACGGCTCTTATGACGAGCTGCTTTATTAGAATGAATAAGACCTTTCTGCGCAGCAACGTCTAATACTGGTACAGCGGCGTTGAATGCTTCAACTGCAGATTCTTTGTTTCCAGATTCAATAGCAGCAACTACTTTTTTCATGTAGGTACGCATCATTGAACGACGACTTGCATTGTGCTGACGTCGGCCTTCAGCCTGACGGGCACGCTTTTTTGCGGATTTGATATTAGCCAAGGCTTTGCTCCAAAAAATTAACGTTTAATAGGGGTACAAAATTAGGTGCGAGAATATACATGGTTTAACTACTGATATCAAGGGATTCTAGCCAATTTTCTCGGTTATCCGTGGTTCTTCTTCATTGACCTTATTTTTTGCCAGTTTTAGCTATGATTTGGCTATCTTACAAGAGTCTAATCAATCTCTAATTGACGCCAAGCCGATGAAACTATAACCTTGTGGCGCTTTTCTGGGCTTCAGAATTTTAAGGACAAAGCACTTGATATTCGTTCAAAAAAATTACGGTAAGAGGTAGGGATGACTAAGCAATTGCTTAAGTCTGGAATCATTGTCAGCAGCATGACGTTTCTATCGCGTATCTTAGGGTTAGTTCGCGATATCATCATGGCGAGTTTTCTCGGAGCTGACTGGGTGTCTGATGTCTTTATTGTTGCCCAAAAGATACCCAACTTCCTTCGACGTTTATTTGCCGAAGGCGCTTTTTCTCAGGCGTTTATCCCTGTTTTATCTGAATACCAAACCCATAGAACCTCCAATGAGGTAAAACGTTTAATCGCCGAAACTTCAGGTACTTTGGGGTTGATACTGCTGGTTGTAGCGATTGTCGGAGTAGTAGGTTCACCGGTGTTAGTATCCATGTTTGGGCCAGGGTTTGTCGGCGACTCACAAGAGTTTGCACTGGCATCTTTGCTGTTAAAAATTACTTTTCCTTATATTTTATTTATTTCATTAACTGCATTTTGTGGGTCAGTATTAAACACGGTCGGTCGATTTGCTGTCCCGGCGTTTACGCCTGTTTTACTCAACCTGTCTATGATCTCCGCAGCTTTGATCGTTTCTCCCGCACTTCCAAGCACTACCGCAAAAGCCTTTGCTTGGGGAATTTTTATAGCTGGAATTGTGCAGCTTTTGTTTCAATTACCATTTCTGTGGAAAGAAGGGCTGCTAGTTCGGCCTCGTTGGGGCTGGAAATCAGAAGGCGTTAAGAAGATTCTAGTGCTTATGGGGCCGGCACTATTTGGCGTGAGTGTTGCTCAGATCAACTTATTACTAGATACCATTATCGCTTCATTTTTGGCTGAGGATGGCAGCATCAGTTGGCTTTATTATTCAGATAGAATGCTTGAGTTCCCATTGGGGATTTTTGCCATTGCCATAGCAACCGTAATACTGCCTTCACTCTCCAGACAACATGCTCGCCAGCAAACGGATGATTTCAACTTAACCCTTAACTGGGGTATGCGTTTAGTGCTGTTGATAGGCATTCCTGCTGCTATCGGACTATTTGTCATGGCTGAACCCATTTTATTGACAGTTTTTCAGCGCGGAGAGTTTGAACTCAGTGATGCGCACTCGGCGTCATTAAGTCTACAAGCCTATATTATGGGCTTGGTTGGTTTTATGTTGGTCAAAGTTTTGGCACCAGGGTTCTTCTCCAGGCAAGACACTAAAACGCCGGTTAAAATTGGAATTATTGCGATGGTGGTCAATATGATCTTCAATGTCATTCTGTTTTTTCCCTTTGCCCATGTCGGTCTCGCTCTAGCAACCACTATCTCAGCAATCGTCAATGCTTCTTTGTTATTTATTGCTTTATATCGCGCCAAGGTGTTTAGACCCGATGGTCGGTGGAAAATATGGTTTGCAAAGTTGATTGGTGGAAATTTAGCTTTGTACGGTTTCATCAAATACCATATGGCAGATATTTCAAGCTGGCAACAATGGGGGACCTTTGAGAGAATTGAAAATATGGTGGTATTGGTGGTTTTGTCAATTGTCATCTATGCATTGGCTATGTTCATCTGTGGGGTGAGAACCAGCGATTTAAAACATAGTTAGGTCTATCTTCAAGGCCGCCGCTGGGCTATAATTCGGCGCTTTCGTGCTCATTTAACCAAGGTCGATATGCAGCTGATCCGAGGGCTGATCAATTTAAATCATCAAGCTGATTCGTGTGTAGCCACGATCGGCAATTTTGATGGTGTGCACCTTGGTCATCAGGCAATCATCAAAAAAGTGATCCAACACGCCAAGCAGTCTAATCATCAGTCTTGTGTGATCGTTTTTGAACCTCACCCTAAAGAAGTCTTTATGGGAGATAATAGCCCAGCTCGAATCACTAATTTCACTGAAAAATATTTACAGCTCGCAGCGTTGGGCGTCGACAAATTATTGGTGCTTAAATTCAACAAAGCATTGTGCCAAATGCAAGCAACAGATTTTATACAGACAGTATTAATAGAACATTTGAGAATTAAACATTTAGTGGTTGGAGATGACTTCCAGTTCGGATACAAACGTCAAGGAAACTATCAGTTATTAAAGGATTATGGTGAAGGCTATTATACTGTTGAACCAACACCAACAGTTTTAGTCAAGGATGAGCAAGGTGACGCACAACAGTATCGTGCAAGTAGTACATTAGTTCGCAAAGCATTGGCCGATAATAATTTGGCATTTGCGAACATGCTGCTAACTCGTCGCTACGCTATGACGGGAAAAGTCGGCTACGGTCAGCAATTGGGACGAACTATCGGTTTTCCAACCGCAAATATTGCGCTAAATCGAAGAAAACCGACGCTATCAGGAGTTTACTTAGTGAGAGCCAAGTGGACTGAAGTATTAGAGGACGGAACACACCGCATTAGAGCTTGTTGGGGGGTTGCCAATTGCGGCTCTCGGCCAACTGTAAAAGGCAAGGATTATCGACTCGAAGTTTATTTACTGGACGTTAAACCAGAGCTTTATGGTGTTGAATTGAAAGCGGAGTTTTATGCTCATATTCGAAATGAACAAAAATTTGATTCGGTTGAATTACTTAAACAACAAATCACCAGCGATGTTGAGTCTGCTCGTCGATTGATAGCTAAATATCAGCGAGACTAAACACTTAATATCACTAAGAATATATCGCCTAACATTGGTTTAGATTGATAGACAACTACCATATAGATTACAGCAACAGAAATGAGAAATAAGCGTCATGACTGACTATAAATCAACATTAAATCTGCCGGAAACGTCGTTTCCGATGCGTGGAAACTTAGCTCAGAACGAACCAAAAGTTTTAGCTAAATGGGCAAAGAAAGATTTATACAAAGCAATTAGAAAAAATTGCGCAGGCCGACCAAAGTTTATTTTGCATGATGGTCCTCCTTACGCCAATGGTGATATTCATATAGGACATGCGGTCAACAAAATTCTTAAAGATGTCGTGGTAAAAAGTAAGACGCTTTCAGGTTTTGACGCTCCCTATGTGCCGGGCTGGGACTGTCATGGATTACCAATTGAACATCGAGTGGAAAAAAAGATTGGTAAAGCTGGAGTAAAGGTTCCCTTTGATGAATTTCGACAAAAATGTCGTGATTACGCAGCTAAACAAGTAGAAGGTCAAAAGAAAGATTTTATCCGTTTAGGTGTTTTTGGTGAATGGGACAAACCTTACTTGTCGATGGATTTTCAGTTTGAGGCAGATATCATTCGTTCTCTTTCTAAAATTGTTAAAAATGGTCACCTTCACAAAGGATTCAAGCCTGTTTATTGGAGTGTGGTTGGTGGCTCGGCTTTAGCTGAAGCTGAAGTTGAATATCAAGATAAAGTGTCAATAGCGATTGACGTTAGGTATTCGCCAGAAAATGAAACAGAGCTTCTTACTAAGTTTAAACCGACCGGTGATGACTTGGGCGAAGGGGATGTGTCGTTAGTCATTTGGACTACGACACCATGGACAATACCGGCTTCTCAGGCGATTTCGATCAGCGCTGATTTAGAATACGCACTCGTAGAATTTGATGCTAATACTGATCAAGACAGTCGCTTTGGGGTTAACCAAGAAAGAGTAGTATTGGCTGCCGAAATGGTAAACCAAGTGATGTCTCGCTATGGTGTGGATGATTATCGAGTAGTCGGATTGGTTAACGGTTCTGAGTTGGAAAACTTAGTTTGCCTTCACCCTTACCTTGACCGAAAAATTCCGGTTCTTCTTGGAGAGCATGTTACTACTGACGCGGGTACCGGATTGGTACATACTGCACCGGACCATGGCGCAGATGACTTTACAGTATCTCGCCAATACGGTATTGAAACACTTAATTTGGTCAATGCCAATGGTGTTTATTCGGATAAAACTGAACATTTTGCTGGACAGCATGTTTATAAAGTCGATGAGCCTATATGCGAATTGTTGGCCGAAAAAGGACAATTAATTCGTAAAGAAAAATTCAAGCATAGTTTTCCCCATTGTTGGAGAACCAAAACCCCGCTTATTTTTAGAGCGACCCCTCAGTGGTTTATTTCGATGGATCAAAACGGTTTGCGGAAAAAAGCGCTCGAAGCCATCAAAGGTGTTAAATGGATCCCAGATTGGGGGCAGGCAAGGATTGAAGGTATGGTTGATGGTCGACCAGATTGGTGTATTTCTCGGCAAAGAACTTGGGGTGTTCCGTTATGTTTGTTAGTGCACAAAGATACTGATGAACTGCATCCCGCTACCACTGAGTTGATGGAAAAAGTCGCTAAACTAGTTGAAGAAAAGGGCATGCAGGCATGGTTTGATTTGGAACTAGAGACGCTTATCGGTGACGAGGCTAACCACTATATAAAAGTGAACGACACTTTAGACGTATGGTTTGATTCCGGTGTCACCCACCAATGTGTACTCGACCGCAGAGACGAGTTGCAAGAGCCCGCTGATATGTACTTAGAAGGATCCGATCAACATCGTGGTTGGTTTCAATCTTCATTACTTACGGGAATAGCGATCAACGACCACCCTCCGTTTAAAGAAGTGTTAACCCACGGGTTTGTGGTGGATGCGAAAGGCCAGAAAATGTCGAAGTCATTAGGTAATGTGGTTGCTCCCATGACCGTCATAAATAAACTGGGCGCAGATATTCTTCGGCTTTGGGTTGCTTCAACCGATTATCGATCTGAAATAACGGCATCTGATGAAATCTTAAATCGTACAGCAGATACTTATCGTCGTCTAAGAAATACGGCTCGTTTCTTCTTAGCTAATCTAAATGGCTTTGATCCAAAAACTGATTTGATCGATGCGAAAGATATGTTGCCATTAGATCGTTGGGCGGTTGACTGTGCGTTGAAGACTCAGAACGAATTGAGAGAAGCTTATGACGACTATAATTTCCTAGTAGCCACTCAAAAAATGCATCATTTTTGCGCTATGGATATGGGGAGTTTTTACCTCGATATCATTAAAGATCGTCAGTACACCGCTAAAGCCGGGTCACATGCCCACAAATCCTGTCAAACAGCCTTGTACCATATCATTCAGGCGGTTGTTCGTTGGTTTATGCCGGTGATGTCATTTACCGCGCAAGAACTATGGCCAAATATTCCAGGTAATGATGAAGACACCATTTTTTGGGAAACATGGTACGAAGGTTTATTTGCTAACGACGCAGATGCAAAAATATCCGACTCAGATTGGCAGCTGATCGCCAAGGTTAAAAACGAAGTTAATCGACAAATAGAAGCTCAACGTAAAAAAGGGGGAATAGGCTCGTCTCTTGAAGCGGAAGTGGTATTGTTTGCTAAAGACGAGATTTTTAATTGCCTAACAAAACTTGAAGATGAGTTACGATTTGTTTTGATTACGTCAAAAGCCAGCGTCAAAAATACTGAAGGTGGAGAAAACACCGAACTTGAAGGATTAGGTGTTGAAGTGAATGCCTCTAGTCATCAAAAGTGTGAACGTTGTTGGCATCGTCGTGAAGATTTAGGTGTCGACAAAACACACCCCGAGCTTTGCGGTCGTTGTGTTGAAAATGTTGAAGGTGAAGGTGAGGTTCGTCGCTATGCCTAGTAGAAAGCCAATTTTAGAAACCGGTTTGCGATGGCTTTGGATTGTGGTGCTATTTTTTATTATTGATCAGATTACTAAGCAAATGGCTGTCGACTATTTTGTTAATCCCGGCGGTCGATTTGAAGTGATGCCGTTTTTCAATTTTACTCTGGCCTATAATAAAGGCGCCGCTTTCTCATTCTTGGCTGACCAAGGTGGGTGGCAGGTCATCTTTTTTACTACCATTTCGTCAGTCGTAAGTATCGGGCTTTTGTATTGGCTCTATACTTTACCCGCAAAGAACCGTTGGTTAAGTATATCTTTGTGTCTAATCTTAAGTGGTGCACTAGGAAATTTGTATGATCGAGTAACGCTTGGAATGGTTGTAGATTTTATAGATTGGTATTACGAAAACTATCACTTTCCTGCATTTAATGTTGCCGATGCGGTAATTTTTTTAGGAGCAGCCATGATGTTATATGATAGCTTTATGCATCCACAAGATGACAGTGCTGAAGTAAGCTCAAAAGATAAAAAGTAGAAAAATTTATGCTTGTTGAAAAAAATAGCCGCGTTTTAGCCGATGTGACTGTAAAGTTGATGAACGGTTCGATTGCTGATAGCACCAAAGTGAATGGCAAACCGAGTTGGTTAGTTATGGGAGATGGTAGTTTCAGCCCTGCATTTGAAAATGAATTGTTTGAAAAGCAAGCTGGTGACAATCTTACTTTTGAACTTGAGGCCGAAGATGCCTTCGGAAAAGCTAATCCCGACTTAATACAGTTTATGGATATTAGTCAGTTTCCAAATGATTTGGAGCTAAAGGAGGGGGCTATTATCGCTTTTGACCAGCCAAGTGGTGGACAGCTACCTGGACTCATTCGACAAGTGCAAGGCAGCTCAGTCAAAGTCGACTTTAATCACCCACTTGCAGGCGAAAAAGTGGTTTTTGAAATCGAAATTAAACAAGTTAAAAACTAGACTAAGTATTCTCAAGAGGCCGCAATAAGATGAAAATAGTTTTAGCCAACCCGAGAGGATTCTGCGCTGGTGTTGATAGAGCGATAGAAATCGTTAATCGAGCATTAGATATTTTTGGCGCTCCCATTTATGTTAAACATGAAGTGGTACATAACAAATTTGTGGTTGATGGACTCAAAAAGAAAGGGGCCATTTTTATTGAAGAACTATCCGATGTTCCACCTAGCAGTACGTTAATTTATAGCGCTCATGGTGTCTCTCAAGCAGTAAAAAACGAAGCAGAGCAACGTGGCTTTCGAGTTTTTGACGCAACTTGTCCGCTCGTGACCAAAGTCCATATGGAAGTGAATAGAAGAAGCCGTCGCGATGAAGAATGTGTCTTGATTGGCCATAAAGGGCACCCTGAAGTCGAAGGAACCATGGGGCAATATGCTAGCGCAACGGGCGGAATTTATTTGATTGAATCGGATGAAGATATTCAAGAGTTAGAAGTCAAGAACCCCAGTAAATTGCACTATATGACTCAGACTACCTTGTCGATTGATGACACCAAACGTCTGATCAATTTGCTCAAAGAAAAATTTCCAGAAATCCAAGGTCCTAAGAAAGACGATATTTGTTATGCGACTCAAAATCGCCAGGATGCGGTTAAGCAGTTGGCAGAATCGTCGGATCTGATCTTAGTCGTTGGTAGTCAAAATAGTTCCAACTCTAACCGCCTCAAAGAGCTTGCTGAAAATGAAGGTAGTCGGGCCTATTTGATCGATAATGCCAGTGAAATAGAAATACAGTGGTTAAACGGTGTTCAATGCGTTGGAGTAACTGCTGGGGCGTCAGCACCACAAATACTAGTTGATGAAGTTTTGGACAAACTAAAAGCTCAAGGTGGCGTTATGGAAGACTTTCCTACTGAGAATACAGAAAACATGGTATTTGCGGTGCCCATCGAGTTACGATAGTAGGCTTATTTCGATTGGTCTACTTAAGGTATTTTAAAGGCCTTAAACTATTTCAAATTTTTCATCATCTTAATTCAATTCGACAGCCGCGCTATAAAACGTGACAAGCGTCTCATTTTTTAGAACACTTTTCCATTTATCCCCCAAAAACAAGCTGTTATCGGACTGAAGTTGCATGTTTGTGTGATGTGTAAGATAGTTCAAACTAGAGAAAGCTTTAATAGGCTTGAATTTAGAATTTCAATTGAAATAGGAAATCAGGGTTTTATTAATGAGCAAATTTAACCGAGGAATAACGCTGCTAGAATTGTTAATTGCGATAACCATCGTCGGCATTCTTGCTGCAGTCGCTATTCCGGCCTTTGATAACCAAATCAAGAACTCCAAGTTAAAGTCAAATGCAAACTTACTCCTTACTGCCTACGGAGTTGCTAGGTCGGAAGCGGTTAGCCGAAATGTGCAAACCACAGTTTCGGGTGACGCAAGTGGTTGGAAGGTAGAGACTGTCGCCTCAGCTGGTCCTCCAGCCGTTGCAAGTGAAGAACTAAATACCTTCTCACCTGATAATAGTGGAATTACTTGGACGCCAGCAGCACTGCCAGTGATTACCTATAATGCGACAGGGTTTAGACCTTTCGGCAGTAGCGAGGTGGTGATAGAAATTAAAGACGATAGGGGAGAAGGACGAACCATTACTATCTCTTCTGCCGGCTCTGTAAAAGTGGAAAAACTATAATGAAGTTAACCATCAATAATCAACGTGGCGTGTCTCTAATTGAAATTCTGGTCACAACATTAATACTAGGTATTGGTTTGCTTGGTGTTGCTTCGCTACAAGTCGCCAGTGTCAGTAGTAATCAGGAAGGTTTTTTCAGTTCCCAAGCTACCTCTATCGCTGAAGAGTTATCTTCAAGGATTAGGGCGTCAAAAGTAGCAGAAATGATCCCAGGTAGTACCTTAACTCACAATGCCTATATAGCAAATTACGTCGATGCAGATGGTTTTGAATGTGACGCGGGTCCTGCAATGTACTGTAGAGCAAACATGGGAGCTGATCCTGATGTTGGTTGTAGTGATGGTGTTAACGATTTACAGGATGTGACTACTTTTGATAAATGGGATATATGTAAAATTGCGGAAAATACTTTACCTGGTGGTAAAGTCAGAGTTCTAAGTTCTGGTTGGCGATTATCAGTTGTTGTCGAATGGGACTCTGCTAAAGCAAGAGCGGATTTGGGACAAGAAACCAATATTAATACTGATTGTGCCGCGTTAATTGGCGACGCTGAGAAGAATTGTATCATCCTCGAGATTTTACCCTAATGATGAATTTACCTAAGCATAATTTAACGATGAAAACGACCATGCCTAGTCGAGCGCAAGGCGGTTTTACTATTGTAGAACTCATGATTGCGGGATTGTTGGGAATCATATTAACGGCTGGAGTCATTCAACTATTCATTGGATCTAATAGAAACTATTCGCTGCAAGACGAACTGGCTAATGTTCAAGAAGATGGCCGCTTTGCTTTGATATTTTTAGAAAATGAAATTCAACGAGGAGGCTGGATTGATGACTTTAATCGGGAAGTGCCTCCTGCGATTGATTTAAACAATAGTTCTGATGGAGTCAGTGATCGAATAGCCGTTTCATATGCCTTACCTCCAGATAGTAGAGACTGTAACGGGTCAGTTGTTGCGGATGGGCTGATTGTGAATCAGTTTTTTGTCGGAGGTGCTTCTGGAGAAGAATTAATGTGCCTTGGTAATGGCGGTGGTTCTGCTCAACCACTAATTGACGGAGTAAAGAACTTTCAAGTGTTGTACGGGGTAGAAACCAATGGAATATGCCCGGACGGCGCAGTTAATCAATATATGACTCATGATCAAATAAATGCGGCAGGTGGCAGTATTGTGATTGTATCTGCTCGCGTCGCATTATTACTAGCAAGTGAAGATGATGTGCTTTCTACTGCAGTGTCACACACGCATGACCTGTTAGACACACAAATGACTACTAACGACAAGCTGGCTTATCGAACATTTCAACAGACAATCTATATGCCCAATGCTATTTATGCAACCGCAGGGAATCCGGAAATGGCCATTACCTGTCGTGCTGATCAAGTTGGAACTTAGTAGTGAGTTTAATGTTGACCTGATGATTGGACTTTATAAATGAAAAAGAATTTAAAGATAAATACAAATAGCTTCGGAAATAAACAGTCTGGTGCTGCTTTATTCATTAGTTTGATTATGCTGATTGCGCTAACAATTATCGGCCTTTCTGCTGCCAATAGAAGTAATTTGCAAGAAAGAATGGCGAGTAATTTACATATCCAGAACTTAGCTTTTAATGCTGCGGAAAGCGCAGTCGGTGGTTTTGTGGTTGATTCTTATACAGGAAATAAATTAGACCCTTCTCATGTTCTTTATGATCTCCGGATAAACGAGACATTAAGTAATGTTTGCTATGACGCTACCGGTACTCGTTTACCGTGTGGTGGTGTCTATCTAGATGGTGATAAACAGGGCGCGATTGAAGCTGAATTAGAAGTGACAGTTTTGCAAAAATGTAATCCGAGAGCCTGTGGGGGATTCACTCTAGGTAGTAATGCATCGGGAAGTATCGGGTGTCGTGTTTATCAAATTGAAGGAACTGGAAAAGTAGGTGTTAAAGAGGAACGAAGTACTCTGTGGGCCTATGAAGTAACGACTTGTTAATGTCAGTTACGGTTAACCTAACTTATGTTGTTTTAATTAAGGAATGATTAAAGAAGTTTTATCGAGGTAATTATGAAAAAGTTTAATAGATTTTCAAAGATAGTTTTAGCAACTTTCATCTACACAGCTGCCAGTTTACAGTCTGCCGTTGGCGATGATACTGAAATATTTTTTGCACCAGCAGATGATGTCGACGGAATCTACCCAAATATCATGTTTATCATCGATAGCTCTGGAAGTATGGGGTGGGGAGTTGACGGAACTACTGACTCTAGAATGGAAGTCGTACAAGATGTAATGGACGAAGTTCTTACAGAAATTACTAATGTTAACGCTGGCTTAATGAGATTCAATAATGGTAAGCCTGGACCGGTTCTTTATCCAGTACTGAATATTGACAAAGAAGCTACTCCTACAGCATTTCAAACTGTAACTGATGGAAGCAATGATGGTAGTGAGGCAAATACCACCACTGTAGATTTGACCAGTCAAACTTTGCAGTTTAATGGAACAAATGATTTTGTGGCAGTAAGGTTTGAAGATTTAAATGTTCCTCAAGGTGCGACCATTCTTTCTGCAAGTGTGGTTTTTACTGCTGATAGAGATGCGGCTGGTGCAGCTAATATAAAGATTGGCGCCGAAAAAGTAGATTCCGCACCGCCGTTATCCGATAGTCTTGCAGACATAAGTTTGCGTTCTGTTAATCACACGTCTACTACTGTTGTATGGAATTTAGAGGATTGGACTGCTGGAAATACTTATGCAACTGACGATATCTCTGCTGTTCTTGAAGAGGTTACCGACCAAGCAGGTTGGTGTGGTGGCAATGACCTGGTGCTGTTTTTTAAGAATCAGTCTGGCGCAACTCGAAATGCATATAGTAAAGAAGGAATTGACGCAAACCCTCCCGCTGATGCGGATGACCCGTTCACCATTTTCGCCCCTAGAATCAAGGTCGAATATTCGCAATCATTTGACGCGTCTGCGAGCAAGTGTATGTCGAATGAAGCAGTTTCTCAAATTAGCTCTCAAGCCCATGATTTTGAAGTCGAAAGTGATGGAGACGTTAATAATGTCAATTCTCCTGATTTAGCGCTCTATTACGAAGGGAGTGATCCTCAACTTGGTGTGGGATTAATATTCCAAAATATAAAAGTTCCAAAAGATGCCACGATTAAATATGCGTACATTGATTTCGTTGCCAAAAACTCCACTAATGGCGCGGTCACTACTGAAATTAACATCGCTAATGCTGGCAATATTTCTAATCCTGATACAGCCTACTTGGCCGGTGAACCGCCTAGTGGCGCATTGATCGCTGGACCGACTTGGAATACTGATGATGACTGGGTAGCCAATCAAGGCTATCGTACTCCAGATCTTTCCGCTTTGATTAGTGCGGTAGTTAGTCGCGCTGATTGGAGCTTAGATAATAGTATGGGATTCTATTTCAAAGGTTCTGCTGGTTACCATGAAGCGCATTCTTATTCTTCGCCAGGGAAAGCTCCTAAGTTAAGAATTGGCTTTGAAGGAGAGTGGCAGCCTGGTGTGAATACCATTCGTGATGATCTAAAAGCCGCGGTGGCTGGACTTGTGCCATCTGGTGGAACGCCGATCAGTGGTACTATGGCGGAAGCAGGCAGTTACTTTAAAGGTGACCCAGTATTTTACGGTGCGAGTAGAAATAACAATCGTTACAGTCGTGTTAGTCATGAGCTTTCATACACTGCCGACGGGACTGTAATTCGAGATAGTCGTTGTACTGATGATAATTTAGATAGCTCAAATTGTGCATCCGAAGTAGTAAGCGGATCACCTAGTTATGTTTCTCCCATTACTGAGTCGTGTCAAACTAACCATATTGTTTATTTGACGGATGGTGCTTCAAACTCTCATTTAGGTTCAACCAATACTATTTATAGTAATTGGAGTAACGGCGGTACGTGTAGTAGTAGTAACGGCGGTAATGATTGCTCTGTCAAAATGGCGGCATGGTTACATACTAATGATGTCGCTCCTGGTATTCCTGGAGTTCAGACGGTTACTACCAATATGATCGGTTTCGGGCCTGGTGCAGATCCGGTATTGATGAAAAATATGGCCGTCGCAGGAGGCGGTGGGTATTACTCGCCTTCTGATCGAGCAACGTTAATTGAAGATATTACCAGTATCATTAATGATATCACCAATGTTAATACGACTTTCGTAACCTCAGGTGTAACAGTAAACCAATACAACCGATTGACTCATAATGATCAACTCTATTTTTCATTATTTACTCCGCAAGCTGGTGTGACTTGGCCTGGAAATATTAAACGATATAAACTATCTGGTGGTGATATTGTTGATGCTAATGGCGATTCAGCCATTAACCCGCTTAACTCCGAATTTAAGGATGAAGCATCGAGCTTCTGGGGTGGTATTGTTGATGGTAATGACGTAACAAGAGGGGGAACTGCTGAACAGTTTGGTAAAAATAGAAGTTTATATACCGATATTGGCGGTAATAATTTAATTAGTACCGAGAATAAAGTTCAGGATTCTAATGCGTCAATTACAGCCGAGCTTTTGGGTGGTGTAACACCATTACGTCGAACGACTATTCTTGATTGGGCCGAAGGCTATGATGTTAGTGACCCAGCTTATGACCCTGCCGACGCATCAAGCTTAACTTCGACTCCTGCGCGAAAAGATTTAGGTGACCCGCTGCATTCACAACCGACAGTTCTTCAATATAACAGCCCTTCGGCAACGACCAGGATATATGTTGGGACTAATCATGGGTATTTGCATTCATTTGATGCAGATGATGGTGAAGAAAAGTGGGCCTATATTCCACAGGAGCTTTTATCTCAATTGGATACTGTTGTTGAAAACCCGAATGGATCTAAGGTATACGGTCTTGACGGCTCGGCGGCAATTCATTTGATAGATGGCAATAATAATGGAGCAGTAGACTCTGGCGATAGGGCATTGTTATACATTGGTCAACGACGCGGAGGCAAAAATTATTATGCGGTCGATATCACCAATCCAGACTCTCCAGAACTGTTGTTTAAGATCGAAGGTGGAACTGGCGATTTCGATAAGTTAGGTCAATCTTGGTCTACGCCTACCATTGCAAAAATGAACTTGTCAGGAGTTAATTCTGATAAATTAGTGATGATTTTTGGTGGTGGTTATGACGAAGGTCAAGACACCGAAGGTGTGGTTGCTAGGACAGATACTGTCGGTAATACCGTTTTTATCGTTGATGCTTATGATGGAAGTTTATTGTGGAGCTCTGCGGCAGACACAGAAGCGCATGGTGGACTAGCTGGCCCTATCGCTACTATGAATAGTGTCCCGTCACAAGTGACAGCCTTTGATTTGAATGAAGATGAATTGATTGATCACATGTATGTGACAGACACTAAAGCGCAAGTTTTTCGATTTGATGTAGATAATGATACCGGTGAGATTAAAGGTGGTCGAATCGCGCATTTAAATGGCGTTGCGCTATCGGAAAATCGACGTATGTATTATTCGCCAGATGTCGCGCTAATTCGTCAAGTAGGAGATAGTTTTATTTCGGTTGCAATTGGCTCAGGATATCGAGCGCATCCACTTAATACTGAAGTGACTGATCACTTTTTTGTTCTAAAAGACAAAGGTGCTCTATCAGGTACTTTCGACATGGACGCAAGTATCATAGACCTGCAAGATGTAACATCGCTTGCTGATGCAGATAATAATGGAGTATCAGATGCTGTCGAGCTTCTGAACGACGTTACTGGAACTAAGAAGGGTTGGTATATAAGTTTCGATGCGGTTGGTGAGAAAGTCATCGAACGTTCTGTCACATTCAATAATGCCGTTATCTTTACCAGCTATATTCCACCTGGAGCAACCGGAGACGTTTGTCAGGCAGCTGCCGGTGGCGGTCGAGTTTATGCACTGAACATCCTTAATGGTAATCCGTATGTAGATACTAATACCGATGGTACGTTGAACGAGTCGGATAGATACGCCGAACTACCGGGTGGTGGTATCGCACCTCCACCGCAAGTGTTGCTTGAGGGGGATGGAGATGCGAGCTCCGGGGGGGTTACTCCAAGACTATGTATCGGTACCAAGTGTAACTTCGATATCTTGCCTCCACTCTCTGATGGGTTGATGGGAATAAAGTGGCGACGAGAAGAGTAACTGACTATAGTTACTCAATAGGCTTAATGTTAGAACTGAGTTAAACGAAAGGTAAGGTAGTTTATGAAAAAGTATTGGAGCGGTTTTACTTTAGTGGAACTAATGATTGTAGTAGCGATCGTTGGCATTATTGCCTCAATTGCTTATCCTTCATACAGTGAATATGTTACTCGCTCTAAAAGAGGGGATGCGATGAGTGCTTTAATGTTGGCGTCTCAGGCAATGGAGCGGTACCGTTCTAATCCTCCCTATAGTTATGACGTGCCAGCGTTGTCTGATATTTTTGCTACTCAAGTACCCGTAGAAGGAGGTACAGCTTACTATAATCTGACACTGACTAGCGATGCTACCTCATATACGCTCACCGCGACTCCTACGGGAAGCATGTCGGGCAAGAAAACACTGACTTTAACTAATACTGGTGCAAGAACTTGGGGGGGAGACGGTTGCTGGCCTGAGTCAGGAAGCACGTGTTAAAACGCTTAAACTCGACTCCAAAAAAAAGAGAAGCGGTTGCTTCTCTTTTTTTTGGTCAAACAGCTGTCTTAGAACATTTGAGGAGTAGTTAAAACACTCTTCATTTCTTTACCATCCCAAAGATAAAATTGAGTCATCCCTTCAAAGTCAGATACCTGTAATGAATACTTCAGATTATTAACAGGCATTGTTTTTTTAGTAAAATTATTTAGCTGAGCGGTAGGTAACCAGCGGATAAATGAACTAGCTGGCAGTTTGTCAGAGCGCGAGATTACCTTGAGCTGATAGCTTTGCCGGTTTGACATATACGCAACCAATTGAAATTCCGACCCAGACTTAACAAAAGCTATCCAATCTTCCTTTTTATCTCCGTTGTAGTCTTTTTGACTTTCCCAAGGACACATTAACTCCATAGAAGTAACAAATTGCATTAGTTTATCACTTGGTTTAAACCTTAATCGTTCGTGATTAGTTTGTTCTGTTTTCTTGAATTGTTCAAATAGCTCTGATTGGCAGTATTGACCTGACTTAATTTCAGCACTCAACTCCTCACTTTGAACCGTTGTAATGCTAATAAGCGAAAGTGGGAGAAGGGACAAAATCACGTTTTTCATACTAAATGATTCTCTTTTAGTGTAGGTAATTCTAATTATAGGGCTAAATGTAAAAAAGAAGCAGAAATAGCCGACAAATTCGCCTAAATAAAACAACTTATGGTGCTTTTCTGTTAGAATGCGCGGCTAATTTTTAGGATCTCAGTCTCTGAATACCCGGTAAATATCTAACTGGAGTAGATTGACATCTTGATTTAATTATTTGGATTCAGATTTCAGTGTTAAAAAGTGACTTCCAGTTTGATCTACCTGCAGAGCTTATAGCGGAAAAGCCTTGCCCGAAACGATCTCAGAGTCGACTAATGGTTTGTAACCCTGTTGATAACCAACGAACTCACCAGCAATTCTTTGAATTCGTAAACTGTCTAAATCCTAATGATTGTTTAATTTTTAATAATACCAAAGTAATCCCTGCTCGCTTAAATGGTAAGCGAGAGTCTGGGGGGAAAGTGGAGGTATTAATAGAAAGAGTAGGACTAGCGGACGATTCAGAAAGTTGCGTTGCGCAGGTAAGAGCTAGTAATACTCCAAAAAGTGGAACAAAGATCATCATCTCCGACCAATTTGAGCTAGAAGTTGTCGGTCGAGTCGATGGATTCTTTCAGCTGAAGAATTTATCTCAAAATCCGCTTGCTGAGTTAATTGATCAATATGGAGAGATGCCGTTACCTCCATATATTGAAAGAGCTGCAGATGAGAACGATAAACAGCGTTATCAGACGGTTTATGCCAAAAACGCAGGCGCGGTAGCGGCTCCAACGGCGGGCTTACATTTTGATGAATCTTTGTTGGCAGAAATTAAGGCCAAACGAATTAAGCACGATTTTGTGACATTACATGTTGGAGCTGGAACTTTTTCACCGGTAAGAGTGGATGATGTTAGCGAGCACAAAATGCACTCCGAATGGTTCGAAGTCTCGGAATCTGTGGTTGAACTGGTAAAGCAAACTAGGGCAAATGGTGGACGAGTGATTGCCGTTGGCACGACTTCGGTTCGGTGCTTAGAATCAGCATCCGTTTCAGGCGAAATAGCCGCCACTCGGGGTGAAACTGATATATTTATCACGCCTGGCTACGAGTTTAAGTCGGTTGATGGGTTAGTCACAAATTTTCACTTATCAGAATCAACCTTGATTATGTTGGTGAGCGCATTTGCTGGTAGACGATTTGTAATGGAGAGTTATTTAGAAGCGATATCCCAGCGATACCGCTTTTTTAGTTATGGCGATTCAATGTTCATTGAAAATAGAACGCCTGCCGATGAGGCCTTTGATTGATTGTTTTGCCGGATAGAATTGATGTTACCAGCCAATTAATCAGCAGTTTGAGACAATAAATTGAGATGAAATACCAATTAATAAAAACGGATGGCGCTGCACGACGAGGTCGAATTGAGTTCGAACGTGGAACTATAGAAACCCCAGCATTCATGCCCGTTGGAACTTATGGTTCTGTTAAAGGTATGTCGCCGGAAAGGGTAAAGGAGACTGGGGCTGAAATTATTCTAGGTAATACCTTTCACCTAATGTTGCGGCCGGGAACTGAAATTATTCAAAAACACGGTGATTTACACGACTTTATGAATTGGCAGGGACCTATTTTGACCGATTCGGGTGGTTTCCAGGTGTTTAGTCTGGGCGAGTTAAGAAAGATTTCAGAAAAGGGAGTGACTTTCCGATCACCTGTGAACGGTGATAAAGTGTTCCTAGGCCCAGAAGAATCAATGCAAGTACAGCGAGAACTTGGAGCTGATATTGTGATGATTTTTGATGAGTGCACTCCTTACCCGGCGACTTTTGAACAAGCAGAAATTTCAATGCAATTGAGCCTGAGATGGGCGGAACGCTCTAAGGTTGCTCATGCAGATAACCCCGCGGCATTGTTTGGAATTGTTCAGGGTGGAATGTATCCCGAACTTCGTGATGTGTCCTTGAATGGGTTGGAGAAGCTGGGCTTTGATGGTTATGCCATTGGTGGGTTATCGGTAGGCGAATCTAAGCAAGAAATGAAGCTCATTTTAGATAATTTGACGCCTAAAATGCCAAAGGATAAGCCTCGTTATTTAATGGGAGTGGGCAAACCCGAGGATTTAGTCGAATCGGTTCGACGCGGAATTGATATGTTCGATTGCGTGATGCCGACTCGAAATGCCAGAAACGGCCACTTGTTTACTCGAACAGGTGTTGTAAGATTGCGAAACAGCCCTAATAAAAGAGATTCTGGGCCAATAGATGAGGCATGTGGCTGTTACACCTGCCGGAATTATAGCAGAGCGTATCTACATCACATGGACAAATGTGGAGAGATGTTTGGTGCTGAATTGGCAACCATTCATAATTTACACTATTACCAAGATCTCATGCGAGGATTGCGAAACGCTATTGAAAGCGGTACATTCAACGACTTTGTTAAAGAATTTTATGCACTCAGAGGAATGGAAGTTCCAAAGCTCGAGACACAATCTATTTAGTTTTGAAATTTGAAGCCCCACTGACAGTTTTAATTAAATACTTACGCTGAGTTGAATCAGCAAAGAAACAATAAAAAGAGGAAAAAAGATAATGTTTATTTCTAGTGTACAAGCTGCAGAAGCGGCGCCAGCGGGAGCAGACGGAACCAGTACTATCATTATGATGGTGCTATTCGCTGTAGTGTTTTATTTCCTTTTAATACGCCCACAAAGCAAGCGCGCTAAAGAACATAAGAATATGTTGGAAGCGATTCAAAAAGGTGATGAGGTAGTCACAAGTGGCGGCATCATTGGTAAAGTCAGTAAGATTACCGAAGGATTTATTATCTTAAATGTTGCAGCTAACGTAGAAATGAAATTTCAAAAGCATGCAGTTACTGCGACGCTTCCAAAAGGTACCATCAAAGGTATTAATGAATAAATAATTTACCTGATGTGATTTCTGGAATGCTAGAAATCACAGGACAATGGGTATAGTTTGACCCAAAAATTGAGATAAATTTTATGTTTGCAAATCAAGATCATTTACGACCTATCAACACATTTCCGGCATGGAAATATATAATGTTGGTAGTTTTGCTTATTGTTGGAGTGCTTTTTGCGTTACCCAATATATATCCACCTGATCCGGCGATCCAAATCACTAAAGAAAACGGTTCATTGATTGAAGCTTCATTGTTCAAGGATATTCAAGATCGTTTAATTGAAAAAGGATTAACTTTAAAGTCAGCGAAAGTGGAAGATGGAAAATCGCTGATCCGGTTTTCTAACAAAGATGATCAGTTCAAAGCGAGCGCTGAAGTACCAAAGTTTTTATCAAGTAAGGGTTTTAACGAACATGTTGTAGCAATTAATTTAGCGCCAACCACCCCGCAATGGCTAAAGTCCATGGGCGGGGCGCCATTGAATTTAGGGCTCGATTTACGTGGTGGTGTTCAGTTTCTAATGCAGGTCGATATGGACTCGGCAATGGATAGCCGACTTAAACAGTATGTCACCGAACTTAAAACGCTCATGCGTGAGAATAACCTTCATTATTCCTCGATTGTAAAGTCAAGTAACTCGCAAATTATTGCTCGCTATAGAACTGAAGAGTTGCGAGATAACGCGGAAGTGCAAATTAGGACGTCATACAATGATTTTCAGACTAGAACTCGTGAAAATGGCGAGATTTACGAAGTAGTGCTAGACCTAAATGACGCCATTATCAAAGAAGCACAAGATTATGCTGTAGACCAAAACATCGCAACGTTCAGAAATCGAATTAACGAACTAGGCGTTGCAGAACCCCTTATCCAAAAGCAAGGTAAAGATCGAATATTGATTCAGTTACCTGGAGTGCAAGATTCTGCACAAGCGAAAAGAATCTTGGGAAAAACAGCAACATTAGAATTTAGAATGGTCGACCAAGGCGCTAACCCTGACGCGCGTAGAGCTCCAGCAGGATCTGAAAAAATCAGAGACCAAAATGGCGGCTTGTCTTGGATTGTAAAGAAAAAAATCATCGTGAGCGGTACCCAGATAGTTGATGCAAAGCCAGGATTTGATCCTCAAAGCGGTCAACCACAAATCAGTGTAACGCTAGATAGCGATGGCGGCGCAAAGATGTTGGCGAACACTACTAAGAATACCGGCAAGCTTATGGCTATTGTAATGGTTGAGACAAAAGCTATCTATGAAAGGACTGAAACGGGTGAACTTAAAGTTGTCGCTAACGAAACCATTAAAGAAGTAGTTAGTGCCCCAAGAATTAACGGTGTTTTCGGTTCTAAATTCCAAGTAACAGGAAGTTATACACCTGCTGAAGCCAGTGAATTTGCATTAATTCTTAGAGCCGGATCGTTAAAGGCTCCTACTTTCATTATTGAAGAACGAACTATCGGCCCAAGTCTCGGTGAAGAAAATATTAAAATGGGAATGCAGTCCATCGTAGTTGGTTTTGTTGCGGTACTAATCTTTATGCTTATTTATTACAAGCTGTTCGGATTAATTGCCAATATCGCATTGTTTACTAATTTGATTTTTATCGTTGCTATTATGTCTCTCATTCCCGGAGCGACCTTAACCCTTCCAGGGATTGCAGGGATAGTTTTAACTGTCGGTATGGCGGTTGATGCAAACGTTCTCATCTTTGAAAGAATTCGTGAAGAATTGGCCGATAAAGTCAACCCCGCACAAGCAATTCATGCAGGTTACGATAAGGCGTTTTCTACCATTGCCGATGCGAATGTGACAACCTTGATAGCCGCTTTAGTACTTTTAACAGTTGGCTCAGGTCCAGTAGCAGGATTCGCAGTTACCTTACTGATCGGAATTATAACGTCGATGTTTACTGCGATAGTCGGAACTCGAGCTGTGGTAAATCTAATTTATGGCGGAAAATCCGTCAAAAAGTTATCGATATAAGAGGCAATAAAAAATGCAAATATTAAAGTCTAATTTGAATATCGATTTTATCAAATATCGAAAACCGGCGACATTTTTCTCCGCTATATTACTAATAGTTTCGATTGGCTCTATTTTTTCGAACGGATTAAATCTTGGACTCGACTTTACCGGCGGAACTTTGATAGAAGTCCGCTATGAGCAAGACGCCGAGCGTGATGCTGTTCAAAAGCAATTAGAACAAGCTGGATTCACTAAAACTGTTGTTCAGTATTTTGGTACATCCAAAGATTTAACCATTCGTTTAGCTCCTCAAATGGATAGGAAAGCGGATGAAATAGGCAATGACGTACTAAGTGCGCTCAGAGCAGAGTCTGATAGCAAAGTGACCATGCGAAGAATCGAGTTTGTCGGACCGGCGGTTGGTGATGAGCTCGCTGAGGATGGTGGTCTAGCCATGTTGGTCGCGCTGATTTTTATCATGATTTATGTTTCAATGCGATTTGAGTGGAAGTTCGCCTTAGGTTCTGTGGCGGCTCTAGCACATGATGTCATTATCACTTTAGGGTTTTTCTCCTTAATTGGAATGGAGTTTAACCTCACAGTGTTAGCAGCTTTGTTAGCGGTAATTGGTTATTCTTTGAATGACACGATTGTTGTTTTCGATCGAATAAGAGAGAATTTCTTAAAGCTAAGAAAATCAGATTCTGAAAAGATTGTGAATACATCTTTAAATCAAACGCTAGCAAGAACCTTAATGACATCCATTACAACCTTATTGGTATTACTTGCATTGTTTTTCCTCGGTGGAGAACTAATTCACGGTTTTGCCACTGCGTTGATCGCAGGTGTCTTTATCGGAACATATTCATCAATTTATGTTGCAAGTAATGTGGCACTCGCTCTTGGAATTACTAAAGATGATTTAATGCCCATTGAAGTTGAAAAAGAAGGCGCTGATCAAGACGCGCTGATGTAACAGAACTATAAGCGGTTAGAGTTAATTCAAAATTTAAACGCTTAATCTCGGCCCTCACAATTGATGTGAGGGCCTTTTTATTTTTAATGGTCAATTATTAGACTATAATTAACTATCAAACTTTTCCTCGGAACACCAATGTCCTCCAAAAATAGTGAAAACAACAATCAACCGGCCAGCAATGAACCGGTCAACAATGAAGAAGCATCTGTTAATCAGTTTAAGTTTAGTGAGCTAGGATTACCAAATGATGTTTTAAGAGTTCTTGATGAGATTGGCTATGAAACGCCTTCTCCTATTCAAGCTCAAAGTATCCCTGTGTTGCAAAACGGATCAGATATTATTGGACAAGCGCAAACCGGAACCGGTAAAACAGCCGCTTTCGCGTTACCATTATTGGGTAAAATTGATCTTAAACTTAAACAGCCTCAAGCATTAGTATTAGCACCAACAAGAGAATTAGCCATTCAAGTTGCGGAAGCTATTTCTACCTATTCTAAATACATGAAAGGCCTTCAGGTCGCTGCTATTTACGGTGGGCAATCCTTTCCAGTGCAATTAAAGCAACTTGCACGTGGACCTCAAATCATTGTGGGTACTCCAGGCAGAGTGATGGACCATATGCGTAAAGGAAAAATTAAATGGGATCACATGCACACCTTAGTACTGGACGAAGCCGACGAGATGTTGCGTATGGGGTTCTTGGAGGATGTAGAATGGGTACTCGAACAAACCCCTGATGATCGCCAAATCGCTTTGTTCTCGGCGACTATGCCTAAAGAAATAAAGCGGATTGCAGAGCGATTCTTAAACGATCCTCAAGAGATTAGAATTAAAACCAAAACATCGACAGCGACCACTATCGAACAGTCTTTCTTAAGCGTTTCTCATCATAATAAGTTGGATGCTCTCACTCGAATTCTAGAAGTTGAAGAAACTGATGCGATTATTATTTTTGCTCGGACTAAAACTGCAACAACCGAGTTAGCCGATCGTCTTAATGCGAGAGGTTATGCAGCTGCAGCTATTAATGGTGATATGCAACAGTCGGCAAGAGAAAAAACCATTGAACAACTCAAGAACGGTCGGTTAGATATTCTTGTTGCAACGGATGTTGCGGCGAGGGGGTTGGATGTACCTAGAATTTCCCATGTAGTTAACTACGATATTACCCAAGATGTTGAGTCATACGTGCATCGAATTGGGCGAACCGGTCGAGCAGGTCGCGAAGGAAAAGCGATTTTATTTGTGACTCCTCGTGAAAAGAGAATGCTCTACCTAATCGAAAAAACGACGGGCAAAAAGATACAGCGAATTGGCTTACCAACTACTGAAGAAATCAACGATCAGCGAGTCGATCGGTTTAAGTCCAAAATAACAGAGAAAATTAATTCGGGAGATTTAGCACCCTATTTAGAAATATTAGAAAGCTATCAATTAGAAACCGATCAAACTGGTATTCAAATAGCTGCCGCTTTGGCCAGTTTAGCGCACGATAAATCACCACTTTTAGTTGAAGATATGCCTTCACCGAAAATGCAGAGACAAGAAAGGCGGGACAATGATCGTGATTCAAATCGCAGAGAGAAAAAGAAGCACCGTAAAGGTCGTGATGGCGAAGGTCGTTCCGGAAAAGATTTTCCTAAAGAAGCGGAAGCATTAGAAGAGTTTCCCAAAATAGAAATGCAACGTTACGTCATGATGGTAGGTTTTCATGCTGGGATCAAACCTGGAAATGTTGTAGGTGCTATCGCCAATGAGATTGATATTGAAAGCAAATATATCGGACATATTAAAATCTATGATGATTTTTCCACTGTGGATTTACCAGGAAAATTGCCTAAAGATGCGTTGTCACACTTAAAGAAAGTAAGAGTGTGTGGAAAGCCGATGAACCTGACTAAAGCAGTTGACTTTAATATGGATAAGCTCAAAGGTGATAGCGGCAAAGGACGACGTTCTAGTGGAAAATCCAAAGGGAAGTTTGACGGCGATAAGAAAGAAGAGATGCACGGAAAAAGTAAACGCAAACCTCGGCGTTCTAAAAAGTAAATCAACTAGCGGTTTGTAAAAAAAGGGAAGCGATAGCTTCCCTTTTTTGTCATCTAAAAACGATGAATTAAACAACCATAAACCTGTTTACCAGATCTTCACTCGTTCTTCTGGCGCACGGTACATTTTGTCATCCGGTTTAACCTCATATGCTTTCATAAATTCAGGCATATTCATTAGAGTACCGTTGCCTCTAAAAGGAGCCGGCGAGTGCGGACCTTGTGCTATTTGCCGTCTAAGCGCTTCTTCTCGGAATTTGTATGCCCAAATTTGAGCCCAAGACATAAAGAACCTTTGCTCGCCAGTAAACCCATCGATAACTGGAGCCGGCTTGTCTTTTTGTGATAATACAAACGCTCTATGCGCGATTGTCAGGCCGCCTAAATCACCGATATTTTCACCTAGGGTTAATTTGCCATTCAGGTGTTCACCCGGTAGTGGTTCGAATTGCGAATATTGATCCGCCAATTTTTGAGTTCTTAATTCAAACTCTTCGAGATCTTTATCAGTCCACCAGTTTCTAAGAACGCCATCGCCATCAGACTTAGCTCCTTGGTCATCAAAACCATGCCCCATCTCGTGGCCTATAACTCCGCCTATCCCACCGTAATTAACGGCATCGTCAGCCTCCATATTAAAGAAAGGTGGTTGCAATATTGCCGCTGGAAAAACGATTTCATTCATACTTGGACTGTAATAGGCGTTAACTGTTTGAGGAGACATACCCCATTCGGTTTTATCAATTGGCTTGCCCAATTTGTTAATTTCATAGTTATGACGATATTCTGACGCACGCTGATAATTTCCGGCTAAATCATCGGCTTTGATCTCAAGTGCTGAATAGTCTCTCCACTTATCAGGGTAACCAATTTTAGGAGTGAATTTTGCCAGCTTATCGAGAGCTTGCTCTTTGGTTTTTTCACTCATCCAATCAAGTCCAATAATCGCTTCCTTGTAAGCCACTCTGAGATTTTCGACAAGTTGGATCATTTTTGCTTTTGCTTCAGGTTTGAAATGTTTTTGTACGTAGATTTTTCCTACCACTTCACCTAATAATCGGTTAACCGAGTTAACTCCACGTTTCCATCTTGCTTCTTGGGTTGGCGTTCCGCTGAGTTTTGTCGAATAAAAGTCGAAGTTTTGTTTATCGAAGTCCTCACTTAAAATCCCGGAAGCTGCATTAATTAAGGTCCATTTAAAATAGCTCTTCCACTGTTCAACACTAGTCTCATTAAAAAGCTTGGAGAAATTTTCGAAATAGGACTTTTCTCGTACAATGATATCCTTTTCATTTTGAATGCCGGCAGTGGTCATGTAAGCATTCCAATTAAAGTTTGGAGTTAAGCCACTTAAGTCGGCTTGAGCGACCTTGTTGTATGTTTTACTTCGATCGCGCCTTTCTGTTCTACTCCAATGTAAATCGGCTATCGCGGTTTCCAACGCCATAATTTGCTCGGCCTTTGCCGCACTATTGTCAATGTTAGCCAGCGCCAGCATCTTTTCTACATGGATTAGGTAATCGGCTCTTAATTGAACAGACTTTTCATCATCTTTGAAATAATACTGTTTATCCGGTAAGCCTAAACCTGATTGGGTAAAGTATGTGATATAGCTAGTTGGGTTTTTTACATCATTGTTAACCCAAAATCCAAAGGGAGCATCGCTACCGATAATCTGAGTATGTGCGAAATAACTCGCTATATCGTCGTGGGATTTAAGTGAATCAATCTTGTTTAGCTCAGGAAGCAAAGGTGAAACACCAAGTTGATTGAGTTTTTCGACATTCATAAAGCTGTTATACAAATCGCCAACTTTTTGTGCATCTGAACCTGGTTTTACGTCGGTGAGCTTTGCCGTTTCTTCGATTATGGCTTTCACATCTCGTCGAGACTTATCTCTTAATACCGTAAATGAACCATAAGTTGACTTGTCTTCAGGAATAGCGGTGTTGTCTAGCCAGTTTCCGTTGACGTAGCGATAGAAGTCGTCTTGCGGACGTACACTCGTATCCATATGGTCTAGAGTAATACCGGACTTAAGTGCCGGTATTTCGGCAGCTTTTGTTTCAGCAGTTTCGCTTGTGCTTGCTTGTTTTGGAGCTTCTTGTGAACAAGCCGCTAATAGAGTCGCGCCAAACAGGCTTGCGACTACTTTTTTATTCCACAAACGAGTATTAATTTGTGAGGTATTTATGGGGGGTGAGAATTTCAGCTTTGTTTTCACAATAGCCTCCCTTATATCTAGTAATTATTTTTAAATGAGTTTAAAACTGGTCAGAATTCTCATCTGCATAGCGATTTAGAGCGCTTGCAAGAGAAATTGTCGGTCATGAGACCACATTTTTGGCCGAATAAGCAAGATGTAGCTAAACTAAATTTAGTTACTGAATGTGTTGATTACGCTGAGAAATAGCCCGATTGAGAAACCTCTCGCTGAGATAAATCGAGAGTTTATTGTAGGAAATAACGAGAATTATAATGAGTGATACTGTAAAAACTTATGAAGCCATAGATTCAGGCTTATTAGTTGCATTGCCAAATCCTTCAGATGCAGCTTATGAGATCAAAATCAAAGTTCCTGAATTTACCTTTCTGGGGGTCGGTGGACAGCCTGACTTTGCTCAGATCTATCTGACTTTTTACCCAAAAAATAAGATTATTGAGTTAAAAGCCCTAAAACTCTATGTGTATCAATTAAGAGACATCATTGTTTCTTATGAGCGGCTGATCAATATTATTTATGATCAGTTAATGGAGACCTACGACCCAGATAGATTGCGGATTGTGATGAACTGTAATCCACGTGGCGGGATAAGCTCTCATTTGACTATCGATTCTGACTGGAAAAGTCGTGGCGGTGAGGAAAAATACAAAGATTGGTTAGGTAATAATGATGAGTGGCAAAGGCTCGATTAAAATCTGAGTGATCTGCTGATGCATTAAAAACAAAAAAGCTCCATTCGTGGAGCTTTTTTGTTTTAGGGGCGGACTAAAAGGTTTAAATTGATTGGGCGGGTCACATTTGTGACTTGAACCAGGCCATCATCTTATCTTCGAGGATAGGCATTGGCAGACTTCCATCTATTAATACCTGAGTATGAAATTTCTTAACATCAAACTTTTCACCCAATAATTGTTCTCCTTTATTTCTTAGCTCCCTAATTTTTCGCTGTCCAACCTTATAAGCGAGCGCCTGACCAGAAATAACGATATATCGTTCAACCTCAGCTTCAACATCTGAACGCGCCATTGAAGAATTATCCAACATATACTGAATCGCTTGTTCTCTGCTCCAGCCGAATGCATGTAAACCGGTATCCACTACCAGCCTCATTGCTCGAAGCTGTTCATCTACTAAACGGCCGTACCACATATATGGATCTGTAAATAATCCCAGCTCCTTACCTAGACTCTCAGCATAGAGTGCCCATCCTTCATTAAAAACGGTATATCCGCCAAATTTTCTAAAATCGGGAAGACCTTCGACTTCTTGCTGGATCGCAATTTGAAAATGGTGCCCCGGGGCCGCTTCATGAATAGATAACGTTTCCATTAGGAATTTAGGCTGCGATTTTAAATTATAAGTGTTGATATAAAATATTCCGGGTCTCGAACCATCGGGCGAAGGGGACTGATAAGAGGCGCCTGCCGAAGAGGCTGCTTGAAAGTCTGGTACGGCTTTAACTACGTAGTCGGCCTTTGGAAAAACCTCAAATAACTTGGGTAAGGTGGCATCGATGCGAGATTTAGTATTTTCATAAGCTTTAATTAAATCTTCAGGTTTATCAAAATAGAACTGATTATCAGTTCGTAAAAACTCAAAGAAGGCTGCTAAGTCACCTTTGAAACCGACTTGCTGTTTGACTTTTTTCATTTCAGAAAGGATTCTTGCGACCTCATTTAATCCAAATTGGTGAATTTCCTTAGCAGTCAATGGCAAAGTGGTGTGCACTTTGATTAAAAATTCGTACCACTCTTTACCGCCAGGTAGCTCAGAAATACCAACGCTTGTGCGAGCCGAAGCTTGATATTGATTGGCGATATAATCGTGAGTAGTCTGATAGGCTGGAATAATCACTTGTTTGATCATGTCAGTATAATCAGCTATCAATTGATCTTTTTGTGTTGCAGATAAATCTTTTGGTAATGATTTTAGCGGTGCATAAAAAACGCTATCTTCAACATTATCAACAATATGAGCTTTCAGTTGTGGTATTAATTTCTGCACGATCGGCAGAGGAAGCACTATGCCTTGTTGCTGGCCTTGTTTCATCGAGTCAACAACACTAGCCATCCAGCGTGCAAAACCTTGACTTCGCTTAATGAAATTTCGATAGTCTTGTTCGTTCTCAAATGGTTGTGCACTTTGCCCTGACCCAAGGACTGCATAAAAATTGTGCATCCCCGACATTTGATTAATGGGTACTAAGTGAAATGGAAAATGACTGGCTTCAATACTTTGTAGTCTTTCGCCTTTGAATACTTGGTAGCTTAATCTGTCTTGGGGTGTTAATAGACTTTCGTCGATTTTAAGCAATCGATTTAAATATTTTTTCTCAAAGGCCAGTTGTTGATCTCGACTTTGCTGACTGATTTCTGGGCCGAACTGATCGTTGTATTCATTTAGGCCTTGAAATGTCGCTGATATTGGACTGAATTGAAATGACTCTTTTTGATAATCCATAAATAGTGCATGTAGCTGAGTAGCTTGATGTTTGCTCGATGACTCCGTCGAAGCCATTGAGCTCTTGGTAGCTTGATTGAGGGAGTTGACTCCGCTATCTGGAGTACTTTGGCAGCCCAAAAGCAAAGTAGATAGAGTTGTGGCGTAAAAAACGTGCGAAAGTTTCATAGTGTGAGACTCGGATTTTATAATGGTTAGATTATGCCGTGAGTTGGAAAGCTAATAAAACTGAATTTGTTACTAAGTGTTTTACGAGCGATTCTCCAAGTTTCGTAGGCGAGTTCTGTGGAGGTGCCGAGAAAATGCTAGAGCTATCGATGAATGAAGAGAATAGTTTAAAGCGTTAGTTATATTAATAACGCTAAATAGTTGAAAATCAGTCGTCTAGCGGGAAAATTAACTCTTTATTGGAACCACCTCGGCGACAGTGTCTTTGCGTCGAAATATCGTTCTAACGGATGGAACTGACGAAATGTCAATTTCCATCCCATAATAATAAAGCTCTGATTCATCAAATAAGGACTGCATTCTGCCGGATTTAAACAGTGAAATAAGTATAAATCGTATGAGTTGTTGGTCAGCCAGTTGTTCTAAAAGTTGTTCTTGTTGTTGTTCTTCAATAACCGATTGCAGTTTAAAATGTGGAGTTAATTTGGGCTCGTGACCAAATTCTACGTCGAGTTGTTCTAGAATATAGCCGGCCTGTTGAAAAATCGGTTCAGCATTATTTAAGCTAATTATTACGGACTTGAGTTTTTCCGCTGAAAGATTACCCATAGAGCTGTTGCCTTTTTCGGGCTCTACAGTTTCAGTGTTTGTGGCTTGCTCAGTATTATTCTTATTAAAAAATCGGCCAAACATTGGTGATTACTCGCCTTTAGACTAGTACAAACTAAGTGGTCACTCTAGCACGCAGACAAAATTATAGTCAAACTTGAACCCTCGTTATGTGCGGTTATTAACTAACAACAGTGCTCTATTCCATCTGGTTATTGCAAAATAGCTGTTAATTAGTGGTACAAGTTCCACTCTCTTGCGAGTATGAATGAAACTAAATCATTAAAGACACTATCAGCGTGAACAAGAAAGTTGATTTTCCTAGAACGGCCTATCCTATATCCAACGAGGTTTTAGAGGCTTTAGAACAATTTGAACAGCAAGAGCTTAGTTGGTTAAGTGGTTATTGTGCTGGCTTAGCAAAAGGCCGTCAAAACGAAGAAGACAATCGGTCGACGAGTTTGTCGAGCGAATTACCAGCTCTTGATAATACATCGTCAGGTGCGAGCAGCTTAATTAGCGATACCGTAGCTACGGTGCAGATTTTGTACGCTTCACAAACTGGAAATGCCAAAGCAGTGGCAGAGAATCTCTTCGATTCCTTTAAGAACAACTATGCCAATAATCCACGTCTAGAATTCGGCATAGAAAATACTAATAGCTTCAAGCCTAAAAGTCTTGCAAGCAAGCAATTGTTAATTCTTGTGGCCTCAACTCACGGCGAGGGTGAACCACCAGATGATGCGATTGAATTTTTGGAGCAACTTAAAGGAAAGCGAGCACCAAATTTAAATGGGGTGCAGCATGCTGTGTTGGGTTTAGGAGATTCTAGTTACGAGTTTTTTTGCCAGACAGGAAAAGATATTGAACAACAACTAAATAAATTGGGATCGACTGCACTCGTCGAAAGAGTTGATTGTGATTTGGATTATGAAACTCAAGTTGAACAATGGATTAGCGACTTAAATGAAAAAGCTTTATCCTTAATAGGTAATGAATTAGTGCAGAAGAGCGGCGCTTCCAGTGCTCAACCTCAATCTGTGGTTGCCGTAGAAAAGCATGTATCCAAATCTAATCCTTACACAGCGAGCATTTTAGCCAACCAACAGATAACAGCGTCGGATTCTGATAAAAGAGTTCATCATATAGAGCTCTCTATAGAAGACTCTGAAATTTCCTACTTGCCAGGTGATGGCGTCGGTATTTGGGCTAAAAATGATAGCAAGACTGTTGATGAAATTTTGAAACTTTCAGGTTTAAGAAGACAGCAACAAGTCGAATACAAAGGCCAACAGTTTGAAGTTTATGACCTACTGTTAGAGCGACTCGAGATATCCTTGATTAGTAAAGATTTTGTGAAAAACTACTATGAAATTGCTAAACAAAAAGCGGCGGCAAATGTTGAACGCCTTAAAGACATTCTCAATACTTCATTTTCAGATTTTGTTAAGCATAACCAGGTTGCTGATGTTCTATCAGTTGCGCCAATTGAATTGGAAGCGCAACAACTGGTTGACTTGCTCAAACCGATAAAGCCGAGAGTTTATTCGATAGCATCGAGTCAACAAGCCAATCCAGACGAAATACACATCACCGTTAAACTAGTGGCTAACAAAAATGATAAGACAGTCAGAAAAGGCACTGCTAGTCGATTCTTGATTGAGGAGCTGCAAGAAGATCAAGAAGTAATGATTTATATCGAAGAAAATCATCGGTTTAGACTCCCAGAAGCTGACAGAGATATATTAATGGTTGGTCCAGGAACTGGTATTGCTCCTTTTAGAGCATTCTTACAAGAGCGAGAGGAGCAAAATGCGACTGGAAAAAATTGGTTATTTTTTGGTAACAGTCATTTTAATTCAGAATTTCTTTATCAGTTGGAATTACAAGGCTATCTAAAAAGTGGGGTACTTAAGCAGCTCTCATTAGCGTTTTCGAGAGACCAAACCGAAAAAGTGTATGTTCAGGATAAAATTCGAGAAAACGCAGCCTCGATTTGGCAATGGATTGATCAACAGAAAGCGCACTTTTATGTTTGCGGCGATATGAATTTTATGGCTAAAGATGTTGAACAAACATTGTTAGAGATTATTCAGTCGCAGGGAAACTTTAGTTTAGAACAAGCCAATGATTATCTTAAAGAATTAAGAAAAACTGGTCGTTACCAAAGAGACGTATATTAAAATGAACAGTAAAACAATCGATAAAACAACAACGAAAGGCAGTGCTGACAATCTAGAAGCTAGGTTAGAACAGGTGGTGATTGAGCCGACAAAATTTGATCCTAAAAAGCATACGGGTGTTGAGAAAATTAAAGTTGAGAGTGATTACTTGCGAGGTACTATTACTCCGAGTTTAAAAGATCCGATCACCGGTTCAGTTGCTGAAGATGATTTAATGTTGATTAAGTTTCACGGAATTTACCAGCAGGATGATCGAGACTTACGTAATGAAAGACGCAAGCAAAAACTAGAGCCCCTTTATTCGTTTATGATCAGAGCTCGAGTGCCTGGAGGCGTAGCGACCTCTGTGCAATATCAAAAAATGGCCGCATTAGCAACGCAATATTCCAGCGGTAGTTTGAGGCTAACTACACGTCAGGCTTATCAATGGCATGGCGTGTTTAAGAGAAATTTAAAAACCACAATCGCGGGAATAAACCACGCCATGCTCGATACCATCGCAGCGTGTGGTGATGTAAACCGTAATGTAATGAGTAACCCGCTGCCTGAGACTTCTGCGTTGCATGCTGAAGTCTTCGAGTGGGCTAAAAAAATTAGTGAACACTTGTTACCAAAAACCAAGGCGTATCACGAAATCTGGTTGGATGGTGAAAAAGTGTCTACCACACAAGAGCCTATTTATGGAGAAACTTATCTACCTCGTAAATTTAAGACCGCTATCGCTATACCGCCTTATAACGATGTTGACATTTACGCAAATGATCTTGGTTTTGTGGCGATCGTAGAAGACGGAAAACTGATTGGTTTCAATGTGCTAGTGGGTGGTGGTATGGGGAGCTCTCATGGTGATAGCACTACTTACCCTCGGGTAGCGGATGTGATTGGCTTTTGTCGTTTAGAGCAAGTCCTCGATGTCGCAGAAAATGTGATTAAGGTTCAACGAGATTTTGGCAATAGAGAGGTTCGAAAGCTCGCTCGATTAAAATACACGATCGATAAACTCGGTTTGGAAGTTTTTAAGAATAAACTGTTTGCTTATCAAGGTTTCGATTTGGCTGCGCCTAAAGCGTTTGAGTTTAAAAATAACGCAGATCGTTACGGTTGGTTTTTAGATGAGAATAACCGTTGGCACTTAACTTTATATATTCACAGCGGACGAATCATTGACTCGGAGCAATCAAAGCTATTTAGCGGGTTATTAGAGATCGCTAAAATACATGACGGAGAATTTAGAATTTCACCGAACCAGAATATGATTATTAGCAATATCGAGTATGACAATAGAGAACGCATAGAGCGTTTGTTGTCAAAATATAAAATCAGTATTGGTAAATACGAAACTCCTGCTCGATTGAATTCTCTAGCTTGTGTCGCTTTTCCCACTTGCTCACTTGCGATGGCTGAAGCTGAACGCTATTTACCAGAGTTTATCACCAAGGTGGAGGGACTAATGAACCGTTACGAATTGAGTAAGCAGCCGATTAATATTCGAATGACAGGTTGTCCGAACGGTTGTGCTAGACCATTTTTGGGAGAGATCGGTTTGGTCGGTAAAGGCCCTGGAAAATATAATTTATATTTGGGTGCAAGTCATACAGGTGACAGATTGAACAGGCTATATCGTGAAAATATTAACGAAGAGGCGATCCTTGCTGAGTTAAAACCGTTATTTAAGCTGTACTCGCAAGAACGAAATAATGACGAGCCTTTTGGTGACTTTTTGATCCGAAAAAACATCGTTCGAAAAGTCAATAATGGCTTAGATTTTCACTAGCGTGGTGGTTCCATGTTAAATAGTTTAATTGAAACAGTGCAGTCTGATACGTGGGATCCATCCTCCATTGAATTAGCTAATTCAAAACTGGAGTCTATGAGTAGTGTTCAAAGAATAGAATGGGCGTTAGATAACTTGCCTAAGAATTTTGCTCTGTCATCAAGTTTTGGTATTCAATCTGCGGTGAGTTTGCACATGGTCACTAAGGTGTATCCAGAAATTCCGGTAATCGTCATCGATACGGGGTATCTGTTTCCAGAAACGTACCAATTTATTGAGTTGTTAACGGATAAACTGAAACTCAATTTAAAAGTTTATAGTGCGCAAAAGAGTAGCGCATGGCAAGAAGCTACGTTGGGGAAACTATGGCAACAAGGAGAACAAGCGCTAACAGAATATAATCAACGTAATAAAGTACTGCCTATGGAGTTAGGGCTGCAAGAGTTGGGAATTAACGCCTATTTCGCGGGGATCATGAGGAGCCAATCGAGTAGTCGAACAAATATTCCAGCCCTGCAGAAGATTAGAGGGCGTCTCAAAGTTCATCCGATAATTGATTGGAACAAACGAATGGTTCATCAATATCTAACTAAGTACAAATTGCCATACCATCCTTTGTGGGATAAAGGATATGTTTCCGTTGGAGATGTACACAGCACATCCCCGTTACTGGCTGGTATGAGTGAAGAAGAGACTCGATTCGGAGGAGTGAAAAGAGAATGCGGTCTGCACGAAGATACTTTATCAGGGCTTTAGATAGTATTATGCATACTATGCGACAAGTATTTTTTATATATGCCACATAGTATGCATCGGCAGGTCGCTTTCAGCAGGTTCCGTTGATTGTTCATTCGTACTACTAGCTTGGCTCGAAAGCTGCTGGTTGATTTTTTCTTTGGAAAGATGTGGTGCAAACAACTCGATAAACGTATACATATAATTTCGCATCAGAAGGTTTTTATTAAAGGCTAACCAAGTTGTGCACCTAGGTAGTAACCCTCTTGTAGAATAGCTAATCAAATCACTATCTAACTTTGAGTCATATGCCATTTCAGCCACTATACCGATCCCAATGTTTTTTCTTACATAGGTTTTGATAACATCAGCATCTCTGGCGGTAAATACTACGTTTGCAGATAAATTTCTTTGTCCCATCGCTTTCATTAATCCCGAACTTCCAGTGCTAGGTTCTTTATAAGTAACAATTGGAAACGAAGATATATCTTCTAGGGTTAGATTTTTTAAATTACCTAACTCATGCTCTTGTGGGAAAAGGATTACTCTGTCCCATTCGTAACAGGGAATTTTTATTATATCTGGATGCAGACTTTGATTGTCGGAAGCAATAGCAAATTCAATTTTTTGCTCTAATAACATTTGAATAATATGATCGACTGACGAATGTTGAATATCAATCGCTAAGTTAGGAAAGCGTTGATGAAATCGAGTTAGGACAGTTGGTAAAACGTATTTTGCTTGAGTTTGAGTCGTTGCTAGTCGAAAACTACCATGCTCAACTCGGTTCTTATTTTCAGAGAGACGTTTTATGTTTTCGACTTCTTGTAAAGCTTTACGAGCATGTTGAACGACTTGTTCACCGCTATCGGTAAGGCCTACCAGTTGCTTTCCTGTTCGTTCGAAGATCTTAAGGTCAAGCTCTTCTTCTAGTAGTTTTAGTTGCTTACTGATACCAGGTTGCGACGTATATATTCGTTCTGCCGCGGTGGTGATATTAAAGTTGTTCTCAACTGTCGCCAGAAGGTATCTTAACTGTTGTAATTTCATGAGAAGCGTCTAAAGACTAAGCTTGGCCAATTATGGTAAATAATAATTAAATGTAGCACCGAGAGTTAATAATAGCTATTCCAATTGGTTATTTGGGAAGAAGGAATATCTATTTCATTAAACAACAGATTAATGATTTCATAACAATCAGGTTATTGGCTATCACTTATTCATCAGTGAACGACGATTCGAATTGAGAAAATGGAAAAGAAACTACTAACAAGCTGTGGAAATTCAGAGACCTTGTTGCAACAAGAACCCAACAGTAAAGGCGGGGATGCGACGCAGGTAACTCTTGCTCTTACAGAGAACAAGTTATCGCAAATTTCTGATGTAACTCGTCTAGACGAGAAACTAGGAGCCGGTGAGGTTTTTATTGTTGGGGCAGGGCCGGGCGACCATGAGTTGTTAACAGTTAAAGCATTGCGGCTACTGGAATCAGCCGACGTCGTTTTATACGACGCATTAGTTAGTAAAGAAATTTTGTCTTCAGTTAGTAAAAAAGCAGAGCTCATTCATGTGGGAAAGCGAGCTGATCGTCATTATGTGACCCAGGAGCAAACCAATCGACTCTTAGTAAAACATGCCAAATTGGGTAAACGAGTTGTTAGATTAAAAGGCGGGGACCCGTTTATATTTGGTCGCGGAGGCGAAGAGCTTCAGGTTTTAAGAGCACATAATATCCGTTATCAAGTTGTTCCAGGGATTACGGCTGCTTCTGGTTGTGCTAGTTACGCAGGCATTCCACTGACACATAGAGATTACTCTCAAGCAGTAAAATTTGTGACAGCTCACCATAAAGATGATCGAGCGGTGAATTGGAAAAGCCTTGCCGAGCCAGAGCAGACTTTGGTGTTTTACATGGGGCTGATGAAAAACACATTGATTTCTGAGTCATTAATTCGTCATGGGGTTAAATCCGAGATGCCCATTGCCGTTATTGAGAATGGAACTCGACCAGAACAAAGGGTTGTAACCGGTGTGCTGGGTCAACTTGCGGATCTTGTTGATGCTCATCGGCTTAAGTCTCCCGCGTTAATTATTGTTGGAGAAGTTGCGGCACTGGCGGACGAGTTGGCTTGGTTCGGAGAACAACTAGAGCAAAAAACAAATTTTAGCAGTGCGACATCTTTAGTCGCTGCTCGTTAGTGATAAACTTGTTGGTTTTCGATATTCAATTTAATAATTTAGTTGGAAATCAAATTCATTAGTCTTAAAGTAACCGCTAAAAACGCTAAATAGGTAAACACTTTTAATTAAAACATATCAAGGCAAAATTATGATCCATAACTCTATATTAAGTACCATCGGTAATACCCCAATAATTAAGATTAACAGGCTCGCTCCGTCACATGTTAATATGTATGTTAAAGCCGAGTACTTTAACCCACTAGCGTCAGTTAAAGATCGACTTGCGTTTGCGATTATTAATGATGCCGAGCAGAAAGGACTTCTAAAGCCTGGACAAACAGTGGTAGAAGCTACTTCTGGCAACACAGGGATTGCGTTAGCGATGGTATGTGCAGCAAAGGGATATCCATTTGTTGCGGTGATGACTGAAACGTTTTCGGTAGAACGAAGGAAAGTGATGCGAGCTTTGGGCGCTAAGGTTGTGCTTACTCCGGCCGCTGAGCGAGGAACTGGAATGGTCAATGTCGCTGCAGAGTTGGCGGAGAAGAATGGCTGGTTTTTGGCTAGCCAGTTTGATAATCAAGCTAATCCAGAATACCACAGAAATACAACGGCCCCTGAAATCTTAAGAGACTTTGCCGGATTACAGCTTGATTATTTTGTTAGTGGCTATGGTACTGGCGGAACCATTACGGGGGTTGGCGAAGTATTGAAAGCAGCGAGACCAAAGATTAAGGTGATAGCTACGGAGCCAGAAGGCGCCGCTCTATTGAAGGGCAATGATTGGCAACCACATAAAATTCAAGGGTGGACCCCTGATTTTGTCGCGTCGGTTCTAAATAGAGATGTTATCGATAAAATCTTGCCTGTGACAGATTTAGAAGCACGTGATACTTCTTTAGCACTTGCTTCTAACGAGGGGATTTTCTGTGGTATTTCCGCGGGAGGGACTTTTGCAGCGGCCCTACAGGTAGCAGAATCTGCGCCGGAAGGTTCAACCATTTTAGCGATGTTGCCAGATACAGGTGAACGATATTTAAGCACTTTTCTTTTTGATGATATCAATGAAGGCTCAGATGAGCTTTAGACATTTTTGTCAAAGCGAGCTACCAAAGGATTACCAACAAGTCAGCCTAGAAAGCGATAAATACAGAGTTATCTCTTGCTTCTTTTGAAGTAAAGGGATAACTTTTGTTACTTTCATATAACAAGAGCTTTCTAAATGATCGAAAAATGGCATGCAATTATAGAGTCTCGTGACCCTTCTCTTTTGGATTCGTTACTTGCTGATAATGTAGTTTTACACTCCCCCGTAGTGCACTCGTTGATTGAAGGCAAAAAGCTTGTCAGTCTATACTTAAACGCGGCTTTTCATACTTTCCTGAATGAGTCATTCCACTATGTCAGAAAGCTCGATTGCCATCCTGACCATGTTTTAGAGTTTCAACTTGAGTTAGATGGAATTTTCGTTAATGGTGTCGATATGATCCGGTTTAATGAGCAAGGACAAATTATCGATTTCAAAGTGATGGTGCGACCTCTAAAAGGTCTCAATGTGATCCATCAAAAAATGGGGCAAATGCTAGACAAACTAAGCTAGATTTTTCTACTAGCTAATATTGAGAGAGTGTTGCTAGCCTTTTTCCTCTATCTGCAAGGCTGTATGCAAGATTTCTTAAGACTTTTTTGTTAATATGACGCTCCAATTAATCTCGGTCAAAATTATCCTCTATGTCTTTAATTCGAGGTGACAACCTTAGCTTGGCTTATGGCCCCCAGATCTTGCTCGATCATGCTTCATTTGTTGTCGAAGAAAATCAAAAAATATGTCTGATTGGACGTAATGGTACTGGTAAATCGACGTTACTAAAGTTAATCAGTGGTGAAGTAAAACCCGATGATGGTTTAATTAATAGATCCCGACATCACCGGGTGGGCTTTTTACCGCAAGCACTACCAGAGAAAACAGAGCACACCATAAGACAATTTGTTGAATCTGGTTTACAGGCTATTAAAGATGCTGTCGACGAATATCAAGAGCTCATCGTTAAAGATCACCTATCACCTAAACTGGAATCTCTTGAAGAATTGATTAACGCACATGATGGTTGGACGGTCGATCAGCGTGTTGAACAAACCTTGTCGCGATTGTCATTAGATGGCAACCTAAAAATGTCCACGTTATCCGGTGGTTGGCGAAGACGAGCGGCTCTAGCCAAAGCGCTTGTTCAGGAACCCGACTTGTTGATTCTCGACGAGCCTACCAATCATCTCGATCTTTCTAGTATCCAATGGTTAGAGGAACAACTGTTAAAGTTTAATGGTGCCTTATTGTTTGTGTCTCATGACAGACACTTTGTCAATAAAGTCTCCGACACCATCATGGAGCTCGACCGTGGTCATTTGAGACTCTACCCTGGGAACTATTCGGCCTATTTAGAACTTAAGGCTCAACAGTTAAAAGATGAAGAAAAGTCCAACTCTGAATTTGATAAGCGACTCGCTAATGAAGAAAAGTGGATTCGACAAGGGATCAAAGCTCGACGAACTAGAAACGAGGGACGGGTTAGGGCACTCAAAAAGATGCGGCAAGAGCACGCGGCTAGGCGCAACGTTATTGGTAATAGTAATTTTAAAGCCAGCATCGCAAAACAGGGCAGTAAGATAGTCGCAACCATGGAAAATATTCAGGTGGGTTATGACAAGCCGCTGACAATGCCACTCAA
The DNA here is from genome assembly GCA_039969155.1 of Kangiellaceae bacterium. Taxonomy (GTDB): domain Bacteria; phylum Pseudomonadota; class Gammaproteobacteria; order Enterobacterales; family Kangiellaceae. Next base: position 57,167 of record JBDVOJ010000099.1, read on the forward strand.
TTACATTATTCAAAAAGGCGATAAAATCGGGGTGTTAGGTAATAATGGTTGTGGCAAAACCACCTTTATCAAGACTTTGCTAGGCAAAATTCCACCGTTCAAGGGGGAGTTTTCAGCCAGCGAAAATATTGAAGTAGCCTATTTCGACCAATTACGCGATGGTATCGACTTGCAAAAGACCGTTTCTGACAATCTGACTGATGGTAAAGATTTTGTCATTGTCGATGGCCAACAGAGACATGTCATAAGCTACATGGCCGACTTTAACTTTACCCCTGATAGAGTGCGCGCCCCAGCCCATTCATTATCGGGTGGAGAAATAAATCGGTTACTCTTAGCAAAGCTATTTACTCGCGCTGCCAATTTATTTGTTCTCGATGAGCCTACTAATGACCTTGACGTTGAAACACTAGAAATACTTGAACAAATGCTGGTCGAGATAACTGCGACGGTTTTAATTATCAGTCATGATAGAGTATTTTTGGATAACTGTTGCTCAGAGTTGTTAGTTTTCGATGACCAATTACCACCTGCCAATACGGCTGAAGGGCTATTTCAAATAATTGAAATTACTGGAGGCTACCAGGACTGGAAGAATTATTTTGAGCAGCACTTGCCAAAGGAAGTGAAGTCGAAGAATAAACCGGCCAGTCAACCGGCTAGCGCTAAAAAAGCTAAAAAGCTTTCGTATAAGGATCAGCGCCGATTGGATGAATTGCCAGCTATTATCGAAAAATTGGAACAACAAGTGGCAAATTTTGAATCGGAAATGGCTCAACCTGAGTTCTATCAAGATGCTAAACTATCGGCCGAGAAACTAGCTGAGTTTGATACGGTTAAGAGTCAACTGGATAATGCTTACGCTGAATGGGATGAGCTAGAAGCAATGAAAGAATAACTCTGGATTTGTTGGCACAATCAGGATTAAAAGTTAACAATACACAGATTAAAATGGTGAATCAGAATGAAATTTGCAAGTTTAAAAAATAATACTCGTGATGGTCAGTTAGTTGTCGTTGATAGGGCGTTAAACAAGGCGATTGCGATCCCAGAAATAGCCAGTACACTGCAACAATTGTTAGACAATTGGAGTGAATTGGCTCCGAAAGCGTTGGTTATCTACCAGCAACTAAATGAGGGTAAGCTGGAAAACACTCTCGATTTTAATCAAGAGCAATGCGAATCGCCTTTACCTCGAGCTTTTCAATGGGCCGATGGAAGTGCTTATGTGAATCACGTAGAGCTAGTTCGTAAAGCTAGAAATGCGGAGATGCCAGAGACTTTCTGGACCGATCCTCTAATGTATCAAGGCGGAAGTGATGCTTTTCTTGGTCCACGCGATAACATCAGTATTGAATCTACTGAATATGGTATCGATATGGAATCAGAGGTGGCGGTAATAGTGGATGATACTCCGATGGCCGCTACCCCAGAACAAGCCGCAGACAAAATAAGATTAGTAATGCTTGTGAATGATGTTTCGCTTCGAAATTTAATTCCGGGGGAACTCGCTAAGGGGTTTGGTTTTTTCCAAAGCAAACCTTCAAGTGCTTTTTCTCCAGTGGCTGTGACCCCCGACGAATTGGGAGACAGTTGGGATGGTAAGAAACTTCACCTTCCGCTAGTGACTCATTTAAACGGAGAGTTGTTTGGTGAGCCAAATTGTGGCGTTGATATGACTTTTGACTTTCCAACTATTGTTGCTCATGCTGCTAAAACTAGACCGCTTGGGGCGGGAGCCATTATCGGTTCAGGTACTATTTCTAACGTGGATCGCAGCTCAGGTTCTAGCTGTTTAGCCGAGAAAAGAATGTTAGAGATTGTTGAATCAGGAAAACCTCAAACTCCATTTATGCAATTTGGTGACCGAGTAAAGATTGAAATGTTCGATGAGCAGGGAGAATCAATATTTGGTGCCATTGATCAAGAAGTTGAGCAATACCACCCTGAGGCATAAGCTTAAACAATCGATATAACAATAAACAAAAAACGAATATGAGGTTTGCATGATTAAACTATACGGGTATTGGCGTTCAACGGCAGCTTATAGAGTGAGAATGGCACTTAATCTAAAGCAGATCTCTTATTCACAAGTGTCAGTAAATTTAGTTAAAGATGGTGGTGAGCAACACAAGCCAGAGTATAGAGCAGTCAATCCACAAGGCTTAGTTCCTACTCTGGTCGATGGTAATATAGAAATTGGTCAATCGTTGGCAATTTTGGAGTACTTAGAAGAGCGATATACTCAAGTACCACTTTTGCCAGAAAAACCCTTCATGAGGGCGACCGTAAGGCAACTCGCAAATACCATAGCTTGTGATGTCCACCCATTAAACAACCTGAGGGTGTTGCAATATTTATCTAATGAGTTAGGAGTAGCAGACGCAGACAAAACAAAGTGGTATCATCACTGGCTATTTTTGGGGTTTAGCGCGTTTGAAAAAACACTTCAAAAGCACCAGTTTGATGGGCCATATTCAATCGGTACGGAACTATCTATGGCTGATGCTTGTCTTATTCCTCAGATCTATAATGCAAATCGTTTCGAGTATCCAATGGATAACCATCCACTGCTACAACGAATCAACGAAAACTGCCTAAAGCTAACTCGAGTCCAAGATGCGGCTCCCGAAAGCCAACCGGATGCAAGATAGGGTTAACATAGGCCTTCATTGGTTAACTAAAAAACTAGAATTCAAAGAAGTAGAAATATTTATGTCAAAAATTTTAAGTAAATTTAAGCTCGCTAGCACGGCGGTGTTGATTAGTTCCATCGCCGGCGCGAGTTCAAGTTTAGCTGCCAACTATTATCAAGTAATCGATTTAGGAACTTTGGAAGGAAACACCAGTGAAGCTTTCGCAGTTAACGATAACAATTCTGTGGTAGGTGTTTCTAACGGGACAGGCTTCATAAGTCATGCCTATGTTTATCGAGACACTACTCAAGAATTAGTCGATTTAGGCCACTTGGACTTTGCTAATGCGATAGAGTCTGGGAGAAGTGCTGCTTTTGGAATAGTTGGTAATACCGCAGTCGGATATTCAAAGAAGAACGCACAGGTCGGAGTTGATAGTGAAGGAAATGCGATTATCTCCGAGGTGGACTTTGGAGTCTACTTTGATATAGGTTCGTTGACGATAAATGAAATACCTCAATTTAATACTGAAGCAGCAACAGATACAAACGCGGTGGCTATTAACGAATCTCAGTTGATCGTGGGAACAACCAAAGTTGATCCGCCAGATGATACTAATTCTGCAGGTGAGCCACTAACTTTGTTTTATGAGAGAGGTTATATTTATGATATCAACACACAAGAATACTTTATAATTGAACCTATACAACCGACTCAATTAAATCAATTTGTCGTTATGAGAGATATTAATGATAGTGGTATAGCTGTAGGTATCTCCAGTGTATTGGTTAATGAAAGAAATGAGTTGAATATCTTATTAGTAAATGCGTCAGCGCCTACTTCAGTTGAGGCCGTTAATATCTTTGGAGGGCAAGCGAATTATGCTTGGGCAATAAATAACTCGGGTTTCGTAGTGGGTAAAGCCACTCTTGAGGGTAGCCTAACAGAACAAGCATTCTTATACGATTCTGAAACAAAAGTAGTAACTGAACTTGGTTATTTAAATGAAAGCTTCAAAGCCTCTGAGGCAATTGATATCAATGAGAGTAATCAAATTGTCGGTCGTTCGAGATTTCAAAATTCCCCAGCTGTTTTTCACGCGTTTTTGTACGAAGACGGGGAAATGAAAGATCTTAACAAACTTATTGCTTGTGATAGCGGTTGGGTTTTGAATGAAGCTCGAGGCATAAACGATGCTCCCGGTGGCGCTGTTATTGTAGGTTCAGGAGTTATTAATGGAGAAAAACACGCATTTATGCTTAAACCTTTAGAAGGCACTGCACCGAGCTGTGAAGTAGAAGAAGAAAAAAGTGGAAGTGGTTCTCTACCTTTCATTAGTTTAGTCGGGTTGTTGTTGTTAGGATTTCGAAGAGCTCGTGTTTAACACGAGTCTTTTAAACCGATAAAAAAAGCTCCAATAGGAGCTTTTTTTTTGGAAAGGTTTTAAGTCTTTAAATTACATATTTGGATAATTAGGTCCCCCCGCACCTTCGGGAGTTACCCACGTAATATTTTGGTTAGGGTCCTTTATATCGCAAGTTTTACAGTGGACGCAGTTTTGAGCATTGATTTGAAATCGAGGGTTACTACCATCATCTTCTTTGATGACTTCGTAAACACCTGCTGGACAATACCTTTGTGCAGGTTCGTCGAAATCCGGTAAATTGACTGCGATCGGAATACTGGGGTCCGCCAGCTTAAGATGTACCGGTTGATCTTCTTCATGATTGGTATTTGAAATGAATACAGAACTCAATTTATCAAATGATAAAACGCCATCCGGCTTCGGATAATTAATTGGTTTGCACTCCGACGCTTTTTTTAGTTGAGCGTGATCTGCCTTTGGATCACTTAAGGTCCAAGGGAGTATGCCATTGAAGATATTGATATCGAAGAAGCAGTAAGCAGAGCCTAGCATGTTACCCCAGCGATGTTGGGCAGGGCCAAAGTTTCTTTGCATATGTAGCTCTTTCCATGCCCAAGAATTCTGATAGTTTACAGTAAACTGATTTAACTCTGATGTTGGGTTTTCGGAGTTTAGTGCTTCAAAAATAGTTTCCGCTGCAATAATTCCAGACTTCATTGCAGTATGTGAACCTTTGATTTTTGCAAAATTCAAAGTCCCAGCGTCGTCTCCAATTAACAAACCACCAGGAAACACCATTTTTGGTTGAGATTGAATGCCACCTTTTGTAATGGCTCGTGCACCATAGGAAATCCGTTCGCCACCCTTTAAATATTGGCTAATTTTAGGGTGATGTTTATATCGTTGGAATTCGTCAAACGGGCTTACGTGCGGGTTGGTATAAGATAAGTCTACAATAAAACCCACCGCGACTTGATTGTCTTCAATGTGATATAAAAATCCGCCACCGTGGCTTTTGGATTCAGAAACAGGCCAGCCAGCGCTGTGAACAACTTTCCCCTGGTGATGCTGTTCCGCAGGAATTTTCCAGATTTCCTTTATACCTAACCCGTAATGTTGAGGTTCCTTTCCTTTATCAAGTTGAAATTTGTTTATCAATTGCTTACCAATATGGCCACGACAACCCTCGGCAAAAACGGTGTATCTAGCATGTAGCTCCATTCCGGGCATGTAGCCATCTTTTTGCGAACCATTCTCCGCAAGTCCCATATCGCCAGTGATAATGCCCTTAACTTGACCATTTTCGTCAATTAATGCTTCACTAGCCGTAAATCCGGGAAAAATTTCGACACCAAGCGCTTCCGCTTTTTCAGCAAGCCAGCGACATAGGTTGCCAAGGCTGATGATATAGTTGCCATGGTTATGCATCGTTTTTGGAACAGCAAAGTTGGGGATCTTTATCGCCGACTCTGCAGAGCGCATCAGATAAACGTCATCACCAGTCACTTCAACATTGACCGGCGCACCTTGTTCTTTCCAATCCGGGAATAGCTCAGCAAGCGCTTTGGTTTCGAATACTGCACCCGAAAGTATATGGGCACCAACCTCAGAACCTTTTTCTACCACACATATTGTTGTTTCTTTTTGCTGCTCTTGAGCTAGTTGAGCTAGTTTGATTGCTGTAGACAATCCTGAAGGGCCTGCTCCAACAACAACAACGTCAAACTCCATCGATTCACGTTCTACCGCAGTATTTTCCATCTTAGATGCTCCAAACTTTAAAAGAATTATTCTAGCCTAAATACCTGATTCACTGTTATCGTATTTTTATATAGGAGGTATAGCCGTAAAGTGCTGCATTATACCCGATTTTTGTTGACGTTAAACGCATAAAACGGCAAGATCTCGCTACTTTGCAAAAGTCTCATATTTTCGAATTTAATTAACACAAGTCTAGATACAGGTGTCTCAATGAAATTAATGGTAACGGTTAAGCGAGTGGTTGACTATAACGTCAAAGTTCGTGTTAAAGATGATCATTCGGGTATCGAAACCGCGAATGTCAAAATGTCTATGAACCCATTTTGTGAAATTGCCGTTGAAGAAGCGGTAAGGTTAAAGGAGAAGGGTGTAGCAACTGAAGTAGTCGTTGTTTCTATTGGACCTGCTCAATGTCAAGAAACTCTTCGAACAGCTTTGGCGCTTGGTGCAGATAGAGCGATTCTGGTTAAAACAGATGAAGAAATTCAGCCATTGGCGGTTGCCAAGCTACTGAAAGGCGTTGTTGATAAAGAATCTCCAGATATGGTGATTATGGGTAAACAGTCTATTGACGGCGATAACAACCAATCGGGACAGATGCTCGCTGCGTTACTAGATTGGCCGCAAGGTACCTTTGCTTCAGAAGTGAGTGTTACCGACGGCAAAGCCCAGGTGACTCGTGAAATAGATGGTGGTCTTGAAACAGTCGCACTTGAGCTTCCTGCAATTGTGACCACCGATCTTCGATTAAACGAGCCTCGATTTGCTTCACTACCGAATATTATGAAAGCAAAGAGAAAGCCGCTGGAAGAATTAACAACTGATGATTTAGGCGTTGATGTTGCTGCTCGCGTAAAAACTGTGAAAGTTGAGCCACCAGCATCTCGCGAAGCTGGGGTAAAGGTAGAGTCAGTAGCGGAACTTGTCGACAAACTTAAAAATGAAGCGAAGGTGATCTAATGTCTATTTTAGTGATTGCAGAACATAACAACCAAGAACTATCAGCTTCGACCTTATCGACGCTGACTGCTGCGGAGAAGATTGGCTCAGACATTAACCTAATTGTCATGGGTCATAACTGTCAAAGCGTTGTAGAACAAGCAGCCGCATGTGCTTCAGTTAAAGGTGTCATTAAAGCTGACCATGCTGATCTAGAGCATCCAACCGCAGAAAGCTTAGCAGCAATCGTTCTCGCTAATGCTGAGGGAGCTACTCATATTTTGGCTGGTGCGACAACATCGGGTAAAAACTTTATGCCACGAGTAGGCGCTAAACTAGATGTTCAACCGATATCAGATATCACTGCGGTCGAAAATGAAAACACTTTTAAGCGTCCTATTTATGCAGGTAATGCGGTAGCAACCGTTGAATCATCTGATTCGGTTAAAGTATTAACCGTGCGTAGCACAGGGTTTGATGCGGCGGCTTCTGAAGGTGGAAACGCGGCGATTACTGAATTTGATGCATCAGCATTAATTTCAACTAAGTCCGCATTTGTATCTCAGGAACTTACTGTTTCTGAGCGACCTGAATTAACCGCGGCAAACATTATTATTTCCGGCGGTCGCGGCATGCAAAGTGGTGACAATTTCCATCTTATCGAAACTATTGCGGATAAATTAGGCGCTGCTGTAGGTGCTTCTCGAGCGGCAGTAGATGCAGGGTTTGTCCCAAATGATTATCAAGTTGGTCAAACCGGTAAAATTGTTGCTCCGGAACTTTATATTGCGGTTGGAATATCTGGGGCGATTCAACATTTGGCCGGTATGAAAGACAGTAAAGTCATCGTTGCGATCAACAAAGATGAAGAAGCTCCTATCTTTCAAGTTGCAGACTATGGGCTTGTTGCTGATTTATTCAAAGTACTTCCGGAATTAAACGAAGCGCTATAAACGCCCTTAGTTTTGAGCAGGTTGATTCTTTTTAATGACTTGCTCAATTTAAACCTATCGGCCTAAAAACACTTGATTTCCTTTTTGTGAACTCAGGTGTTTTTTTTGCGTCATAAAAAAAGGCCCGATATACATCGGGCCTTAAAAGCTAAACTCGGCAGAGATTAGCGAAACACCTTTACAAATTTAAAATAGGGCTTACTGCTTTAGCCGCATTTAGAATCTCCACAACTCAAACAAGTCATGCAGCCGTCCATGAGTATTGCAGCTTTGGTCATACATTTAGTACACATTTGAGCGCTGTCTGGATAGTCAGCCGTTGCTTCAGTATCACCGCTTTGCATAGCATCATACTCCGCGCGTTTTTCATCAACTAATTTTTGCTGATGTTCGTCTAGTCCTTCATCTTTTAGAAGACCAATCATCCTCAAATGAGATTCAATGGCATCCCCAATTTCTGCTACCAGCGAAGGCATGTATTTACCACCAGGTTTAAAATATCCACCTTTAGGATCGAATACCGCTTTGAGCTCTTCCGCTAAAAATGTACAGTCTCCACCTTTCCGAAATACCGCTGAGATTACGCGTGTCAGTGCAACTACCCACATGAAATGATCCATGTTCTTGGAGTTGATGAAGATTTCAAATGGTCGACGTAGCTCGTGCTCGGTACCTTGGTTAAGTACGATATCGTTGATAGTCATATACAAAGCATGATCAGATAGTGGTGTCTTAACTTTATAAGTTGAACCTAATAGCATTTCCGGCCGTTTAACGCTTTCATGCATCTGAACGATGTCGGCACTGGGCTTGACTTCTGGTTTTGCAGTTTCCGCGACTTGCTCGTCGTCTTTTTTGACTTTATAGCCAACGATAGATTGTTTAATTTGTTTTGCCATAATAATTGTCCGTTGTAATTTGTTACTAATCCCACCTCTATTTAAAGAGGTAGGAGATTTTACGATTATAGTTTTCCGTAATAGCCTTCTTTTAAAGCATCGAAAAGGTTTGCCGCGGTATGTAGTTCACCATCATATTCGACTTCTTCATCACCTTTAAGATCGATAGTGCTACCGTCTTCTAGAGTAAATTGATAGGTGGTATTTTTTAGATCATCTTCCTTAACTAAAACGCCTTGGAATACTTCAGGGTTAAATCTGAAAGTTGTACAACCCTTTAGACCCTCCTTATAAGCGTACAAATAGATATCTTTGAAATCCTCAAAAGGGAAGTCCGTTGGCACATTTGCTGTTTTAGAAATAGAAGAGTCTATCCATTTTTGTGAAGCCGCTTGAATATCGACATGCTGCTTTGGCGTAATCGTTTCTGCGGTAACAAAATATTCCGGTAATTGCTCTTCTTCTTTCTCAGAAAATGGCATTGCCTTTGGGTTGACTAAGGTTCTATACGCCAAAAGTTCATACGAGAACACATCGACTTTTTCCTTACTCTTTTTACCTTGGCGAATGACATTACGTGCATAGTGGTGAGCAAAGCTTGGCTCTATCCCATTACTTGCATTATTGGCCAAAGAGAGAGAAATAGTTCCCGTTGGAGCAATTGAAGAATGATGGGTAAAACGGGCGCCTTGTTGAGCTAACGCCTCGACAAGTTCTGGTTCTACTTTTGCGATTTGTTGCATGTAACGGCTGTATCGCGCATGTAAAACCTTACCTTTAACTTTTTGTCCTACTTTGTAGCCATCTCTGGCCATTTCTGGACGCTTATGCAGCATTTCACCGGTTACAGTAAATTCTTCTTCCATGATTGGGGCTGCACCTTTTTCTTTACTAAGTTCTAAGCCTGCCTTCCAACCTTCAACAGCAAGAACTTTGGTGACTTCATCAGTAAACTTGATAGAGGCATCAGAACCATATTTCTTACATAACATGGTAAGGGTAGAGCCGAGTCCTAGGTAGCCCATACCATGGCGACGTTTAGAATTAATCGCATCTCGTTGGCCAATTAATGGCAGCCCGTTTATTTCAACGACATTGTCGAGCATACGAGTGAAAATATTAACTACTTTTCTGAACTTGTCCCAATCAAACTCAGCCTGATCGGTGAATGGCTTGTTCACGAAGCGAGTTAAATTGACCGAACCTAGCAAACAAGAACCGTATGCCGGAAGCGGTTGTTCGCCACATGGGTTTGTCGCTCTAATGTTCTCACAGAACCAGTTATTGTTTTTCTGATTGACTTGATCAATTAAAATGAAGCCTGGTTCAGCGAAATCATAAGTTGAAGACATGATCAAATTCCACAATTTAGAAGCTTTGATAGTCTTATGAACTCGACAGGCTACTTGACCAACATCGTTACTGATATAAGTCTCAGTGATAGGCCATTCTCTCCAAACAACTTGAGATGAATCATTGAGATCAATATTGTCTAGTTTCACTTCTTTTTGAGTCACAGGAAACACTAGCTTCCAGTCGTCATCATTAATAACGGCCTGCATAAACTCGTCAGTGATTAAAAGTGAGAGGTTAAATTGTCGTAACCGACCATCTTCACGTTTTGCGCGGATAAAGTCTAGAACGTCCGGATGGCTAATATCAAAGGTTGCCATTTGTGCGCCTCGACGTCCTCCAGCAGAGGAAACGGTGAAACACATCTTGTCGTAGATATCCATAAAAGATAATGGACCTGATGTATAAGCGCCAGCACCTGAAACATAGGCATCTTTAGGGCGTAATGTAGAAAATTCATAACCAATACCACAACCAGCTTTAAGAGTCAGTCCTGCTTCATGAACTTTCTCTAAGATGTCGTCCATTGAGTCAGCAATAGTTCCTGAAACGGTACAGTTAATCGTCGAAGTCGCAGGTTTATGCTCTAACGCCCCAGCGTTTGACATAATTCTTCCTGCTGGAATAGCACCATGTCTTAGAGCCCATAAAAAGCTTTCGTGAACTTCGTCTTGTTTATCTTCGTCTTCAACTTCGGCTAGCGCTCTCGCTACACGTTGGTATGTTTCATCGATATTACCGTCTACAGGGCTACCTTCTTTTGTCTTTAGCTGATACTTAGTTTCCCAGATATCAACTGAGGTGTTTTGGAAATCTATTTGAAAATTTTCAGGTGTATTTTTTTGCTTTAATGATGCTGTCATTAACAGTTTCCCTCTGAATATCTAAACGCCTCAATCGAATCGAAGCTTATTTTAATTATAAAAATTCTACTAATAAAATAGTGGTAAATAGGTTATCGTTTGAACACAAAATTTGGGCACTTAATATTCGTCTGATTTACTAAACTTCATTGACCTTTTGAATGGGTTCAGAATGAAACAACTGTGTATAAATCAGCGCATAAATTATGCACAAGCCTGTGAACAACTGGTGGATAATAGTGGCCTACAGCGGTGAAATCTAATTTTCGTTAGAAATCAACGGGATACTATATCTGGTAGCTCTCACGCTAGTGGGTACACAATATATAGGTCAGGGTGATGAAAGTAAAGCACAATATGTGATATTTTAACGAAAATAATGTGACGGATTTATCCTTACTATTTGAGAGGATTTGGACGGAAAAAATGCAATGACTGGAATGGTTATTGCACTTCGAACGCTACTTCATTCCGAGCTTGTGTAAAGCTCGTATGCACGGGTAATTTGGTCTGTTATACCCCCCTATATAAAATCAAAAAGATCGTCAGGCGCTATTTGCTAATAGACTAATTATGGTAAAGTCCAGCTTTGATATCGCTGTGGGTTTAGAATGAAAAAATCAGCTGAGAAGATTTCTCCAGTTGTGCTGAAATTTGGTGGCAGTAGTGTTGCCGAAATTAAACATTGGAAGACGATTGTAGAAAGACTAAAGCTAGAGCTAGCGAAAGATCGAGCCCCCGTTTTGGTCCTTTCTGCGCTGAAAGATGTGTCTAATACTTTAGAAGGAATTCTACACCTAGCTAAGTCCGGTGATTTTCAAAATGCTATAGATCAATTGATCGAAAAACATACCAATTTCGCAACACAATTGGACTTGTCCGTTGAAAGCCAACTCAACCACTATGGCCGACAATTGGCAGAGTATTCCGAAGAAATTTACAAGCAACAGTCTATTACTCCCGGAATGCATGCTAAAGTACTGGCTATTGGCGAGTTAATGTCGACGACCATTGGACATGCATTTATTTGTCAGTCAGGAGTCGCTGCTACCTGGTACGACGCGAGAGAACTGCTAGTTGCGGAACGTCAACCTGATCAGTGGCATCACTTTACCAGTGCAGTATGCAATTTTGAATATAGTTCGCAGCTGTCAAAGCAAATGTTTTCGCCAAGTAACGAAGCAAGTGTAGTTGTTACGCAAGGGTTTATTGCTTCAGACGATCAGGGAAATACCGTCCTTCTAGGTCGAGAGGGCTCTGATACCACAGCAGCCTATTTAGCTGCAAAACTTGGCGCCAATGAGTTACAAATATGGACTGATGTAACCGGTGTTTTTTCAGCTAATCCAGCCGATGTATCAACAGCACTGCAGATAGACAAGTTATCTTATGCTCAGGCACATACTATGGCTGTATTTGGGGCTAAAGTACTGCACCCTAAAGTAATTAGGCCTATAGCCACTAATCAAATATCACTTTCTGTTAGATCTACTTGGTTTCCTAAGCATCATGGTACGCAGATAATTTCATCTGATAACCTATCAAATGGTCCTCTTGCGGTGACGATGATTCCCAGTAGTACCATATTCAAAATCGAAAAGAACTCACATACCGCGGCGAAAGTAAGTCAAATCCTAGCTCAAATTGCGGAATTGGGCTTCGATATTTTGCTCAGACAATCAGACGAACGATTTGAGCAAATCGCACTGAAATATACTAATACAGATACGCCAATTCCAACAGTCACCGATCTGGTCAGAGACCTAAATATCCAGCCTGATAATATATTCTTAAAAGGCGACTTGCTGAGTATTATTGGTTCAAGAGTGAACTCAAGCTGGATGACTTCTGCTAGTTCAGTCGTTCAACGAATTTGTGGACCAAGCGCTGAGCTCCAACTGATATCCCAAGAAGAGGGTAGAATTAGCTTTTATGTAGACAATTCGGTTAGTAATATGCAACTAAAAGAAATTCACGATAAATTATTCGCTGCTTAAGTAATAATTTATTACTATTCGATTCATTAGTTAGTTAAATCATGTTTTAATTAATCTAGTTAAATCTTCACCTCAACTCATTTGAATTGAGAAGAATACCTTATTTTATAAAAAGGAAAATTCATGGAATGGCTTAAAGTACTGCCCCCTATTGTGGCAGTCATCATTGTTTTGTGGAAGAAAGAGGTTATCCTGGCACTCCTACTGGCTATCTTTGTCTCAGAGTGGCTTCTATTGGAAGGCGTTGGGGTGAGTGGACCTTTTTTCGGAGGATTGAATTCACTAGAGAGAATTACTGCTGTTTTTGCTGATGGGGGAAATACTCGAATACTGATATTTAGTGTCATGGTAGGCGCGTTGTTGGCCTACATGAGAAAATCGGGTGGGGTGACTGGATTGGTGAAAGCTCTGATCTCAAAAGGTCTTGCAAAATCTCCTCGACAAGTTTCTTTGATGGCAAGCTTTACCGGAGTTGTGGTTTTTATAGAATCTAATTTAAGTGTGTTAACTGCAGGTATCGTTTCAAGAGGCTTATTCGACAAATTTGGTTTAAGTAGAGCGAAATTGGCCTATATTATTGACAGCACTTCTGCTCCCATATGCATATTAATATTGTTAAATGCTTGGGGAGCTTACGTACTTGCCTTGCTTAGCAATTATGATTTGGGACTCAGCTCCGCAGAGATATTGTGGGGAACCGTACCACTTAATTTTTACGCTCTAATTACTTTAGCGGTGGTTTTTTATTCTTGTTACACCGGCAAATATTTTGGGCCTTTGGCAACAAGCCCGACGCAATCTGAATTAAAGCTGGAACCTGAAGAAGACGCCGGTGATACAAAACTTGAAAAGCAAGGTTCCCATGCTAGCTTTATGATTGTACCTATATTGGTGATGGTGGTAGGTATGATTGGTTTTATGATTTGGACTGGTAACGGAGATTTAGCTGCAGGTAGTGGTTCCAAATCGGTGTTTTATGCAACAACTTTGGCTTGCTTAGTTGCCTATATAATGATGTTGATAAGTGGTCGATTCAAGCATCAACAGTTAGTCAAAATTGGATTCGAAGGTATGTCTGAAATATTACCTTTGGTGGCAATCGTTCTGCTATCTTTAGCACTAGGTGCTAGCTTGAAAGAGCTTGGCACTGGTATTTATATTTCCCAAATTGTAGGTGACTTCTTACCCCTATTTTTAGTTGCGCCAATGATTTTTATTGTCGGTGGCATTATGTCCTTTTCTACAGGAACCTCATGGGGAACATTTGCGATTTTGATTCCTATCGGGGTACCAATCATTCAACAAATGGGTCTTCCACCTTCTTTGATTCTAGCTGCAATACTAGGTGGCGGTGTGTTCGGCGATCACTGTTCGCCGATATCCGACACTACCGCGGTATCAGCAATCGCTTCAGGCTGCGATTTACTTGAACATGTCAAAACACAATTACCTTATGCGCTATTTGCTGGCGGTTTAACGGTGTTGATTTATTTGTTGGTTGGCTTGGCCATTCTATAGTTGAGCCAAGAGAACTAAGCCTTTAATAAGTGAATTTCTGAAATATGCCAAGACACACACGAGCAGTCATACATTTAGACCACATTCGGCATAATTATGAGCTAGTTAATCAGCTAGCTCCACAGTCTAAGAATATGGCCATCATCAAGGCTAATGCTTATGGGCATGGCATGATAGAAGTTGCAAACAGCCTAAGTCATCTAGCACCGGCCTTTGGTGTAGCGATCTTTGAAGAAGCCGTAACGCTTCGCGAAGCGGGTATAAATCAACCGATACTTATTTTACAAGGTATCAATCAGGCACAAGATTATCAAATCGCTGCTCAGTATGGGCTGTGGGTAACTTTGCATAATCTAGACCAGCTGCATACGCTTTTGGCGACACCTCTTAAGAATAAATTAAAAGTTTGGCTAAAGCTGGATACAGGGATGCATCGTTTAGGATTCAATCAAAACGATTTAGAAACAGTCATCAAGGAAGTCTTAAATTGTCCATGGGTTGACGATGAGTTTGTAGTCTCGTCGCATTATTCATGTGCTAGTCAATCAGATAATCGCGTTACTCAACAGCAATTTGAGCAATTTAATCAGATGGTGAAATTAATACCATTTAATGAAAATTTGCAAAAAAGCATTGCTAACTCTCCAGCGATTGTTGGTTTTCCAGAAAGCAATTTAGACTGGAATCGACCAGGAATTATGCTCTACGGGGTTGCAATGTTTGACGTCCCTCACAACAGTGATAAGTTGACTAAACCTGCCATGAGTTTTGAGTCGGAAGTGATAGCTATCAGAGAAATAAAAGCCGGTGAATCGGTCGGTTATGGCCAAAAGTGGGTCGCAACGGCCAACGCGACAATTGCCACGGTTGCAGTCGGATACGCAGATGGCTATCCACGACATGCGGAGTCTGGGACTCCGGTTTTCATCAACGGCAAAATAGCGAAGCTAGTGGGTTGTGTATCAATGGATCTAATTACGATTGATGTCAGCGATCATGACCAAGTAGCTATCGGGGATCGAGTTGAATTGTGGGGAGAGCAAATTCCAGTTTCGCTTGTTGCAAATCACGCCAATACTATTGGATACGATTTAGTTTCTGGAGTAAGTGCGCGTGTACCTCGCGAATATCGGTAACCCTATTCCTGCAGCATCGAGGTATTTTATGTCTGACATCGGTCTGCAAAGAATAGCGCAATGACTTTGAAACAATATTTTACGGGACGAGCAGATATTAAGCTGTTAATGATCGCACTGATTGCGATACTTCTAATGAGCATTGTGCCTGTATTAATTAAGTGGATCAGTGCTAACGAAGTGACAATTGGGGTTGTTAGACTAGCGGTAGCTACTATAGGAATTGGTTTGATACTTCTTCTCAAGCGAAGTTCAATTTTAATAAACCGCGTCCAGTTTTGCTGGCTTTTAGCTCTCGGCTTAGTATTTGCCACCCACTGGTATTTGTATTTTTTAAGTATCAAACTAACCGACGCGTCTCTCGCAGCTATTGGGGTGTCGACTTTTGGGATTCATCTGTTATTGCTCAGCGTAATCATCAAAAAGGAAAAATTCTCCAAAATCGATTTTTCAGCTGTTTTACTTTGCATTATAGGAATAGCCATAACCGCACCAAGCTTCGAGTTAGAGAAGCAAAAATGGTTAGGTTTTGCAATTTCGGTTGCTAGTGGTTTTTTGTACGCTTGCTTACCTTTGATCAACCGTCAGGTATCTGGCGTTCGAACACAAGTTAGAGCTTTTGCCCAGTTTGGATTTGCATTAATTTTCTTTTTAATGTTTTTGCCATTTGCAGATTTCAATATGCAGCCCCAAGATTGGCAGGGGTTATTGGTGCTGGGAATACTTAGTACACTAATAGCCCATACGCTGTGGATTAAAGCGAGTACCGAGCTGCCTGCCAATCTAACCGCTGTTGTGTATTACGGCTACGTACCGATTAGTCTTATTCTGAGTTATATTTTGCTGAATGAGGAAATCACATTGACAAAAATAGTTGGTGCTGGACTCATCATTGTTGCAAACATTATAACCATTTTCTTTCATCAAACCGCTAAGCCAAAATAAATACTATCTCATTTGGAGATTGAAAATTTAACAGTTGAATTTTTATATTGGTGCTATAGTTAATAGGTGTATTACAAATTAAAGCAAGTTTGCGCCCTAACTCCTTGAATCAAAAAGCCAAAAACACTTCTGAACTTGTTAAAGAGTTACAGGAAATCAAGCAGAAAAACGCTGATTTAGAGCGCGTCGTACAGTACTATGCCGACACTAAAAAACTTCAAAAAGCGCTATTTGACATCGTTGAAATAGCAAACTCTAGCCAAACACTCGATGCTTTCTACAAAGCGCTACATAAAATCGTCTCTAGTTTGATACCTGCTAAGAACTTTTTCATTATGCTGCATCATGCCGAAAATGGACATGTGAGCTTTCCGTATTATGTGGATGAAGATGACGACGAACAAAGCGAAGATGACCCTTTGCATAATCCCAATGCAATGATACCGGCTACCAAAATAGATGGCTCGCCTACAATGAAGGTCATTCAAACAGGAAAGTTACTTCATCTCAGTAAACAAGAAATGCTCAAGACTTCTATGGTTGGTAAAGCTCCCGAAGATTGGATTGGAGTTCCTTTGATCTTGGAAGAGCAGCTACTCGGAGCGGTGGTTGTTCAGAGCTATGAGGATGGATTTCGATACCATAAGAAATACGAAAACTTGCTTAAGTATGTATCTCAGCACATTGCCGCGGCACTGAGACGTAAGCAAGACGCTGAATCTTTGAAACAAGCACATCAAAAACTACAAGAATACAACAGTGAACTTGAAGAGAGAGTTGCTGGCAGAACAGAGCAATTAAAAAGCATTAATAAAACCCTTGCCAACGAAGTTAAAGTCAGAAGAAGAGGGGAAAAAGTTCAAAAGGCGTTGTTTAATATCGCCGACCTTGTGAACACAGCTGATAGTATCGATGGATTGTTTGCAGGAGTACACCAGAGTATCTCTGAATTAATGTACGCTGAAAATGCTTTTGTCGCTACCTTGGCAGAAGATAAAGTCACCTTAGAGTTTCCTTATTTCGTCGATAAACACGATGATAGGCCTGGTTTAATAAGATTGGATTCTAATACACCCGAGCAACAAAAATCAGCTACCACGAGAATATTGCAAAGTGGAGAAGCAATTTTATTTAACCTATCTGAAAACCCCGATGTCACTCAAACAGGACCATCAGCGGTATCTTGGTTAGGTGTTCCACTTAAAGACAAGTCCAAAACTTTTGGCGTATTAGTGGTTCAAAGCTACGATCCCAAACATATCTACTCGACTCAAGAACGACTTGTATTAGAAACGATTGCTCACCAAGTTTCATCAGCAATCCTCAGGAAAAAAGACTCAGATGCGTTAGTTCAAGCACATGAGAGTCTAGAACGACGAGTAAAAGAACGTACCTCGGTATTAGAACGAACTATTATCAAACGTCGAAAAATAGAAAAGAAGCTTGAGTATGAATCATTGCATGACTCTCTCACTGAACTTCCTAATCGTAAATTTTTATTGGAAGAACTGGCCGAAGTGCTTAAAAACAAAGCGACCAAAAATGATTGTGATCTGGCGCTACTCTTTTTAGATCTCGACCGTTTTAAAATTATCAATGATAGTTTAGGGCATCATATTGGCGATCTATTTTTAGTAGAAGTTTCGAAGCGGTTAAGTCGATGTATGCGAGAGCATGACGTGGTGGTTCGATTAGGAGGAGATGAGTTCTGTATCTTAATGCATGATGTTGATTCGATACAGATAGCGATTAGGTTGGCAGAGCGAGTGCTAAGAGCGCTAAGAGAACCAGTGGAAGTCGAACAGCATTCCCTAATTACCAGTGCGAGTATTGGAGTGAGGCTGGTAAAAATTGGTGAAGATACTGCCGACAAAGTTATTGGCGATGCTGATGCCGCCATGTATCAAGCCAAACATGATGGCAAAGATCGATACTGTCTATTTGACGCCAATATTAAAAAAATAGTCTCGAAACGACTAAAGATAGAACAAGATCTTAGGCTCGCTATTGGTACTGAACAAATCAGCCTTTTTTACCAGCCTATTGTCGATCTATTTGATAGTCAAGTGATTGGACTCGAAGCGCTCATTCGATGGCAACATCCGGAGTTGGGATTTATCAGTCCCGCAGAGTTTATTCCTATTGCTGAAGAAACTGGCTTGATCCAGGAACTTGGAGAGTCTGTTGTTGAGATGTCTTGTAAAGCGCTGAATGAATTTTCAAAAGTTGAAGAATTAAGCCACCTTTATGTCAATATCAATATTTCTGCGATGCAGATCTTATCTAGAACACTGGATGAGTTTATTCGAAAACAAATTGCGACCTACAATGTCGATACTAGTAAGCTGAATGCTGAAATTACTGAAAGCATCTTAGTTGAAGATTTCAATGCCGCGATTCAATTTGTTCAAGAGTTGAAATCCATTGGCATGAAGGTTTTACTCGATGATTTTGGAACTGGCTACTCGTCACTTAGTTACTTGCATCAATTTCCATTTGATATTATTAAACTTGATCAATCATTCATTCAGTCCACGGCCGAAAATGAAAAAATGGTCGGTCTCATTGAGTCCATTGGTTTTCTTGTAGCGAGTTTAGGAATGCAAATAGTGGTTGAGGGGATTGAGACAGAGTCACAAAGCGCGATTGCACAAAACCTTAATTGTCATTTTGGGCAAGGGTACTTATATGCCAAACCCATGCCCAAAGAAGAATTACGCGAATTTATCATGAAAGGGTAGTGAGCCATTCAAATAGCATAAAACTAGTCGACTCTGGTTGCCAGTGTATCATGGTGTGACACAATCAACTCGCGTAAATATAATCCAATATCATCCCTAGATTTGAAGCCTGCTTTAACCGCTGCTTTGCTAAACACCTCTGGATTCAGATCAGGCATACTCGCAAATGCAAGCATGTCTGGGTAATAACCAATGGTGAAACTATCGACATCGCTACCAAATGTGGTTCTAAAGATTATATTGGCATTTCGTTTAGTGGCAGTTAGATAGCTATTTTCCATGGCTCTTTGTTTCAAAAGCTCCGCGTCTTTACCGTGCTTTGCATGAAACATTTCAATATGAAACAGACCACTCTTCTCGCCTAATTCCTTGAGCTGTTGCCAACTGGCTTTTGAGCTCGCGAGAAATGTATGCTGAAAGTCCGCGTGCTGACCAAAATCGGTTGCATTTAGTGGCTGACTCCCTGAGGGCTCTAGCAGCATCAAGTCCCAATGGTCGCCTTGGCTGTGCCTCATAATAGTCACTTGATTATGACTCTTAGCTTTATATTCTTTTGATTTTTCAATTAAATCACTGAGTAGACCTGGCGCAGCCCTGAGCAAAGTAACGCGAAAACTCTCTTGGGCATTAGCAATAGGAGCGCTTAGCAATAAGATAACGAGCATTAATGATTTCATAACTAATATCCTTTTTATAATATTTGTAGTTGAACGTCATTCCCTTCAGCTCAATCCACACTTTGAAGTAATCTAATAGTTGTTCAAAAAGTATGTTGGATGCTTTCTAACAACTTCACTGTTTCGATGATAACACGCAACTGAGTTATTTGTAGGCAATTCAAATTTCCAGTGTTAGTTATTTGTAAACTTGCCAAAATTCTAATATCCTGTGTTCTCATTCGGTCTGTATCCCATGCTTGGAATAATATCCCGTGCGAGTCCATAGTCAATTAGCTTGTAAAGAATGTGACTTACTGGTTTCAGTTCCAGAACTTGATCATGGCAAAAAAGCCGTATGCCCTAGGTGTGATTTTGTTTTAACTCGTTATCATCATTTTGCTCGAAGTCGGTTATTTGCTTTTTCTACTTCATCGATCATATTTATGTGCTTAACATTAGCATTTCCATTCTTAACATTTAATTCACAGGGAAGAGAGAAGACTGTCTATTTTATCGATAGTTTATTTAGTCTAGGAGACGGCACCTACATCGGAGTTGTCTTTTTCCTAGTATTGACAACATTACTAATACCGATGCTTATTTTATTGGGGCTCAATTACGTCCTGATATCTTCAAATTTCAGACGGCCTTTTCCTTTTGCTCGAATAGTTTTAAAGATTGTTTTTCATCTTCAACACTGGAACATGGCGGAAATTTTCTTACTTGGGATTTTGGTGAGCATGGTTAAAATTACATCGCTGGCAAAAGTGGATTTCGGTTGGTCATTTCTAGCATTCATTCTTTATATTGTGGCAATGGCAACCACACGAGTCTATTTAGATAAGCTACAAATGTGGAGACTGATTTCCCCGCAGTATTCCGAAGCTAAGCATTCATAGTGGAGTTTATGGACATTCATTTGCCAGCTAATAACACCGCGAGCTCCATTCAAATGAATGGCTGTACCACTTGTTTGGAACTATGCCCTTCGCATTACAAGCACTGTCATATTTGCGGGTCTAAGATTAAGCCACTAGGTTCTAGTGAACTTCAAACCACAATTGCTTGGTTAATTACCTCAGCACTATTATATATTCCGTCGAACCTTTATCCTATTATGTACACAACCTATTTGGGCGAGGTGACTGAGAGCACCATTTTAGGCGGAGTCGTCACCCTATGGGAACTAGGTTCTTATCCGATAGCGCTGGTTATTTTTATCGCGAGTGTTTTGGTTCCTGTGGTCAAACTGTTAGCCCTAGCATGGTTGTGTTATTCCATCGTTACTGGACGAATAGTCTATTTTAAGAACAATCATAAAATGTTTAGACTAACCGTTTTTATCGGTCGCTGGTCAATGGTCGATATTTTTGTTGTCGCTGTGTTAGTCGCGATGATTCAAATGGGCAATATAATGAACATATTGCCGGGAGAAGCGACTATCGCATTTGCCACCATGGTTATTACAACCATGTTAGCTGCACACTACTTTGACCCCAGACTAATTTGGTTAAATCAGAAAGGAACCAGCAACCATGTCTAATGAAAACTTGCCACCTAATGACGAGCAAGAACCCTTACGTGGGGCTTATAACATTCAATCCGCTATGGTAAAACCTGTCCACAAAATATCAAAGGTATGGTTCATACCACTAGTTGCGCTGCTTATAGGAAGTTGGATGGTCTATCAAAACTGGGCCAATCAAGGACCTCTTATAACTATCTATTTTGAAACTGCAGAAGGGTTAGATATTGATACCACCAAAATTAAGCTGAGAGATATTACTATTGGTAAAGTGGTTGATTTGAAATTGAATGAACGCCTAGATGGAATTGAAATTACGGCTCGATTACAAAAAAATACCGATGAGCTTTTAAAAATAGACACTGAGTTCTGGGTGGTAAAACCACGTATTGGAAATGGTGGAGTGACAGGTCTTTCCACGTTACTTTCTGGTGCTTATATTGAGCTTTCACCTGGAGTAGATGAAGAAACTAAATATGAGTTTGTTGGTCTTGAGAGTCCTCCCGTTACTCCGCTAGGAACTCCAGGCTTACACATTACATTAGATAGTGATAATCAGTCGGGATTACATATCGGCGACCCTATTATTTTTAGAGGGATTAATGTTGGGCGGGTTGAATATGTGCACTTTAATGTTGAAGAGCGTCGCGTTTATTACAATGCGTTTATAGAAAGTCCTTACGATAAATTAGTGACCACTAATACGCGATTTTGGCGGATAAACGGAATTGAGGTTGACCTATCGGCCGATGGTGTACAAATTCACTCTGGCACTTTCGAAACTTTTCTCGCGGGTGGAGTCGCATTTGATGTACCTGCAAACTTACCGAAAGGAGAGGTGGTTTCTAAGCGCGCGTATTATACTATCTATGAAGACAAGAAAGATGTGCTGCTTAACCAATTTAAAAATGCGCAAGATTTCATTTTGTTATTCGGGCAATCCATTCGAGGTTTAAATCCTGGAGCTCCTGTGGAGTATAAAGGTGTGCGAATAGGGACAGTGATGAGAACCGATATTGATTATGATGAAATGGGTAATCTGCTAGATCAAGAAACTCGCATTCCTGTATTAATTCAAATCGAACCAGCTAGACTTGGACTTAAAGACTTGAAAGAAGAAACAATCGAGATACGCGAGAGAATGAACAAGATGATCGCTTCTGGACTACATGGCTTTATTAGTTCTGGCAATTTATTAACAGGTAGTAAGTTCATAGAAATTCAGTATGTCGAGGATACTCATTCGAAAGAACAGTATTTTAGTGGTTATCAAGTCATTCCAACCGCAGCTAGTGAAATTGATAATCTACTGCAAAAACTAGACAACATTTTTGCAACTCTAGATCAACTTCCGTTGAATGATTTAGTCGGCAATGTCAGTGAGGCAATGAAAGAAATGAAAACGGCGATGGTTGATTTTAGCGCCGCCTCAACACAAGTTGATCAGTTCTTAGATAACTCCGAAGGTAAAGCCATGATTGCCAACGTTAATAAGACTCTGAGAAGTATCGAAGTGCTGGCTAAGGGGTTTTCAGAAGGCTCTAAGACTCATCAAGATATTAGCGCTATGCTGCAGTCGCTGGAAGGGGCATTAAAGGAACTAACACCGGTGCTATCTCAATTGAACCATCAACCAAATAGTCTACTTTTTGGTGGAGCAAAAGAAGCTGATGTAGAACCAAGAGGAAAAGAAAATGATTAGATTTATGATGTGGAGCGTGGTTTTTATTTTTATTGCTGGGTGCGGCTCACCTGCGATTAAAACGCATTTTTATACTCTGAGTAAGCAGGCGGTAAAAACTCAATTAATTGATAGTCAGCAGGCCTCAAATTTAATTGTTATAGAAAACATTCATTTAGCTGATTATTTAAGACAGTCAGGAATCGTCGTAAAAGAGTCGGGAAGTCGCTTACAAATATCTTCCAACCATCGTTGGGCAGAAAGTTTAGATGGCGCTCTTTCAAGAAGCTTAAGAAGTGAAATGGAATCTAAGTTGGATAATCATCGAATTGAGTTAGTTAATAGCCGATGGCAGGCTTTAGCGAAATTCACCATTAAACTAGAGATAGCCCAATTTGAGGTTGATAATTTGAATGGCAACGCAGTTCATTCAGGGCGATATTGGATCCTTAATGATAAAGGAGTATTGATCGGTCAAAGACGATTCAATCTTACTTTAATCCTAAATAATAACGGCTTTGAACATGCTGTAAAACAACTGCAAAACTCTGTAATTCAGCTAGCGGAACTTCTCAGTAAAGATATTCTTCAACTGGAACAGCTATCGTTGAACGAATAAGTTTGTTGTTTTAATTAATAGTTATTTAAAACTCCCGCTGATCCAGATCAAACCGGTTAGTTCGCGCTCAGGCTATTCTTAGGTCTTTTGATTTATTAGGAATAGTAAAATGGCATTGGATACCCAACAACTAATCACTCAGTGTGAGACCCTTCGAGATATATTCGCTAAAAGAGCTTCCAAGTATGATGCAGAAGCTAGTTTTCCTGTGGAAAACTATCAAGACTTGCGAAAAGCAGGAATGATGGGCTTGATGGTACCAGAGAGCCATGGCGGAATGGGAGCAAATTTTTACCAATACACTCGCGCGGCGGGGACTTACGCTCAAGGCTGTGCCTCTACCGCTGTCAGCTTCAATATGCACAATATTGTGATTGGTGCCCTTGCTGAAGCTGATTTAAGTCAGATTGAAGGCAGTTTTGGCCGAGTGATGAAAAACTTTCAAAACTGGGCTTTCGAGCAAGCGCTAGCGGGCAAAGTGTTTGGTGCCGCATTAACAGAACCTAATGTTGGTTTTCATCCAGGAGCACTTAGTACTACTTACCGAAAAGTGGAAGGCGGTTTTATCCTGAACGGAAAGAAAAGCTTTGTTTCAATGTCGGGCTACGCTGATTATTACGTGGTCGCAGCCGTTCCAGAAAAACAACCAGGTGGCGAGGTGCCCGTTGTCAGCTGGTTAGTCATACCCAAAGAGGATCCTGGAATAGAAATAGAAGCAATGTGGAATACTATGGGGATGCGCGGAACCGTTTCTAACAATATGAAACTCAAAGATGTGTTCGTTCCAAGAGACCGTCTATTTCTTGGTGTTGAAGGGTTGGTATTACAAAAACTTGCTAGTGAACCTCATTTTGTGGTCGGAGGATTTACAGCTTGTTATTTTGGAGTTATCGATGCTATCTATCGATTTACGATAGAGCATCAGAAACGACGAAAAATGGCAGGTCAAGAGGTTCCTTTAATAGAAAATG
>JBDVOJ010000100.1:0-2294 GCA_039969155.1 Kangiellaceae bacterium
GAATTCATCGCCGCCGAAGGTCGCTTCATGGAAGGCGACACCGAACGCAAGGCTGGCGTGCTCATCGGCCCAGAATTCGGCACCGTATCCCGAGCTGATCTGGTCGCAGCGGCCCGCGAGGCGGGGGATGCGGGGTTCGACGTGCTCATCGCCTGCGGCTTCAATTTCGATGCCCATTCGGAGGAGTTCTCCAAGCTCGGCCGGATACAAATCCTGAAGGCTCGGATGAACCCGGATTTGCATATGGCCGACGAGTTGAAGAACACGGGCTCCGGCAACCTCTTCGTCGTGTTCGGCGAACCGGATATCGAGATCGAGCCGGTCGAGGGGGACAAAATTCAGGTGAGGATCAAAGGGGTGGATGTATTCCACCCGCAAAGCGGCGAGATCACCTCAAGCGGTCCCGATGGGATCGCCTGCTGGTTCATAGACACCGACTATAACGAAGAAAGCTTCTTTGTCCGCCACGCCTACTTCCTCGGGGCCGCCGATCCCTACAAGTCGCTCAAGACCACGCTCAAGGCCGAGATCGACGCAGACGCCTGGGCGACGCTGAACAGCGATACCTCCCGCCCGTTCCCGAAACCTTCGTCGGGGCGTATCGCGGTGAAGGTCATCAATCATCTCGGGGACGAGGTGATGAAGGTGTTTGAGGTATCGAAATGGAATTAAAAAATATTCGAATTGAGAAATTCAAAAAAGCACGAGATGTGAGTCTCGATTTAGGTCGAGTAAACTATCTCGTTGGCGGAAATAATAGTGGTAAAAGCAGCATTCTTCAGGCGATTCATTGCTCTATCACTGCCGCCCAATCTCAAGTTAGAAACGAAGGCGCAACAGTCCTCGCCGAAGAAAGCCTCATATATGCACCTTCGAGCGATTTCAGTCTTCTTGGATATCGCCGTCCCTTTGAAAACCGAGCGGACGGCCACCGAGCAAAAATTACATTTAGTGGTGAGGCAGATGATGGTGCAGAGAGTACGTATTCTATCCAACTATATAAAGGTCGAAATAATAAAAATGTAGGCATCGAACGAAGTGGAAGGGTTGGAGGATTCGGACTGCATATATACTCAAATCTGACGCCATTCTCCGTTTTTGTCCCAGGACTCGCGGGAGTTTCTCATTTTGAAGAATTTAAGACGGAAGCTTATGTATTTCGTAGAATTGCTGGAGGAGAATCAAATTTATACCTGCGAAATGTACTTCTAATATTAAAAGAAAATGGACAATTAAATCAATTAACATCACTTTTAAGGGAATTATTTCCAGAATTAAAATTACTGGTTAATTTCGAATCAAAACGTGATCTATATATTGATGTCAAAGTTCAAACTGACAACACAGCGACCATGATCCCAATTGATTTAGTTGGAACTGGCGTGCTTCAGGCGATTCAAATTTTCGCATATGCCACGTTAGCTAATCCTACATTGCTTCTACTCGACGAACCGGATTCACACCTGCACCCATCCAATCAAACGCTTTTATC
This sequence comes from Kangiellaceae bacterium, assembly GCA_039969155.1. Taxonomy (GTDB): domain Bacteria; phylum Pseudomonadota; class Gammaproteobacteria; order Enterobacterales; family Kangiellaceae. The sequence goes on from JBDVOJ010000100.1 coordinate 1,493, forward strand.
GAAGGCTTTCGAAATTTTAACCGAAAGAACCGGAACAAAAATCATACTTGCCACTCACAGCCGACACTTAATAAATGCAGCACCAGAGGATGCAAAGTTTTTTTGGGTAGATAATGGCACAATAAAACAAAATGACAATTCTGAGCTAATAAAGCTTTTAATGGAAATAGGAATCTTAGACGACGCTGATTCTATAATATACGATAATAATTCGTTAATTATCGCAACAGAAGATGAAAAATCAAATCCTCTTCGAATACTAATAAAAAAAGCAACTAACAGAGAATTCAATATTATAAAATTAAAAGGTGTTACGAATTCGGAAATTGCACAGAAAATTTTCGAGCAATTGATCCCATATATTCCTGGAAATCCAAAATTTATTTTTCATCGTGATAGAGATTTTATGACCGACGATGAAGTTAACAATTGGAAAGAAAGATTCGAGAGCGACGACATAAGGTGCTTCGTGACGGCTGGCTCTGATGTCGAATCATATTACTTGAATTTAGAGCATTTAGCCGAAATTAGTAACTTGGCCGAAGCGGATATTACAAATTTTATAAACGATATTTTACAAGAGAATGCGGATGAAATCCGCTCGAAATTCAGAAACAAAAGACAAGATATAAATCTAAAATTTCATCGTGACGGTGGTGGGCCACACACCAATGATTTGTTAGCTATTAACGATCTAACTACAAATCATGCTGTTGGAAAATTCTTAATTAAAAAGATAAGGGCTAATTCTGCAGAAGCTCTAGGAATTCATATTGACCCGATCTGTCCCTCTAATATTGAA
>JBDVOJ010000101.1:0-12388 GCA_039969155.1 Kangiellaceae bacterium
TGATGGGTCAATGCTGCGAGCTTTCTCTAGCAATTTTAGGAACGACTCTGACTTACATCGGCGAGACATTTTTTTTAATATACGATCGCTACCACTCTGTATTGGTAAATGCATATGTGGCATCAACCGCTTATTCTTAAACAGCTCAAAAAACGATTCCGGTAAATCCCATGGTTCTACTGAAGCAAACCTGACTCTAGGAATAGATGTTCTCTCTAATATCGATTCAACTAATGCATACAGATCTGTTTCTAAATCAGTACCATACCCACCAACATGAACCCCAGTTAAGACAATTTCTTTTACTCCCTGTTTTTCTAACAGTTGTACTTCATTAATAATATCATCAATAGTCCTAGAGACTTCTTCGCCTCGAGCTATGGTAACTATGCAATAAGTACAGCGATAACGACAACCATCTTGGATTTTTATAAATGCTCGTTCCCTATTACGAACAAAGATTGCAGACTCCGCTGGCTCGGTAGCAGCATATGGCATCGAGTCCCACTCAACTAACTCAGCCGCTCGCTTCGGCAATTCAGATTTATCCGTATTATTGACTACCAAGTCGACACCTAACAAAGATTCTGCCTGTTGTTTTTCTAATGAAGCATAGCACCCAGTGACGACTATTTTAGCAGTAGGATTCTTACGATGAAGTTTTCGAATAGTTTGGCGAGATTTACGAGCGGCCTCCCCTGTTACTGCACAAGTATTGACGACAATTAGATTGGCTAACTCATTTTGATTAGTGGTTTCTATACCTAACTCGGAAAAAGCGTGTGACCAAGTTTGCAACTCCGCTTCGTTTAGCCGACAGCCTAATGATGTTAAATGTACTTTCATATTTAGTCTTATGGTCTTTTTATTTAGCGTGGCAATGTCCACGCCCAATCCATTTGGCAAACAACAGGCTCAATCTCTTTCTCATCAAGCACTTCACAGTTAATTCGCATTTCACCTTTATCGAGCTGATGAAGTTGAGTAATTTGTTCCTCCGTTAGATAGGCCGTAGCAGTCAATCCGCCGGTCGAACGCTTTACATAATCGATATGCATTGCTTTAAGGACTGGAATTTTCCCATCTGGAATATGCATAGCGAGCGCCATCCCTGTCGCGGTTTCTGCCACCAAAGCAGACGCTGCGGCATGAACAGTACCAATGTGATTTCTTACTTTCTTTCGGTTTGCTAATCTAAAAATAGATTTATCTTGAGAAAGGTGTAGACATTTTACGCCGGCCGTTCCGACGAACTTGACGGTTTTTCCGAGCGCAAAACTAAGAAGTCGGTAACGCAACCATTGCGGTTTACTATTTAATTTATCGACCATTTTAGCGAGTTGGTTTTTCATAAAACAATGCTCTTAGCAAAATAATAAATGCTGTTAATTAATTTCCGGTGCCCTTATCCAGCTCCGAAGGGACAGAAAATTTAATTCGATAGACAATTAACAATTGTTCGACCGTGACGCTGGCGATTTAGTAACTCATCAAAAACTTGAGAAACATTTTTAAGTGCTACTTCGTCTGTCATTATATTTTTGAGCTTCGCAGGCTTTAAATCATCACCTAATCGTTGCCAAATTTGGCGTCTCAGAGGCATCGGACAATTGGTAGAGCTTACCCCTAACAAGCTGACCCCTCTCAAGATAAAGGGGAAAACCGTTGGAGTAAACTTGTGAGTATCAGCCAACCCGATACTCGCTACATTTCCCCAAAGATTTGTGTGGGCGATAATGCGATTGAGTAAATCGCCACCAACATTGTCTATTGCACCACCAAATATCGCTTTATCCAAAGGACGTTCCGACAGCTCAAGTTGCTCAACTGAGCAAACCTTTGTTGCACCCAATTCAGTTAGGAAATCATCGAACTCGCGTCGACCGCTAACCGCAATAGTTTCATATCCAAGTCCGTTCAGCATGCTAATAGCATTAGTACCAACCCCGCCGCTTGCGCCAGTGACAACAATGGGCCCTTTGTCTGGAGTTTGACCATTAACTTGCATTCGATGTATCGCCAAAGCGGCAGTGAAGCCTGCGGTTCCTAAGATCATAGTTTCTTTCATGTTTAAACCGATAGGAACAGGGATCACCCACTCACTTGGCACCCGTGCAAACTCAGCTAAACCACCATCGTGTTGTTCGCCTAAACCGCAGCCATTAACCAGTACGTTTTCGCCAACGCTAAACTTGGGATTTTCCGAAGATTCGACCGTACCGGCAAAGTCAATTCCACCGTTTAAAGGAAACCGCTTAAGGATTGCTCCTTTTCCGGTGGCAGCCAGCGCATCCTTGTAATTCACACCGGAATAGTGGACTCTAACCACCACATCGCCTTCACTCAATTGTTCAAGAGTCATTTGCTCTAATTTATGCTGAACTAACTTGGAACCGTCAGCCCCTTCAGTTTTGTGAATTCTACAAGCTAAAAAAGTCATTCAGTACGCTCCTATTTTGGCTTGCGCATTGTAACCGGAAAATTACCAAGTTTTAATGATTTCTTGCCTTTTATTGTTGGCATAAGGTATAACTGCGCCTTATAAAAATAAAATCTAACAACTGTTAAATAGGAAGTAGTATATGAATCAACCCAATTCGGGCTCTTTTTTTGGGCATCCCGGTGGACTAAGCACATTATTTTTTACGGAAATGTGGGAACGCATGAGTTATTACGGAATGCGTGCTCTTTTGGTGCTATTTATGACGGCCATGCTTCAAGAAGGCGGTTTAGGGTTAACTGTCGCCTCAGCTGGAGCCATCTATGGCCTTTATACAGGTGCGGTTTATTTTATGGGCTTGCCAGGTGGTTGGATCGCTGATCGATTACTCGGTGGTCAAAAAACGATTTGGTATGGCGGTATTATCATAATGATTGGTCATATCATACTCGCCGTCCCAAGTGAGCAAACCTTTTTTATCGGATTAATATTTGTAGTTCTTGGCACTGGCTTACTTAAGCCGAATATAGGCGCAATGGTTGGCCAACTATACTCCGCTGAAGATGTTCGAAGAGATAGTGGCTACGCGCTATATTACATGGGCATCAATTTAGGCTCAATCATCGGTTATTTTGTCACTGGTTACTTAATGGAAAACGTCGGCTGGCATTGGGCATTTGGAGCTGCCGCAGTCGGAATGGGAATCGGATTGGTCCAATACAAAATGACTTCGGCTAAATTAGAGGGTATTGGGTCTGAGCCCGTAGCACCCTTAACAGAATCGGGCCGAAAAAAATCATGGATGGGAATAGCAGCATTCCTAATACTGGTAGCGGTAATAACACTTTTAACTATGACTGGAACAATCACTATTGAGCCAGTCGCAATCGCCCAATACACGGCGATCGTGTTTACTCTAACGTTCATCATCTACTATTCCGCCATTTATTTTGGTGGAAAATTGTCAGATAGCGAAAAGAAACGTTTGTTAGCTTTATTATTAGTTTGTGTTGCATCCGCTTGTTTCTGGTCTGGTTTTGAGCAAGCAGGCTCATCATTAAATTTATTTGCGCAAGATTATACCAATCGAATGATCGGCACTTTCGAAATCCCGACGGCTTGGTTTCAGTCATCCAATTCAATTTTCATCGTTCTGTTATCTCCATTTTTTGCAGCTTTGTGGATTAACCTAGGAAAGAAATTGGTTAGCCCATCATACGGCCTAAAATGTGCAGTTGGTTTAATCATTATGGCTTCTGGCTTTATCGTTATGTTTTTTGCTGCACAATATGCTGCAAGCGGTTTAAAAGTTGCTCCTTATTGGTTGATTGCGACTTATTTCTTACATACGGTTGGTGAGCTTTGTCTTAGCCCTGTAGCTCTCAGTGCTGTCAGCAAGCTATCTCCTAAGCGTTTTGCAGGTCAAATGATGGGAATATTTGTACTAACCTATTCCATCGGTAATATTATTTCTGGCCTACTGGCGGGTAACTTTGATCCAAGTAATCCAGAGCAAATCCCTTCTCTATATATTCAGATCAGCTTGTTTAGTATTGGTATAGGTATCGTCGTGTTCTTGCTGGGAATGAAAGCTAGACATTGGGAAAAACTTGCTGAGAAAGAAGCTTAATCAATAAAAACAATTAGTTATATAACCATTAAGACAAAAGCACCCTTGGTGCTTTTGTCGTTTTGGGACCCCAACATTACCCTTCTTCTCCAAATAGTTACTGTTCAGCTATACTAAACTTATTAGAATCACCTATTGGAATTCTTTATGAGCCAGATATCTGAAATCATGACCCCAAATCCCATTTGCTTATCGGAACATGCCAATGTGCATAAAGCTCGAATGTTGATGGCTGAAAAGTCAATTAGACACATTCCCATCATTGAACCAGAGTCGAAAAAATTAATCGGTATGCTTAATCAGAAAGCCGTACTATCAAACGCAATCAAAATTATCAATCAACGTGGACTGGATAATCTTGAACACGAAGAAAAGGCAATTGAAGTCGCCAGCATAATGCAGCGAGACGCCTCTAGTATCGAAATAGGCCAATCTCTGCTAGAGGTCGCCAATACTCTGCTCGAACAAAAGAGCGGTTGTGTGGTTATATGCGAGCAATCAAAAGTGATTGGTGTAATCTCTTCAAAGGATTTTGTCAAACTCGCTGCCCGAGAATTAGCCCAGTAATTCTACTGTCTAATTAAGCGATTGTTAGGCATATTTGACTCAAAATTACTGCGCCAAGGATTAATATCTAATCCGCCTCGGCGAGTATATCTAGCGTAAACTGTCAGCTTGTCGGGTTTGCAGTGAGACATGATATCGCTGTATATTCGCTCAACACATTGTTCATGAAACTCATTATGGTTTCTAAATGAAATTATGTAGGCTAACAGTCTAGCGTGATCAATCGGTGTCCCGTGATAGCGAATGAAAATGCTTGCCCAATCAGGCTGACTGGTAATCAAACAGTTACTCTTGAGTATATGTGAGCACAAGCTTTCTTCTATTGAAGAAGTCTCATCCAACGACAGTTTTGATTTGAGCAGGTCTGGATTATATTCGTATGAATCAATGGCAATATCAATATGATCGATGCAAGTCACATCGGCCGATTCATCAAGATTAGCAGGTTTTATCCCTACTTCGTCTATTCGAACTTCTACCGATGCCAGACTTGCTGCTTCGAGATCTTGTTTAATGGTTTGCATAACAGATTCAAGACTTTCAAACTTGGTTTGGTTAAAAGAATTCAAATACAACTTGAAAGACTTTGATTCTATAATGTTTGGTGAGTCAGCTGGAAACCTGAATTCTGCAGTTGCTACCCTTGGTACGCCGTTTAGATTTAACCAACTGACCTCGTATGCGTTCCAAATATCTTCTCCGACAAATGGCAAGTCACCAGTTATCCCGATTTCAACTCGTTTTTCTTCGCGCGCAATGGCAAATAACAATTGGGGTTGATAGGTGCTGACGTATTCAACGGTTTGCCCTAAAGGGTTTTGCTGGTTAGATAATTTTGATTGGTCGCTCATGAAGGCTCTTAAGATTTATTGGGGGTATTAGGTAAAGGAAATGGAGTAACTACTGAATTAGAAGCTTCACCAATTTTTGCGACCCCCTGTTTGTCCACTTCATCAATCCTAATAACCGAATGAATAGGAATTTGAGTACTTTTCACACCCTGAAATTCAGCCTTAAGTTTCTCTTCGCTAGGATCTACGAGGATTCCAGATCGGTTGTTAAACAGGATTTGTTGAATTTCGACAAACCCGTATAAGTTCCCCTGCGTTACCGATTTTGCATAGACTTCATAGGTTTTTCCATTATTCACGAATACCACTCGAAATATTGGATGATCTGTCATTTCATGACCCTTCTTTTTCAATGAGGATTATCTAGAAAACTTCTAGCCTTCTAAACGATTATTTAGAACTGATTAAGTCGTTACATCAAGCTGAGATTTTATCACAGCTAAATTATGCTTATAATAGCAATCCTTCAACAGTCGATAGGAAACGACAATCAATGTGCCCGTCCCCCATCAAAGAAGCGGCAGCTATTCGCAAGCCTTTACAATTTAATACTGATTTACAAGGCGAACAATTATCCTTTTTAACTACCTATGGGATTTTCTCTCCAAAAGAAATTGATGCCGGCACCAAACTTATACTGAGATACCTTGATGTTCAACCTGATTTTGACTGCCTAGATCTAGGCTGCGGTTACGGCCCGATTGGTATTTGGATGGCTCGCAAAGCAACACAGGGCAAAGTCACAATGCTGGATAAAGATTTTGTTGCTGTAGATTATGCTAATCAGAACATTACTAAAAACGGCTTAAAAAATGCGACTGCAAAGCTTAGTAATGGTTTTTCGGAACTTAATGACGAAAAATTTGATCTGATCGTATCCAATATACCCGCCAAGGTAGGTAACGAAATGCTATACCTCTTTTTGTATGATGCCTTTCATCACCTTAAACCAGAAGGAAAATTTGTGGTAGTGACTGTTAATGGGCTGCGCCATTTTTGTAAACGCACATTTAATGAGGTTTTTGGAAATTATAAGAAACTCAAGCAAGGAAATGCCTACACCATATCTGCCACAACTAAGCAGTAAAATTCAACATTTTTTCGAACTTTTTTCACTCCAAATTAGTCCACAGATTCTGTGGATAACTTTGGGGAAAAGATAGACAAAAGTAGCTCGATGCCGCGAAAAATAGGCGCCCCGTTTGGATTGGTTGTTTTTTGTACAGCTTAATATTTTCTTTTATTTATCAACAGCTTACAGTTATTTTGATGAAAATCAGTAAGTTACATGGGTTGTCTAAATCTTGTGCAGAGCAGAATAAAAATAGCTAAAAAAATCTGTGGATTTTAATTGACAGAAAAAATAATTAGTGGTTGAAGTAAGTTAAAAACGATAACTATCTCTAAATGCCTTTGAGCACGCCTTCTCAGCTAAAAATGAGTCATCTAGCTTGTTGTTCTAACGTGCTTAAAATAACCTGTAAATTGCTAAGATTGCGGCAAGATAAGAGAGAATAGCAATAGTGGCTTGTATTAAATGAGGCGAAAAGCTTGCTGAGCAGATAGGGGCAAGTGACAAATACCTGAGCTAAATGAATCCTTCATCTAGCCCAGATCGATTAAGCTAAGCTTCTAACTTATTAACATGGACATCCATTTGAGGATATGGAATAGAAATAGATGCTTCATCAAATGCTAATTTAATGGATTCAGTTAGATCAAATTTAACCGCCCAATAGTCTGCACTGTTAACCCAAGGTCGAACAACGAAGTTAACCGATGAATCTGCAAGTTCAGAAACAGCCACTAAAGGAGCTGGATCTTTTAGTACTCGCTCATCTTTCTCCATAATGTCTGTCATGATTTCCTTGGCTTTTTTAATGTCATCACCGTAGCCTATTCCGAAAACCATATCGATACGTCTGGTATCTTTGGCAGAGTAGTTAATAATCACACCACCGTAAATAGCACCATTGGGTACGATCATTTCCTTATTATCACCCGTTCTGATAATGGTATTAAATACGCTAATCTTTTCAACCACTCCAGCAACACCACCTGCTTCGACAAAATCACCTGCTGTAAATGGTCTGAAGGTAATCAGCATCACTCCGGAGGCAAAGTTTTGCAGTGAGCTTTGTAAGGATAAACCAATAGCAAGACCGGCCGCACCAATTAAGGCGACTAATGAAGTTGTATCGACTCCAAGCTCGCCTAAAGAAGCGATGATCACAAATAGTATTAAAACACTTTTAATAATTCCGCCAACGAAATCGACCAACACCTGATCGACCTTGCTTTTAAGCATTAACTTTTCTGCAATATTGGTGATTACGCTTGCAACCCATTTACCGATGATAAAAATGGCCAGCGCAAAAAATATGTTTAATCCGTAAACTAGAATATAGTCTTCGAATAGGTTTCTCATTGTTTCTTCTGAAAATTCCATATTGTTTTCCTTCAGATTAGTTGTTCGAAGTTCATCGAATAGAAGGCCGTAAAAGAATAACCTTTACGGCCTGTTAACTTATTGTGGCTTACTGACACTTGTTTTTATTTCGGCTTGAACTCGACGATTAGTCGCTCTTCCAGCAGCGGTTTCATTATCTGCGATTGGTTCAACTTCACCTTTACCAATTGCAGACACTCTAGCTTGTTCAACTCCAAATTCAGCAACTAAATATTGCATGACGGCAATCGCACGTTTTTCAGATAATTGTTGATTGTAAGTCGCCTTGCCTCGCGAGTCAGTATGACCCTCAATAACTACCGAAGTATCAGGGTAAGACTTCATAAAATCGGCTACTTTCTTAATCTCAGAACGATATTCATCCGTAACCACATTACTGTTGTTAGCAAACTTTACGCTTAATTGAATAGAAACGTCTTCAGTTAAAACTATACGACATCCGCTAGCGTCTACTTTAGCTCCAGCTGGGGTCTGCAAGCATTGATCTAAGCTATCGACAACACCATCGCCATCCGAATCTAATTCACAACCATTAGCATCAACCGATACGCCGGGCTTTGAAGCAGGACATTGATCGAGTTCATCATTAACGCCATCATTATCAGAATCTTTCGCTACGGGAGCTGCAGGAACAGGCGCAGGTGCTGGTTTTGCAGCTGACTTCGAGTGACTATTTCCGAAGTAATAATTTAAACCGACATAGGGAACCCAGTCGGTGTAGTCTTCATTAAACATGAATACAGAATCAACCCCAAATGTCATCGAGAATTGATCAGTGAAATGCGCTTCAAAACCCGCTCCAAGGTTCACTGAGCCTCTGTCATCGACGAAATCCTGATAACGACCAACACCCAGTTTCCAGAAAAAGGTACTTTCGCTTCTAGGTAAATATCGATATACCGAACTTAACGAATAATAGTCAGCTCCAAAGTCGCTATATTTTAACTCCAATCCAACGTTGTCGTTAATTTGATAACCCAGCCCGTAGAATAGATCATCTTCATCCCCAAGTGTTCTATCGTCGTCAAAATTAAACCAGTTGTATCCAGCGGTTAGATACGCACCATGAGTTTCTTCATCAGCCTTTACTGTTGTCACCGTAAAGATGATCAACAACATGGTTAATCGTGTGATTCTTTGCATAATTGTTCCCCAATCCTTAAATAATAATCATCATTTTTGACGGCTAGCGATCGCCGCCGTCCTTTTTCACCTAAAAAAAAGCACACCACACTGCTCACGATTGATTGACTAAAAGCAGTATTGCTAGAACCACCCAAACCTTATGGTCGGATGAGTCCGCAGATCTTACCAAGTTTATATTGCAGTTGCATTTAAAAAGCATCGATTTAAACAGATTTTGCTATATATTAAGCATATTGCCACTAATCAACGTAAATCAAACCAACTAAGAAAAACATCATACTTGTCGAATAAATCTCTATTAGAGATAGGTGCTGGATGGAGATATTGACTCTTTTTGACATTAACTCCGCACAATTAGCGCTAGAGTGCCGCATACAGCACAAATTTAGGTGTATAATCCCGCTTTTGTTTTATCTCTCATTATTATGACTAACCCATCACTCTCGCCAGACCAACTAAACACAGCTTCGCAATTGTTGAGTGCCGATAAGCGTCAGGCAAAACTCGAACGAACACTAAGACGAAATGTCGGTAAAGCGATTCAAGACTTCAATATGATTGAAGATGGAGACAAAGTGATGGTTTGTCTTTCTGGGGGAAAAGATAGTTATACCTTGCTAGATATACTAATCAAACTCCAACAACGAGCGCCCATAAAATTTGAATTAGTTGCGGTCAACCTTGATCAAAAGCAACCAGGCTTCCCTGAGGAAGTATTACCTAAATACTTGGATTCTATCGGAATTGAATATCACATCATAGAAGAAGACACTTACAGCATTGTGACCGATAAAATACCAGAAGGAAAAACAACTTGCTCGCTCTGTTCGAGGTTACGGCGTGGAATTATTTATTCTTGGGCTAACAAACATGGCATATCAAAAATTGCATTGGGTCACCATAGAGACGACATCGTTGAAACGCTTTTTTTAAATATGTTTTTCGGGGGCAAGCTTAAGTCTATGCCTCCAAAGTTAAGAAGTGATGATGGCAAAAATACAGTGATTAGGCCATTGGCATACGCTAATGAGTCCGACATTACCGAATATTCCAAGCTAAAAGAATTTCCAATTATTCCTTGCAATCTTTGTGGCTCACAAGAGAATTTACAAAGAAAACAAATAAAGCAGATGTTAGCTGAATGGGAACAAAACTACCCAGGTAGAGTTCAGAGTATTTTTTCCTCACTGACAAATGTTGCTCCTTCTCATCTTTTAGATTCCAATTTATTTCCTTTTAAAGAGATAACCTCAGATAATGCAATTAAGGTTTCATCAAAGGCAGATTCCGATGATTTATTTGATCCTCCGACTATTACCTCTGGAAATTTAGCGCCCTCCAATCCGATCTCTTCAAACTTGGAGCAAACAATTTCAGTAAAAAACTTAAGTTAATTGGAATGCGCGGATTTATGTTGATAGTTAAACAAGGTGAACAAAATAGCCCCTAGACTTGTTAAGCACAAAGGTAACAACAAAGCATATTTCCCACTGCTTGGCTGAGAAGCCTCCAACCATTGGTAAAATGCAATCCCTACTAGTGGCATTAACAGTCCTCTTAACCCAGTCAAAGTGACATGTACCGCCATATAATCCATTGGGTTTTCTTTTGGTTGCTTAGGCCTGTTCAATTGAGCATTCTCATTAGTACTTTGATTTGAGGATTTATCCACGAAATCGTTATGACCTAAATTCCAACCAATTACACCACCAGAAATTGCTATTCCATAAACTATGGATGCCAGATAAAAAAGCCATTGTAATGAACTAATTTGAGCACTAAAAAATAACGCTAATGCGATCACAAATCCCCAGCTATGGATACTCCTGAAATAGAAGATGTGATTCCCGTCCAATAACTTTGCCCACCAACCAACTGCAAGCGGAATGAGTGCTAATGGGATTGCGGTTGTTATCAGTATCTGTTGTAGTTGCGCTAACGATGTGTATTCATTCAAATAAACTATTAATGGCGCCGAGAACATTAAATTGCCGCTACCTAGAGTAAACATTGCAAGCATATATTTACCAAAAGACGGGTTTCTAAAGAGCAAGCTCAACATTTGCACAAAAGATGATGGTCGACTATCGGAGGTTTCTCTTGCTATTTCTTTATCCTGATTTCGAACCGCTAAAGAGCGATATCGATACGCCCCATATATCGAAAAAATAGCAAACAGAATAAATAATCCACGAAACGCATCAAACTGCCAGTCTAATATCCAGCCTAAAAGACTGCCAGAAATCGCCATAATCAATGATGCCATAGTGGCTAGTTTTGCGGTTACTTTCCCTCTGATATAGCGTGGATAATTCGCTCGCCAAATATTCGAACGAATGGTCAAAATTCCTGACCAAACAACTCGAGCTACAACAATGACGATAAGAAAAAAAATCAATCCCATCGAATTAAAAGGAACAAGAGCCATTAACAAAGCACACAAACAAAACACAACGGCTAGGTTAGAAACTAATTTGGCCTTGCTTTTACCCTTGCTAAGTTTAACCCAGTAGAAACTGAGTAAATTAGAAAAGTAAGGTGCTCCCGTCGCGATAGCGACTGAAACATTCAAGACCCAGTCGGAGACCTGTCCTGAAAAGCCATTCTTAATGATAATGCCAAGTACCCCACCCTCAAGCAGTGCACCGACAAATGCGAGCCCAGCCCAAGTCGACCATTCTACTTTTATTCTTTTAGTTAGAGAGATCTTGTTTGAGACCGACTTTGTTACTTGATTCATTATTCACATACGAGGAGAAAACTTAAGTTCGGCCATATTAGGTGTTTTAACATGGAAAGCAAATAGTTATAGGCTATTTAGCTCACACAAAAACTAAACTAGTTAGAAAACTGTTTAATGAAAGAATCGATCAGTTGGCTGCTTTTTTCAAGGTTTCTCTGATAGGTGCCGCCAGATTTTTTTCTCGGATTAAAAGAATGGTCACCATCAAAGATAAACTCTAACGAAACCTTATCAGAGAGTTGATATTGCTCAACCTCTTGTCTGTTACCAAATGGATCTCTTTCGCCTTGTAGAATTAGAGTCGGAATTTCAATGTTGGCTAAATGTTCACCACGAAATTTTTGTGGTGTTCTCGGTGGATGGAAAGGAAAACCCAGACAAATGATCCCTTTGATCGGCAGGCTTTTATCCAATGAATCAGCTAACAAACTGGCCACTCTTCCTCCCATAGACTTGCCGCCCACAAAAATAGAGTATTCGGAGTAGTTTGGATCCGAAAGCACTTGTGAAATTTGTTGCTTAAAAAAGGAAATCAATTGTG
>JBDVOJ010000102.1:0-73804 GCA_039969155.1 Kangiellaceae bacterium
CTGCTTATTGCTAAAACATATGTCGAGTAACCGCTTTCATCACTTGCTTACAGACTGAAAAGCAGATACTTTGCCTTTGGCAAAATTCAACCAGAGAAAGTTCTCTATGAAAACAGCGACAACAGCCCAGTCCAATTTAAAAAGGCATGGACTACTTTTTAGCATTTTGGTGGTAACCAATTTCTTCGTTGGGGGTATGGTGGGGCTAGAGCGTACCTTACTGCCATTAATAGCCGAAGCAGATTTTGGCATCACATCTTCCGTTGCGGTACTTTCCTTTATAGCAACTTTCGGATTAACCAAAGCCTCGGTCAATTTTTTCGCTGGAAGTTTGTCTGACCATTGGGGACGAGTCAGAGTACTTCAAATTGGTTGGATAATTGCCATCCCAATTCCACTGATTCTAATGTTAGCCAACCATTGGTATTGGATATTATTTGCCAATGTCTTACTCGGCGTTAGCCAGGCAATGACTTGGTCGATGACAGTAGTGATGAAAGTAGATATAGCCGGAGATAAACAGCGAGGTCTAGCGATTGGTCTAAATGAGTTCGCCGGATATGGAGGCGTTGCGGTAATTGCATTTGTTACCGGACTGATTGCGACCAACTATGGATTAAGGCCAGAACCATTTTACGTCGGATTAGCGCTAGTCGTTATTGGGCTTATTCTTTCTACTCTAGTCGAAGACACACGCCAACATGCACATTCGGCCTCAAATCAAAACACCAATCATAAAAGCAACTTACCACTCCCTCTGAAGGTTGTTTTTAAACAAGCAACTTGGCAACATCCTGGTCTTTCATCTGCTAGCTTGGCAGGCTTAGTCACTAACTTAAAAGATGGAATGTTGTGGGGATTACTACCCATTTATCTTTATGCTCAAAATATGACAATCGCGCAGATTTCAGTCATCGTCGCCACCTATCCAATTGTTTGGAGTACCGCGCAACTTATTTTTGGGCCTCTGTCAGATAAAGTTGGTCGCAGAATAATTATAGCGCTTGGAATGTTGACCCAGGCACTTGGATTATTATCTTTTATTTTTTGGAATAATTACTGGGCCTACATCGTTGCATCAGCTGTGGTTGGTCTGGGCACAGCGATGGTCTATCCCACTTTGCTCGCGTTAGTCTCTGACCTTTCAGAAACCGCATGGCGAGCTTCAGCGTTAGGTGTTTACAGATTCTGGAGAGATTTGGGGTATGCCATTGGCGCAATTGCAACGGGCCTTTTAGCTGATGCTTTGGATATTCCTGCTAGCTTGTATTTGGCAGCAAGTTTAGCAGTAGTCGCTGCGATATTGATTGCAGCTAGGGTGACAAAACCAACAGTGTAAGCATCTAATGATGGAGACAGCATGAAGAGTTGGAAACGGATAGCAGGCTTTTTATTTTTATTCGGTTTTATTGTAGTCATTTTTAATTTTTCAAACAAACCCAATGTGCAAACTAGCGAGGTACAAAGTTCGCTCGAATTAGACAAGCCAACCAAAAAAGTTATTCCCAATAGTTCCAACCAAACCAACCCTAAATCGACACCTCCTTCAATATCTGATTTGTCAATATCAGAGCTTTCAGAGTTGAGCAAACAATACATTGTTCAATGCAAGGATCCGTATGCTTTTTTTGATAGCTATTCCGAGGAGTCGGTCGAAAAAATGCAGGACAAAATCTTCGAGGCTTGGTCTATAAGTAGCGAATTTGAACAACAACTCGCAATAGCTTTAGTCCATACTAATTTAAAAGCAATTACCTTGAACGGACAAGCCACAAAGCACAAACATAATCGTACCGATCTCTTTCAATTGGTTAAAGATTTTCCCAATAGCAAACTAGCTCATTACTTTTTGGTTGCACACTGTGCAGAGAAAACAAATTGTGAAGCTTCGGTATTCGATACAGCGCTAGCCCAAGATCCATACAACGGAGCACTTTGGAGACTAATAGCTATTCGAGACGCTTCTGCAGGAGACGTTGAAGCAACCCTATTGGCAATCGAAAATAGTATCGCCGCTGCCAACTTTGATAGCTATTGGGGTGAAACCATGCATTTGTTTGAGCAAGCGTTAGCCACTTCGGTTGAAATGAATGAACTAACTCGACGGATATCAGCAATTGGCTATTCTGCTGCTCTAGTACTACCTAACTTTAAACCTCTATTAGACTTTTGCCGTGAACACTCGACACAACGGGCAGATATTGCCAATGCTTGTTTAGCAATGGGAATGAGGCAATTTCTTTCTGGTAAAAACTTAATAGAACAGCACATGGGCTTGGAAACACAAAAGCTGGTCTATGAGCAGCAACACAATCTAGAAGAAGCTAAAAGAATCGAGGTCTTAGTTCAAGAATTTAGAAAAGCAACAACGCGGCTTACCACGGCGCATAGTGTAGTTTTACACGATAAAGACCTGAATCAACACTGGTGGGAAAATATTCTACTCTACGGCGAGACTAAAGCACTAGAACTCGCTTATGCGGAAGCAGCACGGCTTTCCAGAGACCCCAACTATGATCCTTGCCCGAATGGCAAAATTGAGCCTACCGAAGCGCCCAATCCATAAGCACTAACGGCCATTAACTTGCCTTACTTGTTGCGAACGGCTACATTTATTACAGGATTAAGCCTTATCGGATACGATTGGTAAATCATAACCTTCATTTTGGGATCCAAGTAGTTGCAGTTAATAAAAATAAATAGGTTCTTATCCCTTTCCTTGCTGGCACTAATATCGATGCAGGCTGACTCTGCTTCAGCACAAACCAATAACACGGTTAACATCGAACAGACTTGTCGGGTTGGAGAAGAAATCATTCAAGTCGAAAGTATTGAGCAATGCAACCGAGTAGAACACTGGCGCTGGAAAGAACAATTAGAAGATACTGAACTAAAAGCTAATATCCCTCTGATAAATCTAGAAATTGCTGAGGCAATCAAATTTGGATTTAACTACCGCTATAAAGTGGTTCGCGACAAAGTTAGCAATATATTCACTCGCGTCGATCGATATGTTTTACCTTATGGATTAAAACCCGGTGAAGTACTAGATAACACATCTGTTTTTATAGAAATGAAGAAGCAAAATGAAATCATCTTTGCCCAACAATTCTTAGACGGCGATAAGGCAAGAGATATTCAAAGTGGATATTTACCGAGGAAACTACCCACCGATGCAACCAAAGCGCTCGATTTAAATACTGGCGATTATGTGCAATTTAATGCACAAATGAATTTGGTCACATCATTGAGTCAGTTAATCCCAATGCCTAATGGAATCATTAATGGCCGAACTGATATTAGCTTTTTATTAAGGGGTGAGTTCCAAATTCATTTTTACCGATTAAACGACAATATGATTCGGTTGAAACTCGTCGGATTAAATCGTGACCAGTTTGGCTCTAATCTTTCCGTCGGTATTCAAGGCCATATGGATATACTTGGTATCAAATCATTTGATAAGAAAATTGTTAAAGCACTCAGCTTAGATGCTTACCTCAAAGTCAGTCGCACAATCGCGGAAGAATCTCTGTTTGTGGTTGACTACACCTTGAATTTATCGTCTCCGCAAGTTGCTAAAGCGTACAATAAGATCTTTAACGCCACCAAAGAGCTCAAATCTTTCGAGCTTTCTGATCCACTAAAAGATCAAGAGTCAGTTAAACAACTAATGATCTCAAATGCTCAGCCTCTCGAACAAATCGCAATCAAACAAATGGGTTTGACCGAGCTATCAGATAGAACTGCTATTAGAAATTTTAAGGGTTCCAATGCCTCTGATTCAAAAGCCAACCAATTTAGATTTGGGTTCCTTGCAGTAAAAAAACAAGGCAATGAAGTGTTTCGTAATAATTTCTTAACTAGTGTAAGAAATGATGGAAGTGAAAAAAGAGACTACTACCTATATCCTTCTTGGACTAAAAAAATAGAAACGGATCGCGGAATATTTACTCGACTATTAGGAATTGGTGAAAGCTTGGATGAAGAACTAACGCAAACATCCAATGCCATTTTCAAAGCGAACTCAAACGGTGAACCAACAGAGTTTATCAATATTGGATTTACCTTCGATTATAGAGATCGCCAAATGAGGCGTGACGAGCTCGAGTTCATCATTCAAAAACTGGGGACTTTAACACCGGGCAAAAAACTAAAACAAGCGTTAAAAAGGTCATTATCGGACAACCAGTGGTTGACAGAAAATCCTATTGAAAATGTTTGGATTCGAATGGAGTACTTATTCCACAACAAAGCACTGGAGCTACTAGAAAATGCTCGTTTTGGAAAGAACAACCAGTTACTCAGTAATAAATCTCTCTTAAAACATGAGTTTCTAAACTTTGTGAACTCGATTGGATTGTTAGAACGAGAATACAGCAAACAGAAATATCGCTACAACTCAGCCAAGTACACCCGAGTGGTCAATGGTATTCCTGTAGGAAAATTTAAAGCTCTCGAAGAGATTGGGAATAAATTTGGTCGATTTAAAACTATCATCAATCAATTAAGCATAGCTTTGGACAAAGAAAAAGATAATCAAGCCAGACTAGCGGCATTTTCCAAGTTGAGAGAAAGTAAGTATTTTCGGCAAATAGGTACCTCGTTTTTGGTCAGCTTACTATCTCGAATTGCAACTCAAGACGAAATTGAATCCCTCTATTACCTAAAATTTAAGTTACGTGCTAACGATCGCAATACTATCTCTGCCGAATTAGGCAAAAACTCGCAAAGAGAGCTCTATAATGTTATTCGCTATATCGAAGATTTACTCAATGATGATAGTGAAAACATACAGAGTTGGCACCGAGTTCATGAAATGTTCGGCAATAGTCAGGTTATTTTGGGCGAATAGAGTTTACTACAAACCTAGGCTTACTCAATTTTCGACTTACCCAATTTTAAAATGTGAGATATCAAAAAAGGATCAGCGATATTTTTGATAAAGAGGCTCAACCCAACTTAATTTCTCACTGAACTCATTAAGCAATTCTTGATAATCTTCAGGCACCTTCTTAGGCCAATTCAATCCGTAACCTTGAGGCATCACTAATGGCGCAAACAGAGCTGCGGCGGATAGATCTGCTCTACTAAAGCGATCACCGACTAGAAACTCACTATGACTATAGTGTTCACTTAATTTATCTAACAAAAGATGCAAAGATTGTTTACCCGATTCAAATGTCTGTTGATTAATATTCATTAGTTTGCGCATGGTTTTGCTGAGCTTGTTAAAAGCGAAACTAACAAATAGTGGTCCATACCAAGGCCCTTGATGAGTAAAAAAGGGCTTAACAATTTCCGGATGTTCTAACAACACATGGTAGGCCGCCAATCGGACATTGATTCCAGCGGTTTTATCTAAAGTTGTTTCCCAGTCTACAACTTGTTTATTTAACAATTCATCATCAAAGCTCAATGAATTGTTTAGCTTTAAAGTTTCTAAATGGTCGATAATTTGAGAAGAGCCGGCAACCACTTTGTCATTGTGTTGAAGGATTGGCACTGAAGATCGAACACCAAGTTTTTTTGTCAGTTTTAGATGGAGACCAGGGATTAAGTTAATCGTTTGATAGGGGATTTGTTTATAGTCGAGCGCCCATCTAGCTTTTTCACAATAGTGTGAAATTGGAAACTGGTATAGTTTTATCATTAAAAACGCGGCCTTATTTTTTAGCTGATAGGATGAAACTGAGAGCGTAAAAACCTAAATCGCTGTGAGCAATATCGGCTTGCCCTTGGTGACCACCATAGTGTGTTCAAACTGCGCCGACATATTGCCTGGAGCTCCAACGAGAGTCCAACCGTCGTCTGCTTCATCAACTTGTTGACTTTTAGTCGATAAAAATGGCTCAACCGCGATCACCATACCCTCTCTTAAGATTCGTCTGTCTTGCGGTACGAAGAATCCGTGGATTTCTTTAGGGTATTCATGCAAGCTTTTACCGACTCCATGACCGCACAAGTTTTTAATGATTTTAAAACCTTTTTGTTTAGCGACGTTTTGCACCACTCTACCAATACCATTGATGGGCTTATCTGCGGAAATATATTTGCATGCCTCGCTCAGGGCAAATTGAGTTGAGTGCAGTAAACGAGTTTTCAAGGCGGTGGTCGGAGGGACAACAAAGGTTCCTCCGGTGTCAGCATAGTAACCATTTTTTTCAGCCGACACGTCGATATTAACTATATCGCCTGGTTGAATAACTCGTTGACCGGGTATACCATGGGCGGCTTCTTCATTAACGCTGATGCAAGTATATCCCGGAAAATTGTAGGTGACTTTAGGGGCGGATTTAGCTTGATAAAAATCAAGCATTTGCTTACCAATCAAATCTAGCTCTCCGGTAGTCATACCCGGTTCTGTTTTTTCGATCATACTTTTTAATATGGTCGCAACAATTTTGCCAATTGCTTTTAGATGTTGTAAGTCTTGGTCGGTTTCAATCGTCATGCAGGAAACACCCTATTCTCTTTGATAGCGGGAAGCATAACAATTTAACAGCAATTTGACCAATTCACCTGACCGAAAGTGCTAGTTAACTTAGACAACTAGCACTTCTGTCACATTGATCAATAGAACTTTAGCTATTCTCGGTCAAACAAAAGACATTAAGTTTATTGCCATCTAAATCTCTAAAGTAACCTGCGTAAAAATTGTCCGAACGAGGGCCAGGTTTACCTTCATCTGAACCGCCTAACTCTATTGCTTTTTGATAGACTTCTTTAACTTGCTCTGGGTTGGCTGCCTGCAATGCAATCATTACTCCGTTGCCTGCCGTCGCGGCTTCACCATCAAAAGGCTTAGTCACGGAGAATCCAACTCGATCATGAGATTTTGCCCATGCTACAAAATTTTCGTCCTGCATAAATCGACCTGCACCTAGCATGTCCATTAAAATGTCATAGTAGGCAACCGATTTTTCTAGGTCATTCGTTCCTAAAGTGATATATCCGATCATTGTTCTTGTTCCTCAATTAATTTAGCGGCCAACCCGCTCAAAGGTATCTTAGAACAGCGCTCCTGACAGGGTAGTGTCAGGAGCTTTCAGCTTAAAATATAGTTAGACTTTATTTAACGGAATATAAACTTCGGTCTTGAGATTTTCTGGCTTTGTGCGCCTAGGATCGCGGTTAAGGTAGACTTCAAAACAGCATTGACTATCCCTCAATTTGAATTGGCTCTCTGGTAACCATCGGTTAAACGCGTAAGCATACAATTCTACTAGCCCTTCATAACTGCCTTTATGTAAAAACACCGCATAGTTGCCAGACGAGATTGATTGTTTCATTAAGTCAGGTTGGTCGTGAATATCCACCTCTAAGTCCAAACATGCATCGTACCGGATATGTTCTGGTTCAGTAACGCTAGGATCATCATGCGAAAGGCCAAACAGCCTAACCTCCTTTTTCATGAGACGATTCGAGTAGGCAAACTTCATTATTTTGCCCCATGCCTCGGATGCCGCTTGTTGGTATTGACCTCGCGCTCTCGCGCCAATTAGATTAATTGGTTTAAGAAACCGAATTTCGGGATTTATAGAGTCTTTTTGTCGCTTTGTCATAGGAAAACTATTCTCCTGCCAAGTATGTGGCTGATTGATTGTTAATTGAATGGAGACTCGTTTAGAACGCACTTGACTAGGAGTAACAGAATAATGTTTTTTAAACGCCTTATTGAACGAAGCTTGATTATCATATCCACAATTAAAAGCGACCTCGGTAATAGAATCTTTAGAAAACCGGAGTTGTTTCACTGCGCGCTCCAGCAACAGTCGTTTTTTGAAAGCGTAAATACTCTCTCCCACATAAGCTCTAAATATTCGATGGAAGTGAAATTCTGAGTAACAAGCAATCTTACTGAGCCGTTCAATGTTTAACTGGATGTCAAGGTGCTTCTCAATGTAATCAACCACCTTACTCATGCGCTGTTGATAGTGATTTTTACTCAAATTTTTCTCCAAAAGGTGCTGATAGAAAGACTAATTGGTAAGTCTTAGTACGTTTTACAAGAGTCGAGACCAGTTTAAGAACAATACTCTCGTAATACTTTTCCATTACTGCTTTATTGTGAACACAACCTAATATCATTTGTAAGCATGGTTCTTTTGAAACTGTGTCGAGTAATAGCCTTAGGCTATAGCAAAAACACTAGCAATCCGATCCGAGCGATATTAGTATAATGATTCAACTTTATACACCTGACCTGAACTCACATCCAATTTAGTTATTGTGAGCACAGTTCAATAATTC
Source organism: Kangiellaceae bacterium (assembly GCA_039969155.1). GTDB lineage: Bacteria > Pseudomonadota > Gammaproteobacteria > Enterobacterales > Kangiellaceae. The sequence continues at coordinate 8,251 of JBDVOJ010000102.1, forward strand.
CAACACATAGGAAATAATATGACTATTCAAGTAAATGATGCTGTTCCAAGCGCAAAAGTTAAAGTAATCGTTGGTGGCGACGCCTCTGAAGTGGATACGGCTGAATATTTCGGCGCGGGCAAAAGCGTATTATTCGGTTTGCCAGGAGCATTTACTCCAACATGCTCACAAGCTCACTTGCCGGGCTACGTTGTTCAAGCTGACGAAATCAAAGCAAAAGGCGTTGATAGAATTGTTTGTATGTCAGTGAATGATGCTTTTGTTATGGGAGCATGGGGTAAATCAAGTAACGCCGAAGCATTGGAAATGCTAGCCGATGGAAACTGTGAATTCTCAAAAGCAATGGGACTTGATTTTGATGGTTCTGGTTTTGGAATGGGTCAGCGTTGTACGCGTTTTGCGGCAATTATCGATAATGGAACGGTCACTCATGTGTTTGTAGAAGCACCAGGTGAATTTGAAGTATCAAGTGCTGAACATGTATTGAAAAACTTATAATCGATTTAAAGCTGTTACTTAAGGCTCAATGGCGAGCCTTAAGTGCTATTCTCATTTAGTCTCAGTAATTACCCTTTCGTATCAACTAACCGCTTCCGAAAACCAAATACCGCTAACCCCGATTGATCAAAATCGATTTCTGGAAATGGTTCAAATCCTAATTTCTCATACATCTTCCATGCAACCTGCATTGCATGAGTACTATGGATAATTATTTGCTCTACGTTTAATCGTTTAGCTTGGTCGATACAATAGACTGATAGCGCCTTGCCAACACCTAGTCCGTGAGCTTCTGGCGCCACCGCTAATAATCGAAACCCAGCCGAATTTTTAATTGTCGTTGCGCTGCCGCCTGAACCATAGAAAGCCATATCACCGATAAAAGTGACTCCACCAAGTAATTGATTACTTTCATCGTAGGCGGCAAAGATTTTGGTGGTTGGGTTTTCTGCTCGAGATTGAGTATCTCTGAGTAGCTGATAATACTCGGGCATGACATCGCGGCTAGGCATATTAGCCAGACCTGAGTAAACCGCTACTGTTAGTTCACCCAACTCACAATAGTCACTAGTGGGACATTCAGAAATCGTTATTTGCAAAGTTGAGGCTCTCTTAGAATTTAGCTCATCAGAAAAGAGCTTTCTAAAAGAGCCTATTGAAAGCTTGATCTAAGGTCAACTAATTAGCCCTTTTTCGGTCTAGGTTTATTGTCCCAGTCGGCATCATTAAATACGAACAAATCAAGTGTTTCTCTTAAATTTTTAGACAGTTTAGTCATGTCATTGGTTGACACTTCATGCTCCTTGTTGCTGGACAAGACCTCATCATTCAAATGAACCATGTCTATGATCTCTTCTTGCGCATCTGACGCTATAACTTTCTGGCGCGAGGACGTCTGCTGAATCTCTGCCGACAAGTCGCTAATTTTATTGATAGATTCGATCACAGAATGAACTTTGGTAGCAGTTTCCTCGGTCGACTCCACCGCAAGATGTGATGCTTTCAAGCCTTTTTCTATTACTCGACTGACTTCGGAAGTGCCGGTTCTAATTTGGTTTACCATCTTACTTACTTCACTAGTTGAAACTGCCGTTTTTTCAGCTAATGCTCGAACCTCATCAGCGACAACCGCGAAACCGCGGCCTTGCTCTCCAGCTCTTGCTGCTTCTATCGCGGCGTTTAGAGCCAACAAATTGGTTTGTTCGGCGATCGAGTTGATTACATCGATGACAGAATTGATTTGATCGCTGTCTGAACTTAGCTGTTCAACTAAATCAGACGCTGAGGTCATTTGCTCGCTTAAGCTTTTTACGTTTGTAGAGTTTTGTACCGAAAGCTTCTCAATATCTGAGCTATTACGTTGAGATGAGTCGACCTGTTCAAAAACATCCACTAAATTATTATGTAGCGCTACTGAAGTTTGTTTAACTTCTTCTAACACACCAGCAAGGTGTTGACCCAACTGACTCTGTTTATGGGCTTTTTCTGTCATAGTGACATAAACATTATTAAGTTCTCCGGACATCGGCTCTAACCTGGCCGAAGAGCGATATAACTTACTTAAAATGTCGTCAATCAACTGGCGTTGTGTATTGAGGATCTCAAACACGTTAGTAAATAACCCTGCTTGTTTGGTATCGAACCGTGTTTGATAATCAACAACCTGAGAACTACTTACCCCTTGGGCATGATTCATTAATCGTGTAAATCCGGTATAAAACTGGCTTCTGGTGCTGGCTATTCCTAATACTCCGGCTACAGCAATTGCAGCTAGCATAAATAGCAAAGCTGACAATGGCATATCAAGGGCAAAGTAAGCCACAATGAGCGCGATTAAAAGCACCGCAACGGCTGGCCCCATTAGCTTAAACATGGTCAACATTAAAGACTGTTGATTTAGACCGATTTGCGATATTGTTTTGTTATAGTTTTCAATCATTTAGTGTTCCTATCTCTCAAAAATAGAGGATATTGGGATTGGCATATCAGTTCTAGTTGTGTTCAATTCTGACGTTTATTAAACTCTAGATACGTGTTTTAAGCCGAATAGCTAGTTAAAGCTCAGTTAAGTGTAGTAGAAAATCGTGATTTCTTACAAGAAATCAAATATTTAGCTAAATATAGTGTTCGCCCCTTAATCTGCAAGGAAAGGTCACAAATTGTGAACTACAATTAGATCAAGCCAGAAAGAGTTGGATAATTCATGTTAGCGCCATCATTTCCAGAAAACGAAGATAGCCGAATACAAACCCTTCGCTCGATGAATGTGCTGGATTCTGCAGCGCAAGAGCAGTTTGATCGAGTTACTAGAATTGCCAGCCGCTATTTTGGCGTTCCAATCGCTTTAGTCAGCCTTATTGATACAAATAGACAGTGGTTTAAGTCATACATCGGGTTGGACGCTAGAGAAACAGGCAGAGACATTTCTTTTTGTGGACATGCGATCCTCGAAGACAAGACCTTTTACATAGAAGACGCCTCCAAAGATTCTAGATTCCACGATAACCCATTAGTTACCGGACCGCCAAATATTAGATTTTACGCCGGTCGACCAATCAAAGCCCCCAATGGGCACAACCTTGGCACCCTTTGTATTATAGATAGCAAACCGAAAAAACTATCTACAAAGGATTTTACCGTTCTCGACGACTTAGCCAAAACCGTCGAAGAGGAGTTGGAAAGCCTACAGCTAGCCACTGTCGACGAACTTACTGGACTGTCTAGTACCCGCGGCTTTTCTCAACTTGCTACACACTGTTTATCAATGGCAGAGAGACAAAAAGCACCAATTACTTTTGCCTATTTTGATTTAGATAACTTTAAACCTATCAACGATAATAATAACTATACGACTGGTGATAGAGTGCTCAAATTTTTTGCCGAGCAACTCAAGGAAAGCTTTAGAAGTTCAGATTTATTTAGTCGTATTGGTGGAGACGAGTTTGCGGTGCTACTTTACAACGCTAATATCGATAAGTCCCACCAATTATTGGAGCGCTTTAAACATGATTTAGCAACAAATTTTCAAAACATGGATATTAAGTTTAACTTAGAATTTTCGGTCAGTTTTGTTAGCTACGATCCGATCTCACACCCTGATGTCGATACTTTAATTCGGCGAGGGGCTGAAGAGTTAATAAACAATCCGGTAAAAGTGTAAGTCGCTGCTGCCAATACAGTTTATCTGCTATCTTTCACAAATGCCCAACTTTGACTAAAATAACTGTCTCTTGCTCAACAAATGGACAGTGTTGACTCATGTGCGGACTTCGAATCCAACTCCCCGCGGGATAACGACCATGTTCATCAATAAATTCTCCATTTAGCACCAGAATCTCTTCACCACCAAAATGAGTATGAGGTTGAAACTTTTCACCAGCTGGCCATTTTACTAATGCAACCGACTCGCCTTTATGCTCGTGAAGCGGCATAACTTCAAGTCCACCTATTCCCTGCTGCCAGATTGCGGTGTTGGTATCAATACACACTTTTCTATTATCATCTTTTTGAAATTGATGCAGTTTGACAAACAGCACACAACCTTCTTTACTGTATGGCGCATGACTATACCCTTCTGGATTTCGAAAATAGGTACCGGCTGGATAGTCTCCAGATTCATCAGAAAATACCCCATCAAGCACAAAAATTTCCTCTCCTTTTGGATGGCCATGCAAGGAAAACTTAGCACCGGGTTCATACTTTACAATACTGGTTGCGTGGCCTCGTTCAGCATCTTCTCTGGCTAGAGGTTTTCGCCAGACGCCCTTTGCCGGACTGGCTAGCCATGTTTCGGCATTAGTTTCGACCGAAACTCGTTTGGAAAAATCCATATTTAGCATATCGTTTCTCTACTCAAATTCTGTTGTAATTTTGGCATTGGTAATCGTCATCTTATATATAGATTAATACTCGCTTTTTTAATCCTTTTTAAATAATCCAAATTCTAATCAAATAAAACCGAATAGATCTATTCATGTTCATTGAAAAACTGAATAGTCAGTGTTGGCATTGAAGTTTCTTTAGTCGCAGTCGGCTTAGCGCAGCAAAGCAATACCTCTGAGTCATCAACAGGAGCTGTTGATGATAAAGTGCTACTGACCTTACCATTGATCAATTTGGCTTTACAACTGCCGCATTGACCACTGCGGCAACCATATTCAGGTTGCACGCCATGAGATTCCAAAAATTCCAGTAATGTACCATCCTTATCGCTCCACTGCTGTTCAATACTGACTTCACCTTGTTCATCTTGAACAATGATTGACGCATTTTTAGCAAACTTAAATGCTTGAGTTTGACTATCACGTTTTAACGACGATGGCCCAAAAGATTCAGCATAAATCGCTAAATCGGACAATCCTATCATCCGCAAGGTATCGTAAGTTTGTTGCATAAACGGTGGAGGACCACAAAGATAGGCATCAGTTCTTTTGTTTTCTATAACCGCCTGAAAAAACTCCTTAGTGGGACGTCCAATGAAATTAAAATCACTTCCCAGAAATCGCTTACTTTGTGGCTTTGTAATACACCAGTGAATATTGATCTGCCCCGATGATTGTTCGGCAACTTGACTCAGCTCTTGATAAAAAGCTCGTTCCTTTTCAGTTCTTACAATCGCGACTAAGGTCGTTGGCCTAATATAACGAGTTTTAACTGCATCTACTAATGCCTGCCTAAGCATCGCTAGCATCGGAGTGATCCCAATTCCGGCTGCGACCAATAGCGCCGGCTTTTGCTTTCTAGTTTCAAAATAAAAGTTTCCGGTAGGAGCTTTGGCTTCAATGATATCTCCTAGCTTAACATTGGAGTGCATGTGATTGGATACTATGCCGTCTGGGACATTACTGCTGCTGGCATGTTCGCGCTTAATACTTAGTCGATAGACTCCATCACTATCAGCATTAGAAACGGTATAAGTTCTGATCATATACTCATCATTGATTCTCACGCGAATAGTAAGGAACTGGCCAGGCTTAAACTTAAACAATTGTCCGTTTTCAGGGACTAAATGAAATGAGCGTATAGACTCACTCTCTATTACGATTTGGTCAACTCGGTAAGGCAACCATTGATTACGCTGCGTCTCAATCTCTTTAAGTTTTTTTGCCTCATCCCATGTTCCTGTCAGCTGAGTATTAGGTGAAAACTCTGGCTTACTCCAGTTAGCTGGAATGGCTTTTTTGATAAGATATCCTTTAGTTAGCTTAAATCTTAATAGCCGCTGAGCCCCTTCAAAGAAAGCTATATCATCAGACTCCCAATCGACCCTTGCTTCACCGGTCAATGTAAGAATGTCACCAGTTTGAAAATCAATGAACAACAACCCAGCTTTACCATTCAGCTCGATATTTCCAAAGGTATTAAAATGATTATTTCCCATGTAATCAGGAATGATTAACTGATTGTTATTGATGATTTTTACAAAGCCCGGCTTTCCACCACGATGAGAAACGTCCGCGCCATCACTAGGATTATTATTTCCTGAGTCATATGAACTAGCGATAAAAAAGGTATCTGCAGATTCGACTATTTTCTGTGCAACATTATCAAATGATCGAATCTCTAATCGGCTTGTCTCTGTTGGGTTGTGCGAGTCAGGTGGGTAGTATTCTCGAGATTGAATATACTGAGGGCAATTGCCAAATGTCTGGTCAACGTTCAGTTCAATTGAGTTATCTGATAACTTTGTTACATGTGCCGCTAACCGGTTTCGTCTGCGAGTAGGTAACTCAATCCCCAAGATACCTAACTTAGTATTCTTTCCATTTAGGCTATTTTCATTCAAGGTTTCAGTAAGAGGATCCTGCTCTAACGGAAGTTGGCTAAATGAAAGTGAATGTTCAGTGTCGCTTTTAATAAAACCCGGTTTTGCAAATAGAATAGAGGCCCATGGAAAACCCTTAGGATCTTCATGGCCTAAAAATATAAATGGTAGTTGTTGATAAAAGCGTTGGTGTTGTTCTGGCATATGATCACGAATGACCATTCGACCAAATCGTTCCATATTTTCCCTAACACCCAGCTTAGTCTGAATCATTTGTTCTCCGAGGTGAAAAGGAGATTGATCATTATTCATCGCTTGCTTTCCTTAAACTAGAGAGTGAGTTTCTCGAATTATTTTTCTCGCAAAAACTACTTAATTCATGGGTCAATTCGGCTTGTACAAACATCACTTCGAGAGGAGGAACCGCGACATCCATCACTCTAACTAAGCATTGTTCAGTAGTTGGAAACCTGTCCAATACCAAATGGCTTAGTTTTTCATAGACGTTAAGGATAGATTTTAAATAGTTCATCACACCACGGCTCCTTATTTTTTACCGAATCTAAGCGGCGCTTTTTAATCCAACCGGTGAAGATTGAATCGCAACAAAACCGTCTAAAGACTCTACTCTAACTAACCAATCTCTAACATTCGGATAGTCCTGCAACGCTACGTTTCCTTCTGGAGCTAGGGCGATGTAGGCATAGTTTGCAATGTCAGCAAGAGTTACCTGTTCGGTCGCTAGCCACTGCCGATTAGCTAAATGAGACTCTAGTTTGGCAAGCGTTTGATGCGCTAAACTGATAGAAACGTCAGCATCTATTGAAGCGCCAAATAAGGTTACCAGTCTCGCTGCGGCTGGTCCAAATGCGATAGAACCTGCTGCAAGACTTAGGAACTTCTGTACTTCGGCGGCCTCACCAGCGTTGCTTGGTAAGAAGGTTCTATTGGTATCATACTTAGTTGCCAAGTAAACTAAAATGGCGTTCGAATCCCAGAGGGTAGTTTCTCCATCCTCAATGGCTGGCACCTGTCCATTAGGATTCTTTAGTAAAAATTCCGGTGATTTCTGTTCCCCTTTCATAAGGTCGATTTCGATCGTTTCGAAATCGAGTTTAAGCAGTGAAAGCAAAAGCTCAACTCGATGTGAATGGCCAGATAGTGGATGACGATAAAACTTAATTGCAGACATAATTTTCTCCGTTATTTTATGGTTCTATGTTTTTTTTCAATGATTAGCAGAACCAAACTATCACTGAAATTGATTATTAGTACGCGCCTTGCACTCCGAGTTGTCTTTGCTGTTCATCAATTACTAGGTCATTGATACTGGCAATTCGTTGAGTCATATATCCTTTCTCGTCAAACTCCCAAAGTTCATTTCCAAAAGATCGAAACCAATTGCCCGAGTCATCATGCCACTCGTAAAAAAATGTCACTGCAATTCGGTTATCAGTAAAACTCCACAAGGTTTTCTTTAGTCGATAACTTCGCTCTTTTCGCCACTTAGCTTCTAAGAATTTTTCAATATTCTTGCGTCCATTAATAAAATCAGAACGATTACGCCATTTCGAGTCGACACTATAAGCAAGCGATACTTTATATGGATCCTTGCTATTCCAAGCTTCCTCTGCGGCTTTTACTTTTTGTTCTGCCTTTTCTTGGTCAAAAGGCGGAATTGGATATCTAATGGTCATTTTTTCCTCGTTTACTCAATTAACTTAGGTTTAAATACTAATGTCATGCACGCTTGCATGAGCTTCCAATGCATAATCTTGCGAAGGAAGCATGGGCACGGCCTCGCTCTTGTTAACCGACGCTTTCGACGGTATGTCATGTATTTGATTAACTAACAGTGACAGCGTCATCGCTGCCGCAAGCGATATAATCAGCCGAACTAAAATCGCACTAATGGCAGACTTCATAAAAATTTTCATTTCCCCCCCTAAAAACTAATCAACTTTAATCTCGACACTCTGAGAGACTGCCGCTAGAACTCAAACAGAATTCTTTAATTTTTCCTGAACTATCTAACCGAATGAAAACGTGACCACAATTGCGAAACTTTGAATCCTTTTTAGAATCCCTCCACTCGCTTTGAAAACTGACAGCGATCCTAAAAAACGAATGACTCCAAAGTTCTCCCCGTACTCGATAGTTAACTTTTTCGTTTCGACATTCATTCATTAGATTCATGATCTCAGTATTGCCAGTTAACTGACGTTCATTGTCTCGCCACTCACAATCTTCAGAAAATACTGAACTCAGCTGTTTTGATTTTCCTTCATTCCAGAATGATTCCAGCTTTTTTACAAATTCAGCGGCTTTCTCATGATCTAGCGGCGGTGCTATTGGTAATCTCATTATCACGACGTGTCTCTTAGCTGCATCAGTTCAAATCACCGATTTTGGTGGATTTGCGCCATTGACTTAATTGTCTTTGGCCAGACTATTGCGATTACCGTGCCAGAATTAAAACTTGTAAATTTTCAATAAGTTAGGTATTTTGAGCACTCTCAAATTGTTGTGTTTCTCAATTTTCTGCATATTCACTCTCAATATATTGAGAGATGGAGTCTTTTAACAATGACCAATATAAACATTGAATCACCACTTCGAATTGCCCGATTCGACCTTTCGTTGCAATGCCTCTGTGCCTCTAAATCTTGGAGGCAGACAATACAAACTGCTAACTCTCGGCAAAAAGCAGACTCCAATAAGAACCTTTCTCAATTATTTGTCTCGCAAGATGATTCTGACCTAAAAACTAGCCTTGACTTACTAGCGACTAGTGGCCAAGCAATCAATGAAATGCCTGTGGTACTAATAGGTGAATCGTTTGATAAGGCGTTTTCGCTCACTGTTTGGCAAGAACCTGATTCCGATAACTCAAAAGTGCTAATAGCGTTATTACTGGATAAGAATTGCGCTTTACCAAAAGATGAACTCGACAGAATGAGACGGCTTTATCAACTCGTTCTGGATTCTGCAGGCGAAGGGATCTACGGTTTGGATAAAGACGGCAGAGCAACCTTTGCTAATGCAGCGTCTACCAAGATACTCGGTTGGCAAGCCGAAGATCTTTTCGACAAACCGGTGCACGAAATTCATCACCATACTCGAGCAGATGGCTCACCATTCCCTAAAGAAGAGTGCTCTATTTACGCGGCGCTTCAAGATGGCGAAGTCCATCGGGTAGACGATGAAATATTTTGGCGACACGATGGTTCAAGTGTCCCAGTAGAATACATTTCTACACCAATTATTGAAGATGAAGAAATCCAAGGAGCGGTAATAGTTTTCAGAGACATAAGCCAGCGTAAAGCGCTTGAGGATAAACAACGCCAAGATTTTCAGCATATAAAACAGCTTAAAGAAGAACTTGAATTAGAGCGAGATTATCTTCGAGATGAAATTAATGTGACGACGAATTTTGGCGAAATTATTGGCGATAGTCCCGCTTTACAAAGAACGTTAAGTCAAATTGAAGCCGTTGCTGACACGCCTTCCAATGTTTTGGTATTGGGTGAGTCAGGAGTAGGGAAAGAAATGATTGCTAGGGCGATCCATTGCCAAAGTAGTCGACGTCAATCACCGTTGGTTAAGGTCAACTGTGCATCTATTCCGAAAGACTTATTCGAAAGTGAGTTTTTTGGACATCGAAAAGGCGCCTTTACCGGAGCACACAGAGATAGAGTTGGCAGACTACAATTAGCAAACGGTGGAACTTTATTCCTCGATGAAGTTGGCGAAATCCCAATCGAGCTTCAAGGCAAACTGCTGCGCGCACTGCAAGAGCATGAATTTGAACGAGTTGGTGACGAGCAAACGATTAAGGTGGATGTAAGAATTGTCGCAGCAACAAATCGAGATTTAAAGGCTGAAGTTTTAGCTGGTAACTTTAGAGAAGACTTGTATTATCGATTAAGCGTGTTTCCTGTTTCTGTACCACCACTAAGAGAGCGTTCAAGAGATATTGCGCCATTGGCTCAGCATTTTTTGAATCTAAGTTGCGAGGAACTACGCCGACCCGAAATGAGAATTACCAATGCACAAATAGAAATGCTTAAACTACATGACTGGCCAGGTAATATCAGGGAGCTTAAAAATGTCATTGAAAGAGCAGTTATTTTGAGTAAAGCGCAAAAACTAAGGCTTGATTTAGCGATGCCAGATGGATTGATTGATTCGAATATCTCTCAGGAAGATGAGCTACAATCAAATGAAGATTTTTTAACCGAAAATGAATTTCGAGAATTCGAAAAACAAAATTTAATTCGAGCCCTGAATGCCGCTGATTGGAAAATAGCGGGTGAATCTGGAGCCGCTAAACTTTTAGGTCTTAAGCCATCAACTCTAACTTACAGAATGCAACAGTTTGGAATTAAAAGATAGCGAAGCAGGATCAAAATATACCAGTTAGAGTTACGCGAAATGGAGTATTAATATGGAAATAGACTATTCAAACTACTCTTTATCTGAATTAAAAGATGCAAGACAATCTATTGATGAATATAAGTACCCAAATCGCGTGATAGAACTTGATCAGCGAATAGCTTCTCAACAGGGTAATCGTAAGGAAATCACAGAAGCTCCCTATCAGAGATATTCAACTTTCGGCGCTCGATTTGTCGCCGGAATCATCGACGGTTTGGCAATTTCAGGTATCTCTTTCTTATTCGCCTATATAATCGTACAGATCAGCGAAAGCCTCAACCTGCTGGTAGACTTATTTGATCTATTTTTATTTGTTGTCTATTCAATTCTAATGCACGGAACTTTCGGTCAAACCATAGGAAAAATGATAACAGAAGTTAAAGTACTCGATGCTAAAACCGAAAAACCTATCGGTTTTAGGCAAGCAGTCATTAGAGATAGTGTACCACTGCTATCAAGTATTTTTGTTGCTAGCATTATCTTAATATTCTCAACTAAAGATATAAATGAAAGCGATTCTACTTTGATATACAACAGCCTGATGGTGTTTGCCGTAGTGAGTTTGAGTTGGCATTTATTAGAGATTATTACCATGCTGTTCAATGCCAAGAGACGAGCAATCCACGACTATATGGCAGGCACAGTGGTTGTTAATATGCAAGCATCGGATGAACAAGAATAAGCCAAACGCTCTCCTAATACTAAGGAGAGCACGGCTCTAAATGTTTGGTTATAGGTTTGTCGCTTTGCTCTCTTTTTCAGCACTTCTTTGAGCTTTCTTACGACGTGCTCTTCTAGACAATATATTTAGCCCTTCAATCAACACCGAGAACGCCATTGCAGAATATATGTATCCTTTAGGTATATGTGCTCCAAAACCTTCTGCGATTAAAGTCGTTCCAATTAGCAACAAGAAGCCTAAGGCTAACATCACAATCGTTGGGTTGGCGTGAATAAATTTAGATAAAGGCTCGGCAGCAAGCAACATTGCCAATACAGTACAAACTACTGCAACGACCATAATTGGGATATGTTCGGTCATACCAACAGCGGTAATAATGCTGTCGACTGAAAAGACAGCGTCGAGTAATAAAATCTGCACAACTACGGTGCCAATGCTAGTTACAACAACATTGGGGTTAAGAGAGTCAGGCCCTGGATCAGGATCGACCGTTTGATGAATCTCAGAAGTCGATTTCCAAACTAGAAAAAAGCCTCCAGCTATTAATATAATATCTCGCCAAGAAAATGATTGTTCAAACAAGGTTACCACGGGATCGGTTAATTTTACGATAAAAGCAACGCCACCCAGTAGTGCTAAGCGAAGAACTAATGCAGCTGAAATACCTATACGACGAGCTTTAGGTCTAAGCTCTTCTGGTAATTTGTTCGATAGAATGGAGATAAAGATGAGGTTATCAATCCCTAATACGATTTCCATTGTGGTTAGCGCAATCAACGCTGCCCAAGCATTAGGGTCATTGAGTAGCGAAATTAAGTAATCCATTAAAGTACCTCGGGAATGATTAGACGTCAAAAATCAATTATTAAACAAAAACAGCCTGCTTACAATCCTAAGAATTACTTAGAGCCGGTTTTCAATTTAAATAAGACTGTACTAAAGATCATGGTTTGGTGGCCAAGGGACAACCCCGAGAGTATTTGTTCTCCTCGAAATCATCCACTTCTCACTGAGTATCTTTACACTCTTGCTCACTTCCTTGACAAGTATTCAACTGGTCCTTATCAGTTTTGTCTTGGTTCAGCACTTGCTTTAGATCTTCCAAACGTTGCTTAACAGCTACACCATAACTACGATCATCGCCCCAGACATTGGCAAGCACCTCCATTGTTTCATCGTCATGCTTTGCGAACAGTACACCGGCTCGGTTAGAGTCTTCTTCGCTATTACCCAGAAGCTTAAGCGCTTCCACTCCGAGATTAAGTGCCGAATCAAATGTTTCTCGTTTGAACGATTCAACCCCCAAGTTCAAGAGCTGATACGCATGCCGACGATCAATTGCACGTGCCACAATCTTTAATTTAGGAAAATGCTTTTTAGCAAGACCGGCCATTTCTATTATTTTGTCGGCATCATCAATGGCTATGACTAATAATTGCGCATCACTCGCTCCGGCCGCTTCCAATAAATCAATTCGAGCTGCGTCGCCGTAAAAAACCTTATTGCCGAACCTCCGTAATAAATCAATTTGGCTTGGGCTATGATCTAAGATGGACAAATGATATCCCTGCGCAGTTAATAAACGACCGATAATCTGTCCAAATCGGCCGTAGCCAGCAATAATCACATTGTCCGTTGACTCAATCTCTTCGGGGTCTTGATAATCTTGTTTTGCGCTTCCACTTCGATTGACTAACTTTTCATAAACAATCATTAATAGCGGAGCCATTAGCATTGAAATCGCCACGACTAAGGTGGTGAGTTTTGTTTGCTCAGGATTAAGAATTTCTAAGGAAGTGGTGAGCGATAGTAAAACAAAGGCAAATTCTCCACCCTGGGCTAACGCCAAAGTGAATAATAGTTTCTGCTTACTAGACATCGAAAAAATACTAGCCAATAGATATAAAATAGCGGCCTTAATTACAATAAGCGCCGCGACTAATCCAAGCACCAATGAGAATTCTTGTGATAACAATGGAAAGTCGATTGAAGCGCCCACAGTAATAAAAAACAAGCCTAAAAGCAGCCCTTTAAAAGGTTCGATATCTGCTTCCAATTCATGTCTGAACTCACTCTCGGCTAGTACTACACCTGCCAAGAATGTTCCAAGTGCTGGCGACAACCCGATCTTTTGCATAATGACAGAAATAACGATCACTAGAAATAATGCAAATATGGTAAATAACTCTCTCAGTTTTGTTTCAGCAATGTATCTAAATAGTGGTGAGGCCAGATACTTGCCCAATAAAATAATTGAAATAATCACTGCGAACGAAATTAGAACTTGGATGTAACTGGGGTATTGTTCTATCAAACTATGACTTGCCGTATTGATGCTGGAAGGTTCTACAAATGCCAATAAGGGTAATAATGCTAATATTGGAATGACGGCAATATCTTGAAAAAGTAAAACGGAAAATGCGTTTTGACCACCGGTCAATTTTGTCCAACCTTTTTCATTTAGAGTTTGTAAAACGATTGCTGTTGAAGAAAGGGCTAACATTAAGCCAATTGCAAGAGACGCTTGCCAAGCTAAGTCAGTGAACAAAAGAACTGTAGCAAATATCGCTAAACTGGTTAGTAACACTTGAAGTCCACCTAACCCAACGATCGAATTCCTCAATTTCCATAAACGAGAGGGTTGTAGCTCTAGCCCTACTAAAAACAACATCATCACTACGCCAAATTCAGCGAAATGCATAACATCGGTTTGGTCCCCTACTAAACCTAACAAGTATGGCCCAATTAGAATTCCGGCGAGTAAGTATCCAAGCACAGAGCCTAAGCCCAAGCGTTTAGCTACCGGAACTGCAATCACTGCGGCGGCTAGATAAATTACGGCCATTTCAAGCATAGTGTTTATATCCATGTGTTTTAATTTGGTGGCAAGGATTCAATGTAACAAGTACGAAGGCTAATTGGCTACAAATTTTTAACTTGATAATTAGCCGATCTGTATATTGAAAGCAGACTATATAGTTTGATAAGTTAAGCTAAACTCGAATTAAACAAGTGCACTTGATGCTATGCAAGAAAAAAAAGATTATTCTAAGTCAGGGAAACACATAGGAATTGTAGGCTGTTCGGCCGAAGGTGCCGCGCTTTGCTATAAAACAATTTGCACAGAGTCGAGCCAATCTATGGGGTTACATATTCATCCTGAGATTTCTGTACATACCCATTCAATGGCAGATTACGTTGTTTGCTTAGACAAACAAGATATTCAAGGGATTGGTGACATTATGTTGTCGTCAGCCAACAAGCTAGCAACAATAGGCGCTGATTTTTTGATTTGTCCAGATAATACCATTCATCAGGCTTTTGATTATGTTGAACAGAATTCTCCACTACCTTGGTTACACATTGCACAGGAAGTTGTAAAAAGCGCGAAACAAAGAGGATTTCGAAAACTAGGTGTTTTGGGCACTCAATGGTTAACCGAGAGCAACGTTTACCCAAATAAGATTGAGGCGGCAGGCTTAGAATGGGTCAGGCCCAAAGAAGAAGCACGCCAAGCTTTGGGGCGCATTATTATGCATGAGCTGGTTTACGGCAAGTTTCTTCCCGAGTCGATTGCTTACTTTCAAGCAGTGATTGACAATTTAAAAACTGATGGTTGCGATGCGGTGATATTAGGTTGCACCGAAATCCCATTAATCATTGATGATTCTAACTCAAGCTTACCGACATTGGATTCAAATAGATTGTTAGCAGAGGCAGCAATTAAGTTTGCAACTATTTAGTGAGTTAGAGCACTGATTGAATTCGACTCTGAGCGTACGATGTAATTAGGGACATGTTTGTATACTAAAGATAAAAAGTATCAGCCACATATTACCAAACCCTATGAGCATTTTCTGCGATATTCTCACTAACGCATTTATATTGGTTGAAATATACAAATGGGCTATCACTATTAGCTGAACGACCAACCAAGGTACCGAAAAATAGACAAAGCCTCTGATGCAATGTAAGTTGTCATTAGTAAAATACAAATACCAAAGTACCATTACTGGAGTTAAAGAAAACAAAATCAATAGAACTGTCGACACTACCCGTCTCCACCTTGGGTATTCAGTATTCATCGCCCTATTTTTCAATTCTTCCCAAGCATTGTTCATGTACAACTACTCATTGGTTCAGAACAGCGCTTAACCCTCTGGTTGATGTCTGCAGCAATAGACTCTATAGGCGCCTCGATAGAGTAAGGTTTTGGGATACTGATATAGTAAGAGTCATTATCATTACACATAATGAGTAATGCCTTACTAGAAAAGAATAATACAGAATTTATTTCAACGACTGCCGAATTTATTTGTTCTATATTTTTTGACCACAACAAACTGTTAGCCTGCTTAATTTGTATTTTTTCATTGGTTAGATGAATACTTGGCCAGTCCTGCCACGCATTAGCATTTTTAGACTTTATCGATTGAAAATAGAAAAATATTAAAAGTACAACTGAACTAATGGCATACACCTGAACTTCTGTCTTTTCAAAAAGATAGGCTAAGAGCACTATTCCAACGAGCACAGCCAAACTAATAACCCAAAATCGCCTGTTATTTTGCTCTTCAACTTGCGGAGCTATGACATAGCTCCTGTCTATATTCTTTTGCATAAAAACCTTATGGAGTACTTGAAGACTTCTTAGTATCGATGCTAGCTTCCGCTAGCTCATTTATTCACTCAGTTCTACCCGCCAAGGTGGATTTAAGCGATTCTCTCCAGCCCAGTATAGCTTAATTTTATTTCCACTCGGATCAAACAAAATGGCCTCTCGCCACAAGTGACGTTGGTCGGTAGGTTGCTGTTTAAACTCAATTCCTTTTGATTCCAAAGTTCTTACCAACTCATCGAGCTGTTGATGTTCAAAATAAATGGTCGTTCGATGAGGTGTGGCATCAACATCTAAGCTCAGCGAAAAAGTTGCCTCTCCTTCGATAGATTCAAATCGAGCATAGTGCGGTGTATCAACGATTTGTAAGAACCCCATGGTTCGATAGAACTGAGTCGCTCTTTGCATATCAGAAACAGATAACGTGACTTGGTTAAGATTCATAAAATATTCCTTGTGTGAAACTAAAAACTTATAGGACAAATATTTGCAGAATATATGCCAATCACAACTCCACGCACCTAGGGAGTGGCGGGGGTATTTCAATCTCAAATACCTGAGTTCTAACAATTGCTGGAGATTATTTTATCAGATTATTGAGTTTGAAAGCATTCAACGCCTTTAAGTAGAGCTCTCCAACGGCTGATCTAGGTCAAATCATATCTGTAAGAGTCATTTAGAATAGAATTCTATTTCTCTCATCTAATGAGCTTCCCTCAAATGTCCTCCTTTTTTATTCCAGAACATACAATCTATGAATTACTCGACCAAGTCGGCATCAGCACTCCAAAACACACTTTCATCGGACCTAATACCAATGATCTCCTTTTACCATTTGAACAAGGCAATCCAATTGTTATCAAAGGTATGGCGACAGAGCTTTGGCATAAGTCAGATAATGACGCCTTAACATTCTGTGATTACCAACCAGAAGACACCGCAAAAACTATCAAGCAAATGGCCGATTCTGTAGGCAAACGATATGAATGGCTCGGTGCGTTAGTAACCGAACGGGTCAAATTTACCTCTGCCGACAACGCACCCAGTGAAATTTTTGTCAGTTTGCAAAAAGATAGTAATTCTGGCTTTGTGATCAGCCTGGGATTTGGAGGGATCCTAACCGAAGAGTGGGCTAACGAACTCAAACGCTCCTTATTAGTCTGGCCCACTGCCGTTTATACCCCACAACAAGCACTCGAAGAACTCGAGGCACATTGGTTAGGTAAAATCTTGTTGGGTGGGATTCGGCAACAAACTCCCTTGGTAACACAGCAAACTATTAGGGAGTTTTTAGAGAAGCTCTGGAAACTTGAAGCGATAATGGAAGAAAAAAATATCGGATTAGTTGAAGTCAATCCATTTGTGATCAATCAACAACAAGAGTTTATCGCTCTGGATGGTGTTGGACTTTTTTCTGAGACAACTCCGACCACTGTATCGGTGCCAATTAAAGACAACTGCTTTCTTAAACCCAAAAAAATTGCGGTAGCGGGAGTGTCCAACAAAACCGGTAACGTCGGTAGTCTTATTTTGGAGAACCTTAGCCAGTCAACTTTAGGTAAGGAGAATCTATTGGTGATAAAACCTGGGGAAGAAAAATTTCGCGAGATTAAATGTGTCGAGGACGTTAGTCACCTTAAAAACAATCCCGTCGACATTCTCATATTAGCTCTACCAGCAAAAATTACTTTAGCAACCATAAAACAACTATGTCAACAAGGAGCTGGAGCAGAAGTTATCTATATCGTCGCGGGCGGAATTGGCGATGGTGCCGACGAGTCCGGCTATGGTGAAGAGCTGCTCGAATTGATCAAGAATCTGCGACAACAAAAACAATGGTGTCCAGCAATTGTCGGGCCGAATGGTCTTGGAATGCTACTTTCGCCACTCAAACTCAACAGCCTATTTATTCCACAACAAAAGCTCAATATTAATTTTGACCCTAAGTCTCAGGTAGCTTTGATTAGCCAAAGTGGTGCCTTCTTAATTACCCGCCTATCGCGTCATTCAAACTTAAGTCTTAAGTATGGTTTTTCAATCGGCAATCAATTGGATATGAAACTGTCTGATTTCCTGGCTTTAATTTATCGTGATAAAACCATCAAAGTGGTTGGACTATATGTAGAAGGATTTGTTGGTAATGACGTTTGCGCCATT
Source organism: Kangiellaceae bacterium (assembly GCA_039969155.1). Classification (GTDB taxonomy): domain Bacteria; phylum Pseudomonadota; class Gammaproteobacteria; order Enterobacterales; family Kangiellaceae. The sequence continues at coordinate 26,407 of JBDVOJ010000102.1, forward strand.
GCAACATTAGTCAAACAATTTAGAGACGAGAATAGGCATGTGGTGATTTACAAAGGAGGTCGTTCACTATTAGGTCAAACTGCTGCGGCAGGACATACCGGCGCGATGACAGGAGACTACTATATTCAAAAAAGATTACTAAGCAAAGCGGGGGCAATCATTGCCGAATCCTTCAATCAGTTTAATGCTGTATTCAAATGGACTTCAGCTTATCCTGACTTACATACCCTCGGAAAACTTGCCATCGTCACAAATGCTGGTTATGAGACCGTTGGCAGTGTTGATACTTTAGGAGACAATGATTCGGGGCGATTGTATGAGATCAACCAAGGAGACTCTCAAGAACTTGCTAAAGTGATACGACGCCATCAATTAGAAGGATTAGTCGCTCCAGCTAACCCACTCGATTTGACACCAATGGCCAACGAATCGATGTATTTTGATTGCGTTAAGTCGATGATAGAGTTTGGTGCAGGTATCGTCATGCTAGGGTTAGTTCCACTCTCCGAGAAATTAGATACGGGACAGTTAACAAAAACAGAACTGTTTGCAAAAGAATTAAAAGCGCTCGCCCAATTTAGTGGACGATTAATTGGCGTGGTAATCGATGCGGGTGTTCCTTATCAAGAATACAAAGCAGTCTTTGAAAAACAAGGTTTACCTGTATTTGATGGAATGGATACTGCTGTTTTGGGCACCAATGTATTGAAGCGCATTTTTTAGCCGATGTATAAATTTTCATTGTCAAAAATTACATAAACTCCTTTTTAAAGCGATTTCCACAAGATAATTTCTTGTTCTATTCACCTAAATTCGTTAAGTTATCACTTCAAGCTTGGCTTCTATTTTTTATCTGAGACCCAAAGTTAGCATCTGGTTACCTGATATAGTGCCTTAGCGAACTAATCTTAACAATAAGCAGAGGTGATTCAATGGATGTACAAGGACTAATTATATTTTTGGCAATCGGAGCCGTCGCTGGGTGGTTGGCTGGCACCATTATGAAAGGTGGTGGATTTGGTCTTATTGGGAATATCGTTGTTGGGATAGTCGGTGCTGTCGTTGGCGGTTTTGTATTTGGCTTCTTAGGTATTTCAACGGGTGGACTTATCGGTTCAATTATTACCGCAACGGTTGGCGCAGTTGTTTTGCTGGCTATCGTTAGAGTAATAAAAAAGGCTTAGTTTAAAGGAATAATCTGCCAAATTATTTGGCAGCTTAGTAATAGGCTGCCAACACCATTTATTACTTACCATTCAGCATCCTAGCAACCGGCGTGTCTACCTTACAACAATCAAATAGCTGTTAGGATTCAAAGCACGACTTGATTTCTTCCATTTTCTTTTGCCTTATAGAGGTTGGCGTCAGCACGCGAAATCATCGTTCTTAAATCAGAATCTTTAGCTGGGTTTAATTGAGCGACTCCCATGCTAAAACTAAAATTCAGTTTTTCACTTACACCTTTAATAGGGCTTTTATTTAACTCTAATGTTAGCCTCTCGAAGATGGAGTGAATGTATTCTTTTTGAGTATCTGAAAATACGATTAGCCATTCTTCTCCACCATAGCGACCAAACGCGTCTTGATTTCTCAACACAGAGCTGCACGCTTTGGCAAAAATTTTCAAGACTTGGTCACCGACATCATGTCCATAGCTATCGTTAAGCTTTTTAAAATTATCAAAGTCAATAATACCAATCGAGAAATCTTGATTAGATTGCAGCGCAAGTTCAAAACGTTGCTCTGCTTCCCTCAAAATAGCTCTGCGATTCGGGGATTTAGTAAGATAATCACGCAATGCCATCTTTCTAAATTGATTGCGAATATCGATCTGTTTAAACAAAACAGCGATAATTATTATAATGACCAAGCCTGCCAAAATAACGATAAGAAGCCAGTATTTTTTCTCCGATTCCTGCTGCTCAATTCTCAAATTTTTTAGTTCATTTTCTTTTATCAAAACTTTATTTCGGTTTTCTTTAAGCTCACTATCAAACTGAATACGGTATTTTTGCACAATATTTCGTTGTTTATCTAGAAAGCTCTCTTGCAGTAATTCAGAATAAGTTTTTTGCGCTTCAAATGCAGCTTGAAAATCTCCTTTAGCTTCTAGCCATTTTGCCAGCGCAAAGAAATAGCTAATCTTATAACTCGGATTTTGCTGCTCATCGGCCAAATCCTTTAGCTTCTTAATACTCATCTCAGCGTTTTTGAGTTGGGAAAGACCGATATAACTTAGAGTTTTATTGAGGTTCAGACGAAAGATAATCCGGTTATCACCAGAGTTCTCAATGACTTGTGTCGACTTTTCTAAGTATTTTAATGCATCTTTTAATCGCTGCTCTTCAACGGCTAATTCTGCTAATGATATTTGGCTCCATGCAGTACCCAGTTCATCATCAATGGCAATGCTTTTATTAAGCGAAAGTTCGAAATGCTGTTTAGCTAAATCTAAACGTTGACTGGCTAAATAAGCTTTGCCCATATTAAAAAAAATAATAGAGTCTGCTAATGGACTTTTAACCAGTTTATTCAGTTCAAGACACTGTTTATAGTAGTCTAGCGCGGTTTCCGGGTCGTCTAAACCAATGTAGATATTGGCAAGCGTATTAAGTGTCTCGCCGGTGATATTATGAGCCTCGACCTGCTTTGAAAGCTGGTAGGCTAGTTTAAGATGCTTTAGTGCATCGCTAGTTAAATTGTTCGCATATTCGCTTTGGCCGACTACCATGTATATTTCAGCTGCTAGCTTTTGGTCATCCGAGATATCCGCTTTTTGCGTGAGTGCTTGCCTTTTTCTAATGATTTCAACCGATGATTTTTTTCCGACAGAAATACTAATCTCTATTAACTCTAATCGAGTCACCTGTTGCTCGAGCTCTAACTCTTTCGCTAAAGGAAGAGTTAGATCAATAACCTTTTGCGTTTCACTGATGTTTTCCAATCCAGCATACAAATGCGCTTTCAAAACCGAAGCGCCCACAACATTGGTAAACCATTGGTGGTTATTGCTGACTTGAATCAGTGAGTCCAGCTCATGAATTTTACTACTCGGAGCAATGGAGTTGGCGTTTTGTAAAACCTGAATCCGATCAGAAATGACTTGTTGAGTATAAGCAACGTTTAAAGGGAGCTGTGTTATATCTTCTGATTGGGCTAAGACCTGATGATTTTGCTCGGTTTCTTCTTTAGATAGCAGCCAATGGCTTTCAATTCCAATGAATGCCATAATCGTGAAAATACTGTATCTAGAAAATACGCTCATTAATGGTTGTTTCGCTACCCCTTACTCAGTATAGATATAAAGGTTAAAATAGTAAAATAAGGTACTTTGCTGGCAGTGTTTTCGGTATATTTGAGATATAGTTTACCGAATATGCTGATTACTTCTTATCAAGTTTTAATAAGCAGTACTTCGTAAAATCCTTCGCTTCATTAGCTGTCCAATCTCCCTTAGGCTTTTCTTTCATATCTTCACACCATTCTTCGCTGCCTATTTCTGGGGCGCAGCCGGCTAGTGAAATTATAGAAATTATAACGCCTAATAATCTTTTCATTCTTCTTCCTATATTGTATTAGTTGATAAATATTCTCTGTGAATTGGCAATATTAACACAATTGCCCCAGTACATAACTCGGCCACCGAGTGACGGCTTAAGTGGAAAAATCACTATATATTCTGGTTGGTATTTTCTTTGCAATCGCTTATGCTAACAATTTACAAATATAATCAACCACTTAACAACTGGTTTGGGGCTATAGCAGAATTAGTTATGTCTAACTTTATTATTGAATTTAAAAATGCACTCTCTAGTGAGCAATGCGATCAACTCATCCAAAAGTTTGAAGCTTTTCCTAAGAAACAACCTGGACGAACAGGTGCTGGAGTGGATAAGAGTAAAAAGGATAGTCTAGATTGTCACATTAGTAGCCAGCCTGAGTGGCAGCAGGAATGCCAGCAATTGACCCAGTTATTATCTAAGGCAACCGTTGCCTATATTCGTCAATTTCCTTTTTTAATCACAGGTGCAATTTCCCCTTCTATCCAGGATCCAAAAACCAAACAATTAAGAACCATTACTCACCAGGATATTCCCAACCTCAACGACCAACAAATTGAAAATATGAGCAATGCAATCTTTCGATGCGATGGTATCAATCTACAGCGATATACCAAGGGCAGCGGCGGTTATCACCATTGGCATTCTGAGCACTATCCACACCCAACCGACCAAACTCAGAAATCTTTGCATCGTGTATTACTTTGGCTAATCTATTTAAATGATGTCGAAGAAGGTGGAGAGACTGAATTCTTTTACCAACAAGCCAGCGTGAAACCAACTAAAGGCAGCCTAATTCTTGCGCCAGTAAATTTCACTCATACCCATCGTGGATGCGTTCCAATATCTAATGATAAATATGTTTTAGCTTCGTGGATAAATTATAAGACGGCTCAAGAGATGTACGTTCAACCGAAAACCTAAGGCCTTGAATATTAGACTAAAAAATGTAGAGGCCGCTATTCAGCAGACTAAAGTAGTCTTATAGCCGAAAGTGTGAGGTCATCTTTCAGCTCTGATCGACCACTAAATTCAAATAACGCGTTTTGAATATGCTCAACCAGCAGGTTTGGATCGGATGGACTGTTCTCGATAGCACTTACCAATCTTTGTTCGCCAAACTCTTCACCAGAAAGGCTACGAGTTTCTAATACGACGTCCGTATAGATAAATAAAATATCATTGGCTTGTAATTTAATTTCTTTGAACTCCCATTGATAATCGGGTAACACACCAATGGGGATTCCTTGCGACTCACTTAACTCGATCACTTGACGATCTCGCTTGATATAGCCATTCGGATGTCCTGCAGAAACATACTTAAGCAAGCCTAAATCACTGCGATACGAAAAAAGCATTGCAGTGACAAACTTTCCCCGATCTTTGCGAGTAAAGAAATTCTTATTGAGATAATTAGCAGCGTCAGCAGGTGTAGTAGAGTCACTGCCTTGAAAGGTTCGAAGAATCGCATCAACCATCGCCGCTTCAACAGCAGCACTTGGCCCATGGCCAGTCACGTCAGCAATAATCCCTCCCCAACGTGTGATATTAGGGTCACCGCCTGGTGAAGGCAGTTGAAATAGATCAAGATAATCACCACCAGCGTCTTTATATGCTTCAAACTTAAACGCTAGTTGGATCCCGTTAATATGAAGATCTTCTCGAGGTAGTAACAGCGATTGCAGACGAGAGATTTCTTGCAGTTCCTCATCGATCCAATGACGAGCTTTATCAAGTTGTCGTTTTTGTTCACTCTTTAAAATATTGGTTAATGCATAGTTTAACAATAATGCTAGCTTCTCTAGATCGAGCCGACGAGAATTAGAATGAAAATCGACAATAATGATCCAACGTTCGACCTTTCCGCGGATCCAAATTGGAATTACCAAAGCTTCGCCGAAATACTTAAGTTCATCTTGAAATAGATCGGGGCAAGTTTCACAGGAAATCTTCAATGGTGAGTGGTGGGTTTTCCACCCTTCAATAAACTCACCGTCTAAAATTGGAAAATTTGGACTACCATTGAGCATTTCTTCGGCAGTATAGACAGGACAATTGTACTCATCACAAAATCCCGTCACTTGAAACTTCGCGGGATCAAGCTTGTGGCTACTGATCATCGCCAACTTAAATGAATCTAACTCAGTATGCACAACCTTTAACAATACCGATAGCGGATTACTATAAGATTGATCACTACTTAGGCTAGCTATAAGTTCCATGCTACATTCTTTAATTAGTGTTATTCTGTTTTAGGCTTTTTCATTTCAGCTAATAAGCCAGCAATGCCATCATTTCTGATAATTCGCGCGTAGTTATTCTTATAACTGGACACGAACGACACGCCTTCAGGAATAAAATCATATACTTTCCAACCGCTCCCTTCATTGATCAATCGGTATCGAACTGGGATTTTTTTGTTTCCTTCAGCGATAATGACCGAATCTACTATCGCATACTTGTTGGCTTTTATTTGCTCTCCTCGAAACTCTACTTTTTCACCCGAATAATTACTTAATAATGTGGCATAAGTATCAACCATAACATCTAAGAATAGCGCTTTGAATTCGATCTTTTGATCTTCCGTCGCCGATCGCCAAGGCTTAGAAATCACTCGTTTAGATAGGTTTTCAAAATCAATTTCTGTTTTCAATACTTCAGCGAGTGCGTTCTTCTTATCGTTCTCAGCTAACTGCTTGTTGCTAGCAACCTTTAAAATTTTGTCTACTGCTATCTCTAAAGCTTTAGTTGGCGTTTCTGCAAATGCCTGTTGAGCAAAGAAAACGAATAGAATAAGACTAGCCGTTAATAAGGTTTTCATGGGTAATCCTCAATTTTAGACAACGTCACATAACTATTCGTCGTCAATTAATCATTTTTAGTTAATAAGCAAATGTGATGTCAATCTAACAAAACTATAACAAGCTGCAATCAGTAAATTGTTACGCTAGGTTTCTATGTTTAAGCAGCTTACTAAGCCTAAATCGCGCTACGGAATACTAATGTCTACTAGCTCTCAAAAATGTACTTACTGATCAATTCTTCAATGCTAATTGCAGGTTCAGTCTCAATAATCTCACCACCGTCAGCTAATGGGTCTCCGCCACCGGTAGAGATTTTAATAAATTTATCGCCAATAATTCCGGCGGTTCTAATTGAAGCTATCGCGTCATCTTGTACTTCAACCCCCGAATTAATTAACATCACTACCATCGACTCTTGGGTAGCTGGATCGAGCGAGATGCTTTCAACCTGCCCGACCCTGACTCCGGCTATTTCAATCACTGCACCACGCTTTAGTCCTGAGGAATTGGAAAACTGAGCTTTTAACTGATAGCCGTCGGAACTAAATCCCGAAACACCGCTCACTACGACCGAGAGGTAGGTGATAGCTCCAACCCCAACGATGAGGAACAACCCGACGATAAACTCTAACGATATTTTTTTCATCAGACTTTAAACTCCTTAAATCAAAAACGAACTTGCAATGTAATCTGCAAATAACATGGTGATGGCGCTAGCGACAACGGCTTTAGTAGTCACTCTACCAACCGCTTCAGCGCCAGACACACCTTTTTCTAAATGAACATAAAACCCTTTGCCCATCGCAATCCAAATCACGATCACCGCAAAAATTAAAGATTTCACAATACTCATCCGTAAATCAGACCAAGTAATCGTGTCAATAATGGTTTGCATATAAGCAACGCCACTCAGATCTTTGATAAATACTCCAACAATGTACCCACCAATAATTCCGATCACATTAAAAATGGCTGTCAGTAGTGGAATTGAAATAACGGCAGCAAGAAATCTTGGTACCATCACATAACGGTATGGACTAATAGCCATACAGGTGAGCGCGTCAAATTGCTGCTCATTGCGCATGATTGCGATTTCAGCACAGGTTGATGAGCCCACTCGTGCAATGACCATCAAAGCGGTCATCACTGGGCCGAGCTCTTGAATTAAACTTAGTCCGACTGCCGATCCCATCAGATCGACTGAACCAAATCGAGCGAGTACATCATAAAACTGCAAGGCTAACACCATCCCAGTAAACAAACCGGATAACAGAATAATCGGCATAGAACGCGCTCCGATAAAAGCGATCTGTTTAACAAGCTCCTTCCACCCAAACGGTCGACTAAATATGCTTGTGACAACGGTCAATAAAAAATGGCCTAAACGACCAAGCTCCTCGATCACTGAAATCGTTCTGCCACCCAGCTTTTCGATATTAGAGAACATTATTATTCCGCCCCCTCAGTTAATCTCGAAAGGTATTTTTCACCATCAATTTGAACTTCGCGTGGCTTACGATTAATCAGGTTTGCTACCCTTTCATCGTCGCAGGCCTTAATTTCTTCAACAGTTCCCGTCTTCACTATTTCACCATCATAGAGCACTGCAATTCGATCGGCGATGGTAAATGCACTTTCAAGTTCGTGGGTCACTACGATGATGGTCATATTCATAGCTTTACGTAATTCTAAAATTAACTGATCTAACTCAACGGAAGTAACTGGATCGAGACCAGCGGAAGGCTCATCGAAAAATAGTATTTTCGGATCCATAATAACCGCCCTTGCCAAACCGGCTCGCTTTAACATTCCACCGGATAATTCCGACGGCATTAGATCTTCAAACCCAGCCAAATTCATTAACTCCAGTTTTAGCCGAGTCATTATGCTGATGGTGCTTTCATCTAAATCAGTATGCTGTCTAAGAGGTAATTTAATATTGTCGCCAACACTCATCGAACTTAACAATGCACCGCCCTGAAAAGCTACCCCCATGGTACGTCGTAGCTTGAGCATTTGTTGTTTATCGACCGTATTAATATTCATTTTATCGATTATTATTTCGCCACGGGTGGGTTGCATAAGCCCTAACATGTTTTTCAGTAAGGTACTTTTTCCTGAGCCGCTACCGCCCATGATGACCAGAATTTCACCTTGCTTAACTGACAGCTCTATGCCTTTTAGGATTTTACGCTCACCGTAGGCACTATCTAGCTGATTAACTTGGATTAGAACCTGATCCTTAGACGGTTCTTGTGCGGTTTTAGACTGAGTTTGGTTATCAGACAAAATGACTATTCCTTTATATCTTCAACCGATGCAATCAAATTGAACACTTGATTTAGCCTAGTCAGTTCCAGCACTTGTAATGGAGCGCCATTTGCATTGGCGATAGCAAGCGTCAGTTTTTTCTTGTTGGCTGCATTTAAGCCTTCCACTAAAGTGGCCATACCCGAAGAGTCGATATAGGTTAGCTCGCTAAAATCAACGATCACCGATTGTCCGTGATCTAGAATGTCTAGCAAACAACGTCTCACTTTAGAGGAGTTTGAAAGATCCACCTCTCCGGTAAGATGTAGAACCTTATAATTTAAGTGGTCTGAACATTCAAAGCTCATTGCCTTGGCTCTCCTGTGGTAAATCTTTCTTTAGTTCCAAAATATTTCCCTTACATTGACTAGTATGTACAAACTTTACCGAATTCATCACTTGCTGCATCAACATAACACCTAGACCTCCGGGTTTAAGAGGATCGTTATTCTTTTGCTCGAGGCAATCCTTAGACACGTGCTTGGCATGGTCATGTAATCGGAATATCACTTGTTGATTATTTTTGACTATCTCTAGGCGTATGTTGCCATCTCGGCAGTCTTTGTAGGCATAGCGGATTATATTGGTACAAGCTTCGTCAATTGCAAGGACAATTTCGTTAGTATCTTTTTCAGTGAATCGAAGCCTAGTGCAAACCGCTTTAACATTCTGGCGAATATCAGCAAGTTCGTGTGGACAAGACGTCCAACTCTTGACTAGTAAGTTGTCGTTTTTCACCAGTTGATTACCTATTGGGACCTAACAAACTACTCTGCGACTCAATTTCAGTCAGTATACCAAAATTGCTATGTTTAACTAAGACTATCACAATTCAGCAGAAAACCTAGTAACTGAGCGGTAGCTAACAACCGGGCCCGCAATCCATGCAGTTCTTAGGGAGGCTTGGACCAATCGATAACTGTTTGCTTAAATCTCTAATAGCGGTCCTCACCCCCTCTTCAATGACCGGATGATAAAATGGCATTTCTAGCATTTGAGTCACTGTCATCTTTTGTTGTACCGCCCACGAGAGCAAATGAGCAATGTGCTCGGCCGCAGGACCAAACATTTCCGCGCCCAAAAATAAACCCGTGCCATGCTGCGCGTAAACCTTGAGTAAGCCCTTATTTTTGCCCATCACGCGGCTACGTCCTTGGCTTTCAAAACTCACCTCTCCAACCGCATAACAGTCTGGCATGTCCGCCTGTAATTGATTAAGGTTCATACCGACACTTGCTATTTGCGGATCAGTAAACACCACCGAGAGGGGAGCTCGTCTCATTTCAGCTCGCACGTCCGGAAAGCGCCCAGCGTTAGTGCCGGCGATTTTGCCTTCGTCTGCCGCTTCGTGCAGTAGAGGGATTTCATTGTTGGCATCTCCAGCAATAAATATGTGCTCAAGGCTAGTCTGCATTGAGAAAGGGTCAAATTCTGGAACACCTTTTGAATTTAGTTTTAAGTTAGTATTGTGCAGACCCAAATTGGCCACATTGGCTTTTCGCCCAGTTGCGGCAAGAATGTATTCAAACTCTTCATTAACTAATTCCCCCTTCTTATCGCGATAGTTAACTGAAATGGTTTGCCCCTTATTTTCTAGGGCTTCTACTTTGGCGTTAGAATCTAAGTAAAATTCTTGATTAAAGGTTTGCTCGGCATAGTCTCTAATTTGTTCATCTTGAATCGTTGCAATGGAACCACTGCGACCGAATACCTTTACTCTGGCTCCCAGCCGGCTAAGCGCTTGACCTAGTTCCAAACCGATCACGCCGGGGCCAAAAACTGCTACCGATTCGGGCACTTGCTCCAACTCAAACACATCATCATTGGTTATTAAACGATTACCCGCCGATTTTAAAATTTCTGGCACAAAGGGGGTTGAGCCAGTGGCTATGACAATTCGTTTAGCTTGTATGACTAAATCGCCATCGTTATTTGAAGGTGCGCTCTTAACCACTAAACGGTTGTCATCTAAGAATTGAGCAAAACCAAATACTTTATCAGCCTCAGCAAAGTCTTCAACTGAGTCGATAACAAAACCAACAAATCGATCACGTTCCGCCTGAACCCTTTTCATTACAGCCTTGCGATCGATGCTTATGGCGCCAACGTTAACTCCGAATTGTTCAGTCGACTCAGCTGAGTGCGCGGCTTCTGCTGCTGCAATCAGGAGTTTACTTGGCATGCAACCGACTCGAGCGCAAGTGGTACCGTAATGTGCCGCTTCAATCACTACAACATCTTGGCTATACTTTTTCGCGGCTCTATAAGCCACCATGCCAGCGGTTCCTGTTCCTATAATCGCTACATCGACTTGTCTTGTATTCATTGCATGTTCCTTGTTTTAGCCGTCAATGGGAAAGTAGACTATATTATTACCGGCTTGTTACTAAATCGCGTCAACAACTTATCCAGTGATAAATACCCAGCTCCCCAAACCACTAGAACCGCCATTGCGAGCCCCCAAGTAATATGAGAAGCCAGAGCTGCTGGTGCGATTTCAGCCAAGCTATATACAGCAACCACATTAACCACAAACAAACCTAAAGCGGCATAACGAGTTAGTAAGCCTAAAATTAATAACAACGGAAAAACGATTTCCCCAAATGTGCCAGCCCATGCAGCAATTTCTGGCGACAGTATCGGTACTTGATATTCTTCTTCAAATAGGAACAAAGTGGTTTCCCAATCTTTTAATTTGAGCCATCCTGCCTTGATAAAAATACTACTGACATAAAGTCGGAGTGCCAGTAATCCCAGAGAGTCAAATCCTGAGGTTAGTCTTGTCGATAGCTGATTAAGCCATTCAAGTTTTGAAAATATAGAGTTCATAATGTGTACCTTTGTTAAACATACGCGACGGCGTACTAATTGATTTTTTGAATTTTTAAAAATATATTTTTCTCAATACTTAGTGGTAGCCACTGTTGAAAACTGATAGCCGACTTAGGCGAGCTTTCTATTAATTCACCAATTGAATACTCAGATTGGTTGCCTGACCTCTCATCTAAATTCAGCCAATGTCGCCATTCTGGCTTAAAAGAGAAAACCATTGAATGCCAATCATGCTTAACGATAAGCGCAGTATCGCCTTCACCATTTGAGATTTTTTCTGCCGCGATAGTGAGGTCAGGTTCAATCTGGTCCGGATGATTGGAGCTTTGTTGATGCGCTAAATAAATATCAACAATGGGGTGCTTAGAATGAATCACTGTCAAAGTCGGATTTAAAACTAGCCTTAAATTATCTAAAGGCTCGCTTTGCAAAAGCTGCAAGCTTTGATGCTCGGCTGACAATAAATCGACACTAAAATTTCTATGAATCACCCAATCCAATAGCGCGCAATCGACCAAATATGGCAAGTCATCAGCAATAGGGTGAGTCGATAACCACGCACTGAACTCTCTTCCCCAGTGCGCCCAATCGTGATTGGTTTTAGGAAACTCTAGAAGAAATTGATTACTGAGAGACTGTAATAACTCACTACCAACTAATTTCTCAATGGTGGGATAACTAATAGCCAGTGCTCGGCTAGCACTGGCCATTAAGTTACGCTGATAGATTTCGATCCCTTTAGTCTCAAATTGACTAAGACTTCTTACCTTTCGATTGCTAGCGAAATTAAGAATCGAAGCCATCAGCTCTTCCTGCAGATCAGAAGATGATGCATCAGCTTGGTTAAACTGACTCATGCCGCCTCCCAGTTTAGATCGGAAGCGATAGCTCTAGCGGTTAACGCTTCAGCGGTTAATCTATTCCATGACGGCAGTTGATTATCCCATTCGATAGTGGTCGGAATATTGCCAAAATGTTGAATGGCATATTGATAAACTTGCCACGCGTCAACTGAAACGGCGCGGCTATGATCGTCAATGACCATTTCTCCTGGTAGAGCTTTAGAATAGCCCGCCAAATGTATTTCTTTTACGAACTCTGCACTAATGCCATCTAAAACGTTTGCCACCGAAGATTTCGCACAGGATTCATCTCTGCGTGCTAAGTCTGCAAAATTGACTTGATTAACAAACAAATTGTTAATATCGACTAGTAAGCCACAGCCTGTTCTTTGACAAACCTTTTGCAAAAATTCGAACTCTTTCATTTGGTGTCCTTTCAATTGAACATAACTCGACAAATTTTCTATCACCAGCTGACGGCCTAGTACCTGCTGAACTTGATCGACATTTTCGATAAAACGATTTAGTGTTTTTTGGTTAAATAAAATGGGCAGTAAGTCACCGCTGTGAACTTGAATCGAATTTACTTTCGCCCATGTAAAACAAGCGTGATCGGATACAAGAATTGGATTAATTGTATCGACCAGCTTTTTGAGCGAAGTGATAGCGCTCATTGGAATTCTACTGTGTGACCCCAACCCCAAACTGGTTGCATGTATGCTAACCTCATAGAGTTTTGACGCTTGTTGAAGGATAGATAGAGCAGGCCCACCTTCGGCATAGAAATTCTCAGCATGTACCTCAACAAAGTCGACTTTATTAGCATCATTAATTTGCGGCCGGAGAACATCCTCATAATGTTGGTGCCGCAAACCAACGCCTACCTTTAGGTCGTTGTTTAAAGTTTCTATCACTGATTGTTTCATGATGGGCCCGCCTATCATTCGTTGCTGCTAAGAGTTTTTCTTAGCTTTGTATAGTTTGAGTGCTTCTTTCTTGTTGTAGCCGCCCAAAGATTTACAGGTGCCCTTTGCTACCAGCTTCCACTCGCCAATATCTTTGTCGACAGTCGATTGTCCAGCGCACGAATGAGTACCCGCTAAATTGCCACAATCGTTTTGACCTGCTTCTGCAATGCCATAGCATTTTTCTTTACCGGCGGCGGCAACAGGTAGAGATGCTGCCATATTGAGTGCTGCAACTAGTGCAGCTGATGCGATTAATTTTTTATTCACGTAAAAATCCTCTTTAAAAAAATTTAAATAGTGTATTTATACTGAGTGATTTAATTACAGCTCTTCAGCTGGAACAGTTTTGATGGTTGGCCAGTTTTGATTTGCTGTTTTGATGTTTCCTGGAATATCTTCTGACCACTTCTTTTTAACTGCCAAATTTAGATTAAGGTAAAGTTTGCCTTTAACAATTTCCCAAGCATTTGGGTCTACATCCAGCTTCTTTTCTAAAGCCGCACCCATGGCACAATACCCGCCAAACTGTGGCGCATATTTGGTAGGGTTGCCTTTAAAAAGGTCGCGATGCTCTTCTGAAGAAAAGTGGTAGATTGCATTCTTATAGGTCGCGCTATACATCGAGCTTCCTTTAACAGGCTTGCTCATAGTGAAGTATGCGACAGTGTCATAACCGTGAAGTGCAACATCATTTGCGTTCGCATTCATATCAATATTCGCTGCAGACGAGAACTGACTGAATAAGATAAATGACACTGCGATTAAAGTTTTGTAAATTGAATTAATTGAAAACATTTTTGCTTTCCTTTGTTTTTGGATTTCAGTCATTACTGATGCAATGACCGGCTAGCGATAGCATTCACCACATTGCAGCTAGCGTGCCAAGATATAAAACCGTTATATTTCAAACGCTTACACCATAAACCAAGTCTCAAAAAGTTGAGAGTCTCAATAATTTGTTAGTTTCGAATTATCTGATTCTTAAAAATTTGTGATTTCCCGTACTCGTTAGCGAGTGTTGATAGGCTTGATCGGAGGACAACATTCCAATTTAAGACTAACGCGGTATACTGGTTGGATTGACCAATCAATAACAACTTTAAGGGTGGATAGAGTGATTCGACTAGGACTGGTAATTTTTTTGGTTTGCGCTTCATTAACTGTGAGCTCGAAAGACAACCCCAAAGCTCAGGAATTGATTGAACGCTTTCAATTGCGTGAAGGCAAAATACCCTCCAACCAACACCCCAAATGGAAAGCCCCAAAGAATGTGGTCTTTTGGGGAGGCGACTCACAGATTGAACCGTTACGAAAACGATTCCCAAACCTCAACATTGTCGCTACCAATGATATAACTCAAGCTAAAACCCATTTAAAAACTGCCGATGTATTTCTTGGTTATTGTATTCCAGCATTACTACAAGAAAAAACTGATGTGCGCTGGATTCAATCCATGGGCGTCGGCATTGAGGGCTGTGCAAATTCTCAATCACTCAAAGCGAGTAAGGCTCTGGTCACCAATACTCAACGGCTATCTTCTCCAGAAATAGCAGAGCATTCCATTGCAATGATGTTTGCTCTGGTTAGACAACTCGACCTGTACGGCAAAAGCCAAGCGAAGTCAGAATGGGATAGAAGCATCGCTCCCGATCCGAATGAAATATGGGAAATTGAAGGTCGCACTATGTTAGTGGTTGGCCTAGGAGGAATTGGAACTGAAACTGCACGTCGTGCTCACGGTTTAGGTATGAAAGTGATTGCCACTCGTAACAGTCGCCGAAGCGGTCCAGATTATGTTAGCTATGTCGGCCTATCTAATGAATTATTAGATCTAGCTAAACAAGCCGATGTTATTGTTAATACCGCACCACTGACCGAAAAAACCATGGGAATGTACGACAAAGCATTTTTCGATGCGATGAAACCCAACGCTTACTTTATTAGTATCGGCCGCGGCAAAAGTGTTGTTACTGAGGATCTACTTGCAGCACTTAAAACCGGACAATTGGCAGGTGCGGGTTTAGATGTTACTGATCCAGAACCTCTTCCTAAAGATCATGCTTTGTGGACAACCCCTCGAGTGATTATTACGCCTCATGTAGCGTATCGATCAGAAAAATTGCGACCTAGAGTGATGGTATTGGTTGAAGAAAATTTACGTCGGTATATTAATGGGGAAAAAATGTTGTCAGTTGTTAATTTGGAACGTGGATATTAGTCTATTTTAACATCTGTTTTTATCTTAAAGCGGACGTTAGGGCGTATGTAATTGAACCTGAATACTTATCCTTAACATTGTGTATCAGAAAAGAAGGGACTTAGGTGATTTTCAGAAATACTGAACGAGATACTGAACGAATGAGCTTTGAAGACTTCGCGTTAAAAGTATTAAATGAAGATCTTGGCTTAGAAGCTGAAAAAATTGACGAGGGACAGGATGAGACTCCGGACTTCATAGCGCTCGATGGAAACTACATTTATTATATTGAATTGAAAGAGCGAGATTCGAGTGAAGAGTACTTAAGAGAAAGAGAACTAGCCTTTGGTTCTGACGATGTATACTCTTCTACGGTTTCACTCGAAAAGTGTCGCAATACTAGCAAGGTTATTAATAAAGCTAAGAACCAACTTAAAGCTGAGAGCGCACCTGAAGAAATTAGAATTGTTTGGCTGCACGCTCACGGTTCGCAACGAGAAGCGTTAGTGGAAAAGTTTCTATGCACTCTGTATGGAAAAGCCGATATTTACGATTGGGCTGAAGGTCGTTACGACAATAAGGATTGTTATTATTTCGACCATAGTGATTTTTTTAGATACAGGGATTCCATTGATGGAGCGATTATCTCTCTCGAAGGAGGTATGGCTTTTGCAATAAATAATTTCTCACCCAAATATGATATCCTCCTCGAAAGCGAATTCACTAGAGGTTTTTCTAAGTCTTCTTTGATCAACCCCATACAGCTCGAGTCAGAAGGAAAGGTTTGGCTTATTGATTGCGATTTGGACAGAAAAGATGAAGACACTCTTCTCAATTTCTTAATCGATAAGTACTCTCTAGGCAAGCCAAGAAGAATAGTTATGCAACAAGCCATGGTGGAATTCTCCATACCACATAAAAATTAATTAGCGCTGTCAAGCATTTGGATTAGAGGATTTAAGTGTATGGCCGCTTCTGGCCGACTAGAGAAATTCTAACTATTATCGAGTAGAATAATAACCACTTAATTTTAAGAGGATTTAGTTGATGGACGAAATACAGAAAATTGCTCTTTTTATTGATGCTGATAATGCACCTGCAAATAAAATTGATACTGTTCTATCTGAATTAGCAAAGTACGGTGTAGTTAATATTCGGCGAGCGTACGGTAACTGGAAGAACCCGACTATCAAACCTTGGGAGGACACTCTCTTAGAGTCAGCAATCCAGCCCATCCAACAATTCGATTTAACAAAAGGTAAAAACGCATCTGATATTGCACTTGTCATTGATGTTATGGATATTCTTTATACCAAAAATGTAGACGTAATTTGTTTAGTCTCATCAGACTGTGATTTCACTCCCTTAGCAACTAGGGCTGTACAAGAAGGCAAAGTTGTTATTGGTTTCGGTGAAAGAAAAGCCCCTATGCCGTTCGTAAATGCCTGTTCCAAATTCCTATATTTAGATGAACCCGAAAGTAGCGAGAAGGTTAAAAAATCTGGAACTAAAAGCTTAAAAGGAGATGCCAAATTGATAAATCTTCTTAGACAGGCTATAGAAGCCAACGAAGATGATAAAGGTTGGGCTGCCTTAGGGCCAATTGGCTCGCATATATCAAATCAAACATCCTTTGATTCTCGAAATTACGGATTCAAAAAGTTAAGTGATTTATTCAAAGCGATTGATTTGTTTGAGCTAAAGAAAACTACTGGTAATCAATATAGGGTTAGAGACAAACGAAAAACGTAATCAAATAGCTTTTTGAAGAAAGTGTTGAGAGTATAGGCTCATGTCAACTCATGATCGTTCCATTAATAAATAGACAAGACGTTGAATTCATACTGATGCTGCCCAAGTTTCTCAGGCACCATCATTAGACAACATTAGTACTCTAATGAACCAAAAGTGCTTGGTAATTTAGATAAGAGCGACTATCGATTCGCTTCAACTGCCGGATAGACTTCATCGAGAGATTTAGACAAACCATCAGCCATCACAACTCTCGCATGAAAACGTTTCAATTCTCTCGGTTCTTTGACACCACAAGAGTGTGCAATTACACCCACTTCATGCATCATATTCTCCGCGTAATGTGCAACACGTTCGGTTTTGTTTTCAACCACTAATCCACGCTGAAGCTCCTTGTTGTGTGTCGCAATACCGGTTGGACAAGTATTTTTATTGCATTGTAATGACTGAATGCAACCGAGAGAAAACATAAACCCTCTTGCCGAGTTACAAAAATCCGCCCCGACGCAAAGTGCCCATGCAACATCCGCTGGGTTAATCATTTTACCAGACGTAAACACCTTCACTCGGTCGCGCAACCCATGACGAGCCAAAGTATCAATGAGTAAAGGTAGGCTTTCTCGAATGGTTAATCCCATATCATCCATCAAAGTCATAGGAGCAGCACCTGTGCCACCATCAGCGCTATCGAGTGTAATAAAATCGGGCGCAGATTCTATACCTCGCATGTTAATTTCCTCGCACAATGTATTCACCCAACCGTATGCACCAATGACAGCTTTAAAGCCCACAGGCTTACCGGTGACCTTTCTAATTCTTTCAATTAGATCAAGCAGCTCACCGTTATTGTTTACATCGGGATGGCGATTAGGACTAATTGCATCTTCGCCTTCTCTTATACCTCGAATTTTAGCGATTTCGGCAGTCACTTTCTCACCGGGAAGTATCCCGCCTTTACCTGGCTTTGCTCCTTGAGAAAGCTTTAGCTCAAACATCTTAACCGCTTCATGCGCAGCAGTTTCTCGTAGCTTTTCATCGTCAAGTTGACCATCCAAGTCACTGACACCATTTTTGGCAGTACCAATTTGAAAAATAATATCGGCGCCCCCCTCCAGGTGATAAGGTGATAAACCTCCTTCACCGGTGTTCATCCACGTACCAGCCTTTTTTGCTCCGGCTGACAAGGCTCGAATAGCGGGCTTAGATATCGCACCGTAACTCATAGCAGACACACCAAAAAAAGATGAGGTGGTATAAGGTTTAGCTGCATATGGGCCTATAGTGACCGCCGTTGGTTTGACCGCATCTTTTTTCATGGTTGGATAAGGACAATTAACAAAAAACACGTTGCCCGTCTTAGTCGTATCTCGACTAGAACCAAAGGCGATAGTATTGTCGACGTTTTTCGCTGCTCGATAAACCCAACTTCTTTGAGAACGATTAAATGGCATTTCTTCCCTATCCATTGAGAAAAAATATTGTCTAAAAAACTCGCCAAGATGTTCAAAATAATATCGAAATCGACCAACCACTGGATAGTTACGGCGTATTGCCTGGGCAGTTTGTGTTTTATCAATCCAATAAATCACGAACAGATAAAGAATAAAAAATCCAACCGAGACTATCAGCAATAGTGCTGCCCATTGGAAGATAGTAGAAAGTAATTCTTGAGTTTCAATTGATAGCATTTGTTATTATTCTCTAAGTCTCTGGTACTTATACAGAGCAATATACGGGGTGAATGTTACGTAATTCTAGCTTCATAAAAAATTGGAGGTTATATTTTTTGTATTCAACAATTTTCAAATTATATCTACCGTCGCCAATTCTAGAGCACTTATTTTTGGTTTATTGGATAATTATTTTATTCGTAGGACTGATAAGGGCTTAAACAGACAATAGAACACTCCATGTTCTTTGGCCACGCACTGCGTCTTTTGTGGATTGTTAACCTCCAATGTAAAATCTAGGTAAAGTAGCATCAAATAGAAAGATAAGCCTATTCTAACATGGTAGGATTTAGCAATTCCTGACTTGGAGAGTTTAAGACTTTGAATTATTCAACCATGCTAAAAATATTAGCTTTATTCTCAACTCTATCTTTTAGCTTTCAATCTCAATCAACCAATCAAATTCCGGACAAGTTAATATTTCAAGATAAGACGCTTGCCATTCACCACTTTCCCTTGGAAAAACGCTTTGATAGCTCGAAAAAACTAAAAGACAAGCTAACTGCAGCAAGAGGTAACCAAATACCATCTACAGCCAATCATCGAGGATATATTGCTAGTTTTAAGATACTAGATAATCAATTAGTCATCTCGAATATCGAGCTAGAGCGGCAATTCAGGGAAGGAAAACTGTTAGAACCGGTATCCATCATTGAGAAGATATTTCCGAAACCGAAAGATCGTTATATGAATTGGTACAGCGGAATACTCACTGGGGGTATCGATGAAACTGGAGGTACTTTTCACCTCCCTAACATTCATAGAACATCATATAAGAGTTACTTGGTATTCAAAGTGGTAAAAGGTCAGGTCATCGAAATGGCTGAGTTAAATGAGTCGCAGTTTAGGGATTACGATAAAAGACTATTGGAACGCTATATGAAAACATCTGAGTATCAGGTGCTTCGTAAGAATCAGCTGAAAAATGATAACAAAAGTAGTCGGTATCTTCTAAGCGCCGAAATACTTCAACAAAGTAATTACACACAACAAATGGATGTTCCGTTTATACACAAAGACAAGAGTCTAAGTTTAAAGTCAAAGTAGTGAGTGGCTGAATATGGTACCCAAAAAATCAAAACAGCTTAAACGAAGAATTATTAACTTTAGCCGACTTAATTTTTAATAAGATATCATTCTACACAGGATCTAATTCATGAAACTACTAGCAAATATTTTTACTTCCATAGTGGCGATCAGCCACGTCGGTATTTTGGTCCTTGAAATGTTTTTTTGGAATCACCCAATCGGACAAAAGATATTTTCAATGACTCCCGAAGTTGCTGAGTCTTCTGCAGTCCTTGCAATGAACCAAGGACTTTACAATGGCTTTTTGGCTGCAGGACTTTTTTGGGGGCTATTAAGAAATCGTTTCGACGTTAAAGTCTTCTTTTTGAGTTGTGTAGTCATCGCAGGAATCTTTGGAGGACTCACTGCAAAAACGAGTATTCTATTTACTCAAGGTCTGCCTGCGCTAATGGCTCTCACTCTTGTGTTAACAAGTGCCAGAAAAACCGTTGATTAAAACGTAAGTTTCAATAAGACGAACAACTGATAGTTCTAGCTCAGAGTATTTATGTCAAACCTAGTGTATTGAGAAGAATTCACAACTATTGAATCAATACGTAAGTGTTTATTTCGCTCACTGGTGTCTGACTAGATCGTTAGTACTCAAACTCTGTATCTCGAATACCAGTATCCGTTTCGAGATCAAAAATTAGAGCCTCACGGTCGATCACTCGGCCGTTTTGAATCACCAACTTAATATTTCTAGTGTCAGAGATATTTTTATCGGGCCGACCTTCTACTAAAATCATATCGGCACGTTTTCCAACTTCAAGCGTTCCCCAAATATCCTCGTCGTTCATCAGTTTTGCTGCGTTTTTGGTCGCTGTTGTAATCGCTTGGAGAGGCGTTAGCCCAGCGTCAACTAATAGCTCCAGTTCAAAATGAAGTTCTTCTCCAATGAATAAACCATCATTGTCCGTTCCTGCGACCAACGGGATACCTGCGTCGAAAATCCGTTTAACATTTTGCTGAAGTTTTTTATGGAACTGCTCACTAAAGTTTTCATTCACATAGTTTCGGTCCGATAACGCGCGACTTGCTTCTTTCCGCGTTTTTTCTAGCACCCACGACGGTGTAGTACTTTTAATGAGATCGCTATCTAAAAATGCTGTCCCTCTCAAGCTAACTTGCTTAACAATTCCACCAACTGCACGAGTAGAAATTATTTGAACACCTCTATTCTTCATGATCTTTAGAGTCTGATCAGTTACTCTGCGAGGCGTATGAGCGAACGCACTTAGACCGCTCGTAATAAGATGCTCGCCACCATTGGCGAACCAAGCATCAACAATGACAGGAAGTCCGAGCTTTTTACCTTGAGCAACCAATGCTACGATTTGGGGTCGATTCAATTTTGCGTAAGCTTTGATTGCATCCACCCCGTTGTCTTTTAAATATTTGGAAATATCTTGAGCTTGATGTTCAGATGCCATGCTTAAGGAAACTGCGGGCCATTGCGGATCTACACTATCGACAAGAGGCCCAACATAATAAATATGAGGCCCAACAATTTTGCCCGCTTCGATGGCTTGGCGCATTTGTTTAACAAAAGGCAATACTCCTCCAGTATCTAAAACGGTGGTTACGCCCGAATACAACAGTGCATTGAGTCGACGTTGATAGCCTAATATGTCATGCCCCTCACCACCCCAAGTAAGATGCACGTGCATATCCGCCAGCCCAGGCATAACAACCTTACCTCCCGCATCGATAATTTCAGATCCAACAGGTATCGTAATATTGTTTCCAATCGCTGAAATCTTATTTCCTTTAATCACAATTGAGCCACCTTCAAGTGGCGGCAGACCATTCCCATCAATAATCACAGCATTAACAATTGCAAATTCTTTTTCTATTGCAGCGAGAGACTCCTGAATACCTGTCAGGGTAAATATTATCGTTATCACTATTAGGGACTTAATCATCGGTGGGCGATTAGTTTTATAAAAATCAAGCATGTATTGCATTTCCTCAAACATAGAATCTAGGTCGTAGCACTCGCTATTACACGGGCGAATCTTGTTGCTGTGAATACATTGAGTTAACTAGTTTTTAGTCACAACACAAATAGATACGTATTTCATTTTTAAAAGTTTTAGTTAGGAAAAAATAAACTGGTTCCTTTTTATCAGGAATAGGTTTGCTAATTTTGAAATCGAAGTAGGTCAATATTTGAAGATTGTCATTAATTGACTGATTAAATAACCTTAGAATGGTTATCGAACCTAAGAGGATAAAAGCAAGCTGACCTCTTAAGTTCGATAATAAAAACAACTCTTTCGCTATTGAAGTAGAGTCTAATAGCCCTCGATAGCAGAGAATTTCAAGGCACAGTTTGGACTATTCGTTAATGGTCTAGTCGATTGGAACCACGAGGTTAATAACATCCTCGACCATTTGCTCGCAATCTTCTGGGCTAAATTTATGCTCAAAAACAGTATTGTTGAGTATCGTCGCAACCCCAAAAGGAACCGCATTGGTATACATTGCTACGGTAATAGTTGGTAGGTTAGAAAGGCGACCAGCTTGTTGAGCTTCAGCGACAAACTGCCTTATGATCCCTTGAAAATTTCTCATCGCGACTACCAGCTCAGGACTGGCATTATTAATAACTTCAGGATGATTAATGGTAACAAAGCTCGTTCGATTGCTTAATGCCCAACGTAAGAATCCCTTGCCCGCCGCATTTAACCTGACAATTGGATCACTAGAATCGATTTTGTCTGCAGCGGCCAGAGTGGCATTGGCTAAGCTTGTGTATCCATCAGTAGCTAACGCGGATAATAGGCCTAAGCGGCTCTTAAAATGCCTATTGGGTGCACCATGAGACACTCCAAGGTCTTTCGCTAACCCTCTTAAAGAAAGAGATTCGACCCCCTTTTCTTCTATTACTTTGTATGCATGCTGGATTAATGCGTTGCGCAGATCACCATGATGATATTTCTCATTACTCATAACGAACTCATCTGTTGGGCTTAATTGAAAACCAATTATCCATATTTATGTTGACACTGTCTACACACATGATAAAGTAGACAGCGACTACATCAGGAATCAATCACTCGGTTTTGATGCCGAGACTTTCGAAATAGGTTCAGCCCTATTCATTTTATCACTCGATAATTAATACAAGGACAATACAATGTTTACAGTATCCAGAAGAAAATTATTAGGAACTACAATGCTAGGAGCCGGAGCACTGCTAGGTGGCTTAGGAGCAAAAACCCAAGCAGCAGCAGTTACTGAAAAGGCGACTATTCTTCTCAATAGTTCTGAAAAAATTCCTCAAGGTCTGGTAGAGGCAATAAATTTTCCGCTACTCGACGCCATTCAAGGAAGGCGATCTCGGCGATTTGCCAAAGGTGCTTGCATACCAGAAGGGCCGCTTGCCTACTCATCGAAACACAAACCTAGTGCATTGTCTGAACTACAACAGATGTTACTACTCACTTCAGTTTGTGGAAATACTGGCTGGACCAATTTGATCCCGCATAACCCACATTATGCTCCCAAAGTGCCAAACTATGCTGGAGCGGCTGGTGGACGAACCTTTCCTTCAGCAGCGGGATTTCATACTGTTGATTTTTTTTACACTGATGACAAAGGCGTATACTTCTTGTCTACGAAAGACATGAAAGCGACTACCGCCAAACATACTGACGGAACTCTCGACTTGAACGCCTATCTGAAAGAGCATCAATCAAAAATAGTCAAAATTTCGGATGGTCGATTAAAACTTCCTAGTAGTCCCGAACATATGGAAGCTCATAATAATTGGTGTGCTAATGTTGAAGGCAGTACATTGATTATTCCGGTCGCCGACGTTGCTCAACACATTATTCTAGCCCTGTGTTATTTAGTACAGAATGGCGCGTGCCTCTATGATGATATTAATAAACAACCTATTCCTGGTCTAAGTAAATTTAAAGATCTAATAAATCCAGAAAATGCGTACCCGATTTCTTTTTTCGAACAACAATGCTTAACAGAAGCAACTGTTGAACTTTCTACGGCTTGCTATTCTGGCGCTCTCACATTGCAGGCTATGGGGCTCGGAGGTTGGATGTTTGATGGAATCAACCCTTTTAGTATTTTCGGCGCAAGCGGTGATAAAAATGTGCCAGGTCTTGGATTTAGTTTCGACACCCTAAAAGATAACCCAATCCCTCATGTAACTGGATTGAAAGGAATTCTTGAAGGTCACTGCCCTCCGTTTTTCAATAATATGAAAAGTGCAGTAGTGTCAGTGGTTAGCAGAAAATTTGGTAGCGGCGGACCATTCAATGCTAAAACTGATGGGCCTTACAAAGATAATTCTAAAGTTAGATCAAGTGCGGCCCCCATCAATGAGCAGTTCATAGACTGTGTCGCTACCATGGCGCAATATATATTTAACGAGTTTGGCCGATTCCCAGCAACTGTACCTGCAATATTTTCGTTAATGTATTTACAGGCGCACCACATCGATACTGATTTTTATGACCAACATTTCAATCAAAATGCGTACCTTAAAACTCATGCTGAACACGACAGTAATTGGTCGTAGTTAGTGTTATCAATATGGGAGAATAAAAAATGTTTGTTAAATCTATACAGTTGCTCTATGCAGTCGGCGCCTATGCGGCGTCTTCTATCTGTCTTGTTTATGTTATGGGCTTTCTTATCAATCAATTTGTTACTAAAGGAATTAGTGACGGGGAGATGAATTCCGTTTGGAGTTCGATACTAGTCGATGTTGGGTTGATTTTTCTTTTTGGATTACATCATTCAATTACAGCTAGAAGATCTTTTAAAAAATGGTGGACTCGAATAATACCTCAACCTATTGAGCGCGCGACCTACCTATATATGACATCCGGAATGACATTTATTCTCATCTATTTTTGGCAACCTATTCCGCAAGTTGTTTGGAGTATCAGTAGTGAAATAGCAATAGGGTTAATTTACACGCTATACGCCAGTGTTTGGCTAATGATGACGGCGGCAACGTTCCATTTTGGTTATCTGAATTTCTTTGGATTAATGCAGGTTTGGCAGAACTTTAGAAACTCTCCACCTTCATCTTCTCAACTGACGATAAAATACCTCTATTCATTAGTCCGGCATCCAATCAGTGTTGGTTGGATGGTTGCACCACTTGTTGTACCTACTTTAACGATTGGTCACATAGTGTTTGCTCTGGCAACAATGATTTACGTGTTGATAGCAACCCATTTTGAGGAATCCGATTTGGTAATGGAATTAGGTGACTCTTACACCGAATATCAAGCGAAAGTACCGGCTTTCATACCTTTCACTAAAGGTAATTCTAGTTGACCAAAAATAAAAGAAATACTCGATTAGAAGTATTGGGAAATATTCTAACAAACATACCAAAATTACGTTTTCTACGTCCGGCAGATCGACTTGGATTTTTCTTCTGAATTTTAGTCTAACAAGATTTATGAATTAATCATTATTCGTTCGCATTAATGAGAAAAAAACGGCTTGCAAAGCAAACCGTTTTTTCTCCTATCAATTCAACTGCTAAAAAGTAATAGACCAACTATCAATTAGACCTGTATCAGCGTTAGCTAAATCTCTGACCCTAAGATTCCAAGTTCCTGCTGAGTCCTTACTACCAACATTGACTGAATAGTTTTGATTAATATCGTTTGCACTACCTCCAGTACGGTTGTGTAAATTATAAACCGTTCCATCAGGGTGAATTAAATCGACAATTAAATCACCGATGTAAGTGTGAACAATATTGACATTAACATTCACGGTTCCAGAAGCCCCGGTGCGAGAAACACTGAGTGGGCTTTGAACACCTGTCGAGTTATTGTCTGGAATGTTAACGTTTGTTGTCGTCTCAAAGAAGTTGCCACCTGGAGGAGGCGTTCCAGCCGTACCAGATACTTCAAGATTATCAAATGCGATATCACCTCTCCAACTGCCTGCAGCCGTTGCGCGTAATCTAATTTGATTAACCGTATATGCGCTCAAGTCAACTGTCGCTGTGGTATAAGCGGCTCCATTAGACGAATGCTGTTGACCGGAAATAGACCAAACATCATTAGTCCATGTGCTACCAGTTAACACATCAACAGACAACGTCCCGATATTGCTTCCGTACATATGATAATCAAACTTAAACTGAACATCGGTTGCCGAAATAGTCGAACTATTTAAGATGGCATCGTTCCCCGAACTATTTGCACTACCGCTTGAAGTTTCTAGGAACATGTACCAAGTACTGTTAGAACCTGAACTTGGTCCAGTGTTATTGGAAGGAGTACCACCCGAATCTCGAGTAAAGTTATGTGAATCGTTTCCGCTGCTATTACTCCAGTTACCAAGTCCGGATTCGAAATCGTCAAATGTCAAAACGTCGCCGCTAGGAGGTGGCGTTGTACCAAGAGAATCAAGCGCGGCGCGAGCATCAATAATTCCTGCACCACAACCACCACTACAACTACCAGGTAAACTACGAGCCGTGTTCTTTAGAGTCGTTTCGATTTGATCGGGGGTTAGAGTTGGGTCAGCTTCTATTAATAGTGCCGCAACTCCAGCCACATGAGGAGCAGCCATACTGGTCCCTTGGAAATAAACATAGTTTTCAGCTGCTGGCCCTTGGGTTCCCGCATTAAGTGTAGAAGCAATTCCGTTGGCAGCCGTTGGGCTGGTTTCTCCACCTGGTGCTGATACATCGATACTAGTACCAAAATTTGAATAACTTGCTCTATTGCCTTGACGATCATTTGCAGCAACATTGATAACACCGTTACAACTTGCTGGAGTAAAACCGGATGCATTGGCATTACTATTTCCCGCCGCTACAACAACGACAGTACCATTTGCGCGAGCGGTATCAATGGCATTTTGGGTCGTGCTTCCACAAGAACCACCTCCACCAAGACTCATATTAATGACCTGTGCCGGATTACTATTAGCCGGCGCTCCAGGAACGGAACCGCCAGAAGCCCAAATGATTCCGTCAGCAATATCAGAAGTGTAACCGCCACATTTTCCTAGTACTCGAACCGGAACAACTTTAGCGTCATATGCAACACCTGCAACACCTTGACTATTATTAGTCAATGCTGCGATGGTACCGGCGACGTGAGTTCCATGCCAACTAGAATTAGTCGCGGGTTCTCCTGGTCCACAATCACCAGCTGAAGCCCAATCACCGGGGTCACTTGGGTCATTATCGCGTCCATCACCATCGACAGAAACAGCGGTATCACCGATAAAGTCATAACCAGGTAAAATATTAGAACCTAAATCTGAATGAGTTACATAACCCGTATCAAGTACCGCAACGACAACGCCAGTTCCATCGTTAGTATCCCAAGCTGTTTCCGCGTTCATACCACCCGTTGCTTCGTGATAATGCCATTGCAAGTTATAGAACTGATCATTGGGAACAAAGTTTGGCTTCAATAGAATATCTTCTTCGACGCTTAATACATTGGGATCTCTCTGCAATGCCGCCATCAATTTATCGAGCTGTGCTCTAGATTTGTGTTGGTCTAAGCGTAAAACGTGATGACTTTGCATTGCCATCTGCCGAACATGCTGCAAAGAAACGCCATGTGTTTGTTGGATGCTTTGAGTCATACTGATGCCGCGTTCTGCGGCAGTTGAAAACTGCGATAGTGATTCTTTATATTTGACAATTAATCGTTGTGGCGGTTCAGCAAAAGCATTTCCGGAAATCAGTAAACTAAGACTAATTGCCGATAGTGCGAAACTTTTGCGAGATTTAAAACTGGATCTACCTTTCATTCTATTCTCCAAGTTGTTCTTTAAGATCTAAAGGAAAGACACTCTTTCATGCCGAACAACAATGGCCAAACAAAACTAGCACTAATCGGCGTAAGGACTCTTAAAAAATATAGTCCACAGAGTGACTATGAGTGTTATGGATTTATTTTTATTATATTTCACAAAAAAAGTAGAATACTCATAAGCATCTGACTATTAATATGAAACTTATTAACAACACCATCCTAATGAAAAGGAGCAAATATTTAACTGTATGTTGTATATTTGTTTCATTGACTGCGATGGATAAATTCGCTTTAGAAAAAACCATTCCCATCAAAAGATTTGGAAAAAATGCGCCTAATAAGGTTATTCGTTAACTGTAAATATTAGGCTTATTCTTTTGGTCATTTTTTAAGCGAGCAAGAATTGTACTTCGAATAAAGCAAATAAAAATGCAATAAGGCACAAATATCTCATTTCTAGATTGGAAATATTCACGAATTTTTTTGCTGATTGAACAAAATAAAAAGCAAATAATAATCTGGGCTTATATCCAGTTGAGAAAAGCTAGTAACTTAACAAAGAAGTATCTTCAGATGAGATATATACAACAAAAAGAACTGTTCTTAATCACAAGAATAAATAGACCAATAGAAATAATATATTTTTTTCAGGAAGAAAATCTCTCTAACAGTTTTAAAAAAAGCCCGAATTATCGGGCTCTTTTGTCGTACCTGTAGAGTTAATCTATTGCGTCAAAATAGTCACATTGAGTTCCGACTGTACTCGTTGAACCGGAGTAAATAATGAAGTCGTTCCATTCGACCCACTATGCACTCCCCAAGCAATAGTTCCCCATGACCATGGACCACCACTGTCTCCACCAATCGAGTTATCTCCAGTTACTCTAACTAAGTTACTGACAGTAACACCATCTGTAAATGTAGCTGTAACGTTGTTAGCTATAACGGTATGAGCGCAAGTTCTGGTACCAGAAGAACGACCGTACTCACATACTGATTGACCGGGTAGCATCAAGAAAGTTAATTTTATTCCTGTGACATCTCGAATCGCCGTATTAGTAGCAAAATACTCAGCGACTTCAGTATGTGTGGTTGTATGATATTCAGCATCACCATTACCGCGCTCCTGTGAGCGCCAAGTCATATCAACATTAGCTGTAGAGTAAGAATGTTCAAGCTCGTTAAGCCCCGTGCAATGCGCCGCTGTGACTATACCATTTCCATTGGGACCTGACACGGCCCAACCACTAGTACACTCCCTGAAACCATCATCACGTAACCATTCACCACCGCGAGCGAATTCCAGTTGATAGATTTCTCCAGAACCTTCAATCACCTCAAAATCAATATCATCAATAGAGAGATTATCAAATGCTTTACTTTCATCACTTTCCAGAGAACGATTCTTGTTTGACAGCAATGACTGTAACGACTGACGCGTTAGAGCTTTAGCGCGATTGGCGGTTTTCATTTCTAGTTTAATTTGACCAGTATTGTGGTCGAAATAAGTCAGAAAATTATTATAGGCATTGTCTGTCAATAATTTAGATAGGTACTTAGCTCGCCCCTCTTGTTCTTGAAAGCTGTATTTAGCACCATCCGTGATATCAATATTTAGCTGAGATCTTACATTAGGAGCGGTTCCAACAAATTGAATGTTTGCCTTTTGACCAGCGTCAGGTTCCAACCACACTCTAGCAATTTTCTCAGGATGCTTCTTCATCAGTTCCTTAAAGAGCTTCTCAAATTTTTGTTGAAAAACCAGTGAGGCTTCAACTTCTTCTAGGCTCTTTCCTAATTCTGACGCAAGCAAGGTCGCATCTGAAGTATCTGCCACTTTTTGAGAGACTTTCTGACCAATTGTTTCATCATGCTCATCTCTGTCCGCCGCGTTCGCAGACAAGCCAAACATCGATAGACCAGCAATTAAGGCTGCTCTTCCACAGTTTTGCTTGATTAGTACGGAGAGTGCGTTAAGTCTAGTTTTTGTTTGATTACAGTTCATCATAAATATTCCTTTTTATGTTGTTAAAAGATAGTTGAATAACTAAATACGCAGGGACCTTTATAGTGTCCATGCTATGGGATTGTGCTGTTGCTAGTAGCCTTATCTCAGTAAACTCATTACTTTATTGAGATAATTTGATAATTACTTTTATTTAAATGAGAAAGCCAATTGTTTTCGATTTATCGGTCAAGATAAGTTGCCGGCCTTAAGACCGACAGACACATGACTAATCTTTGACATAAACTTGCGATATAGGTGAGCTATGGGGCTTAAAACAAGCTCTGCGTATGCTAGAAATTACGAATACCAGAGGACACTTTGTCTTGTATGTATCGACTCCGCTAAATCGGCAATAAAAAATTCTTTGCAAATCGCAAGGTCCCTACCAATATTCCCCCATCGCGAGCGTCGGCCTCGACGATTAATATCCCTTGAGGATCATCTGGCGTACTTCCTTTACTGCGCTTTAAGTTAAACCCATTAAGAAACATATCTGCCTTAGTGAGATGACTATCGACCGAGAATTTTGCATAACGATTCCATGCAACTAGACGCGCAGCAGGAATACTTTGCCTGACCTGCTCAGCGGTCGCCGGCTTACCGCGAGTTCTAAGAATGAGTCTACCCGGCCCACCGATACATTTGGCAGTATGAAAAACGATCCTGCCTAACAGTAAAGTTTCTACTCTTAAACTAATCACAGTTCGCAGTTGAATATTCTCATTCATAGCAACAAAATGACGATAGCTGAAAACGACTTCCTCACCTTCCTCCAATTCCCAATTGACTAAGTGCTCTGCTTCAATCGCGTTAAAGGTTAATCCGTCTTTTTCTTCAATCGGCATTTTGACTTGGCTCATATTCCACGCACCAAATCGAAGTCGCGATAATAGTGATGATCGCCATTGTGGAATATTGAAACGCGGAGCGGGTCCTAGCGGTTGATAGTTAGCTTTGTAGTAAATATTGAATGGATAGCTTCCAGGAATATTGATTTCTTGCAAACTTTTTACTGTACCTTCCGAGGCATCACCATCTTGCTCTAGCAGATCAACATCAATGTCTGTTGA
Organism: Kangiellaceae bacterium; assembly: GCA_039969155.1. Lineage (GTDB taxonomy): Bacteria > Pseudomonadota > Gammaproteobacteria > Enterobacterales > Kangiellaceae. The sequence continues at coordinate 57,326 of JBDVOJ010000102.1, forward strand.
TTTATCAAAAATCACCCGAGCAAAAACGAATAGGAAGCTCTTGATTGCAATAAGAATTAACCATAATAATAAAACCTGGCGAACCATATTGGTCGCAGTATGTACCCGTTTGGTTGATGTCCGAGTTAGTTGTTCAAACTCCAACAAAGTGGCACTAATCGTAGTTTTAGCTTCTTCAGTATAAAGAGCTATTTCTTTTTTTGTCTTAACCGACATGCCTTTCATTTTGTTGACAAACTTTGGTTTGGCGTTTTTTCGTGCTTTAACATAGGCTGCGTTAAGTCCAGTGATCACGATATTTGCCGCGTGGCAAGAAAGCTCTAATCCGCCGCACTTAGATGTTTTCATACCAGTCGTTTCAGGCACAACTTCAAAAATAGTACTTGCTGCATCGCCAGCATTAGTGGCTTTTCGATTTAGCTTATAGCGCGCGTGATTTATCATTCTAATCGCTTGATGATGCTTGTCTGCGAACCGCTTCTCTACACTTAAATCAAGACTCGCAAAAAAGCCCACTCTAGAAAGTTCCCAAACCATTCCTTTGTTTCGATCGGTTGGACACAAAAAGGATTTAGGTTGAGCCTCTGTTTGAACTTCGACACCGTATTGCGGCCATACAATACACTCAGCAGGCTCCTTATTTTTTAATCCGTAGGGTACAATAAGTTGTTCTTCTCGCAGCTCAGCTTTACCATCGGGACACTTCAGAATATTTGGCTCGACGACGCCTAAGCGACAATAGGGAGTAACAATGTCTTGAGCATATAATCCGGCTTCTGCACTTTCGGTCAATCGCTTACTTAACCATAATCCAATTGCAATTAAAATTAGCATTGGCCACCATAAAGAAAAAGTTCGGCGACTCAAAGCTAACACGCTGTTTCGGCCGAGCTTTTTGGCTAGTGGTATATTTTGGCGAATAGTCTCAGCGACTAAAGAGCCAATCATCGAAGCGACTATAAAGACAATAATTTGTGGCCACGCAATCAAACTGTCAATTGACTGAGTGACAATTAGTAATACTACAAAGATAAAAAAAGAAATGGTTCTGACACTACCTACTACAACAAAGTAGATAAAAAGGACGAAGGCCATCACGATATAAACAGTATTAATCAACGGCCATGTTTGCGAAAATTCCGATCCCATGACGGAGATGACGATAAAAGACAGAGTTGCCAAACTTCCGCCCAACCAACGTTTTTGACCAATCGCAGCTAAGCCCACCAATAACGAAAATACAAGCATCCAATAGCCAAATGGATTATCGATGGAGGTTAGGGTAAAGTCTGAACTTAGCTTAGCATGCCATGTATGGGGAAATAACAAGTCAGCTCGTAATGCTGGATAAATCGCTAACAGAATAAGAAACCAATAAAGCTCGCTGCTGTTAGATTCAACCCAAGTTCGAAGCGCGGTCATTTTAAATTTCACTTGTTCCGTCATGATTATTCCTCTGTCTCTGCGGAGTAATCAACCAATTAAGCCAGAATTATTTCGCAAAGGCCAGCAAACACAGTCTGTTTTTTACCACGTCTTACCTCAGAGGAGTCAGTTTGAGAAAGATCGTTTAAGAGTAATCCAAGAATAGAATTTTAGAAGGCTATATCAAAAAGGCGTTATAGTTAATACCGACTTAGGTGAAGTTTTATTTGGTCTAAGTCGGTACAACCGCTGATAATATACTTTATTTAAAAGCTGCCGCTCGCACTAGAATCACTCGACCCGCTATTAAAAGTATTATTACTACCTGCTTGCCACTGAACACCACTATTAGGATCGGTTTCATCACGCTTTAAACACTTCCACTCTACATCGGTATTCGAAGGCAAGGTGATTTGATTACTCCAAGTTGGATAACTACTAGGGTTCATTATCACTGCGTTAGCCGGGTCCCAACCACCTAGCTCGGAAAGGTTTCCAACAACATAAACACTTTGTCCGAAGTAGGTGTAACCTTGATTACATGTAAAGGTTACTTTCACATCATCGCCACAATTGCTACAACCTCCGCCTAACTTGGCATCGATATGAATCGCCGATGCGTTTCTAAAGAATACATTAAACTGCGCATTACCATTTTGGTCGACATTAATCGTTGGACCACTACAATTAGTTCCATCGAAATCACCTTGAACCACATCACAATAAGTGCCTTCTGGCATTCCCGTTTGAAAGCTTCGATTAAGATCTTGCCCTTCCATATTAATAACAACAAATCCGTTTCCAGCTCTTCCCCAAGCAAGTTGATTGCCGCCATTATCCCAATAGTTGGTCACTGACTGATTGCTGGAGGTGGCATTCCTGAATCCAACCATGTTAGCAATCGCCCTTTGACGATGTTCACATAACCATCCACCACTACAAGAACTTGCTCCATGAGATGGAGGACCTTGGTCATGGTCAGTCCAATCGTAGCTCGACATTACTTTCGGATAACCATAGGGCCAGCCCAACATGAAAACGTGAGCAACAGTGTTAGCATTGTTACCATCTTTATGAGTAATAATATTGTTGGTATTTTGTCTTTGGTTGTCATGATTAGCCACAAAGGTAATCGCTTTATCGCTGGCTAGCCAACCGCCCCATGTTCCGATGTTGCTTACTTCGCTAATGGGCCCGCGATATTTAAAAAAGTGACCAATGGTATCAGTGAAATTAAATTCAGTCACATCACCAATGCCAACATATTCAGCAGGTTGAACGGGTTCGCCACTGGCTCCAATGACTTCTTGGAAAATATAAGGATTACCCGATAGTCGATTTTTGATACCTTGAATATCTGATGCTGACATATGTTTAGCAGCATCAATTCTAAAGCCCGCAACACCAAGCGAAGTTAAGTCATTAAGATAGTCCGCAATTTTTTGTTGTACATACCATGAACTGGTATCAAGGTCATTTAACCCAACCAAGTCACAGTTTTGGATTGACCAACGATTTCCGTAGTCGATACCGTCAGAGCAATTATGAAAATCATTTGGACCGTAGGGTACTTCTGGAAAATTACGATCCCATGCTGCCATGTGGTTGATTACTGCGTCGACATAGATATCGACCCCCACCGCCTTACAACGTGAAACCATACTGGCGAACTCTGTCCGAGATCCGGAGCGACCTTCAATCGAATAGCTAACGGGTTGATACCGAGTCCACCATTGGCTACCACCAACTGACTTCTGTGGAGGAGAAACCTGCACCGCCGCAAATCCTTTTGGTCCCAAGAAATTTTCGCATTCACTGGCAATATCATTCCATTGCCATTCAAATAAATGCACAAACGCTGTTCTCGCTTGAAGCTGTGAAGATACAACTGCCAATAAAAAAGTAAAGATCGCGGTCAATATTTTTTTCGACAAGACATTGCCGAACCTAGAGTATCTCTCTTTCATTTTTTCACCCCCATTGTGAATTAGAATTATTCGTCAACGCAGGCTTCCTAGCTAGCGAAAAGGCAACGAAAGCAAATTTTATGACACTTAACGAAATTATTTATTAGTCAGCAGCAAGCTGAAAAAATGTTGTTATAGTTTTTCGTTCTGATGTGTTTTGCTGAAATTATTTAGGCACAATCATTTGATCGAGATCAAACCAAAAATTATGAATACGTATGCATGAAATAAGTTGTACACGATAGAATAAAGGCCAAAGCTGACGAAGAGTAGAACAACAGCGGGGTATTAGAATTTTTATCGCAACTTGAAATAAAAGCGCAGCAAAATGCAATGCCGCACTTGGAGAGAGAATCTAATTGAATGGAAATAGTTTTTTGTTATAACGTTATTATCGAGCTTAATAATGAATTCTATGTTATCAAATCATTTCTCATGTTAAGTTATCATTCTTAAAAACTCAATAACTATTTAAGCTAGTTCGTTTTCGCCAGAACATCTGTTAATTTATATTTTGCAAGTTCGTCTACTTTGCCTTTTAACTTCATTCCAAACAGAAATCGAGTCACTGTAAAGCGACGAATAAACTCATAACCAACGGCGCAACCAATAAAAGTTAATATACTGACTAGCATCGATTCGAGCGCACCACCCAAAGAGAATTTTGCCAGATTCATGGCAACAATAATGATGATCGTCTGATGCAATATGTACCAAGGTAAAATAGCCTCATTCATATAACTTAGCAATTTACTATTGCGGTTTAAATAAGCCCCAGAAAACGAAACTACTGTTAATAACCAAAGCACCTTATTAATAGCCCAAAGGTAAGTCAGACTTAGTTGAGCCCAAATAGGATACTCTCCGTGAACACCATCAAGCCAACCTACTCGATTAAACCGTAATATGATCAAGATGAAACTGATACAAGCACCTATGAGCCATAACTTACGATGGTTAATGATAGAATCCCATAAGGCTTTAGACTTAGCCAGAATGTAACCCAATAGAAACACAGTAAAATAGATGGCATGATTATACCAATCATCGATCAACGCATGGGTTTTAGGGAAGTCGTCCTCCAAAGCAATATCATAGATAACAAGAAGACTAGTTGGAAGAAAGACGATAATGAACAATGATACGTTTTGAGTCAAATGGGCCCAATTAATTCTGGTTAACAACGGTTTAAGTAGCAAATAAGCCAAGGTGTAATGGAACAAATAAGCTAAATACCACAAATGATTCCAAGTTATCAGCCCTACCGGGTCATGGTGTTTCTCCGGATATCGGTCGGTATTGATATCAATGTAGAAATTCATAAACTCCCAATAGTTACCGGTATACCCGCTTCCTTGAATTAGTTCATAGTAAAGTTGCGGCGGTACAACGAAGTACATTCCAACAATTAATGGTATATAAATTCTTACGAAGCGAAGCTTTAGAAGTTTCGATGCGGATATTTTTGGTTCTACCAAGGCTAACGCTATTCCCGAAATAAGAAATATCAGCGGCATACGCCATTGATTAACTAACAGCATGATATTCTTGAGAAAGTTACTTTGGTATTCGCTTTTGACATGCCATTGCCAGTCAGCGACATAGAACTGGCCAATGTGATAAAAAATCAACAAAAGAAATGCAAGGGTTCGTAGCCAGTCAATATCGTAACGTCTCGTGTCAATTTGGTTAGTCATGAGGTATAGCCCTGTCAGTCGGTTTGTATTTTCTCAGCTTGACATTTTTGGCCAAGAATAAAATCGAAAAAGGCTTAAAAAACAACGACTAGGGATAAGCGGTGGAATAATGGGATAAAGGAGTTGCATTTGAGTGGGGTTCACTCGACAATTCGAAGCATGAACAAACTTAGTTTTTTTCACAAAAATCAATTATTTCTAGAAGTTGCATTTGTCATCGGCTTTTTCTCAATCAATGGAACGATTCTTGCGACATCGGTACTAATGGAAGCCAAACGCAAAAGCTCGAGTTTACCCTTTGAAGCTTGGGAGCCGTTTCTCTGGGAGTACACCAGTGCCATTGCCATGATGGTTTTAATCCCATTTATCGCGAGGTTTACTCGCCGTTATCCGATTAATTGGCAGAAAGTGAGATACACCCTGCTCATTTATTTAGCCGCTTCTGTTGTCTACTCTGCTTGTCATATCGGTATGATGTGGGCGGCTCGAAAATTAGTCTATTGGTCGCTAGATAAGACCTATAATCTTGGAAACATACCATTTGAATTGTTGTATGAATATAGAAAAGACCTTTGGTCATTTATCTTCTTTATTGCAGCTATTTATAGTTACCGATTTATTGTTAGCCGACTACAAGGTGAAGCCAATCTGATTTCAGATGGTGAAGAAACTACCTCTAAACAAAGCTGCGATAGATTATTAGTCAAAAAGCTAGGCAAAGAATTTATCATTAAGGTTAAAGATATTGAATGGTTGGAGTCGTCCGGAAATTACGTTAACCTACATATACAGGGAAGAATCTATCCTACTAGGGCAACCCTAGGAAAATTAATCGAACAAATTGATGAGAAAGGGTTTTGTCGGATTCATCGCTCTCATGGGATCAATTTGGATGCAGTAGATTCCATCACGCCACTCAATAGCGGTGATAGCGAAGTTAGGCTTACCAATGGTAAAGTTCTTAATCTGTCTAGAAGGTATAAAGACCAGCTCAAAGCTCGCCTTCATTAGGAATAAATACAAAGTAATTAAAGGCTTCTTGAATAAAAGCGGTTCACAGGGGACAGTTGTTAACTATTCACTTAATTTTTTTACTTTATCTAAGCTCATTTCGAAAAACTGATACCAGTTTTCTCCGTCGCGAGAAAACTCTCCGATTTCATGCCACTGGCCTTTTTGATTGATTCCTATGATAAAACGTCGTACGCCGCTGTCACTCTTGATCGTCCACACAAACTGTCCCTTGTCATTAACTTCGCCGTTGAAGTGACCATTTTTTCCGTTGGCGAGTACCGAAACAAAACGGTATTGTTTTTCATCTTCCTGCCAACTAATAATCGCTAGCGCGTGATGCGTGGTCATTTGTTCTTGGTGATCACGTCCATGACCTTCAATAAGAATCGCTGTTTTGTCTAACCGCCATTCAACTTTCTCAGTTTGAATAAAGGTTTCTTTTTTACGGTCTTTATTCAAGATCCAACCTTCACCTTGCCAATTACCAACAAGGAATTCAATTTGGCTCATTTTGAGCTTAGCTTCTGGGTTAGTGTAGTTAGCGGTCGCTTCAAAAACGAAAAGCCCTAACAGTAGTGTGAATACGGCTCTCTTCATATCTAAGTATCCTTATTTTATGGATTCTTGTTCATTGTAACTGAGTAAAACACTTGGCTCTTGTATTCTCCCGACAGTTAAGATATGTCGCCAATGTGTTTGATTTGTGACAAATAGGCTTTTAGAGTCGAAGGGGTTTCTCCAATAATACTTCTTAATTCCTTGATCAAATGAGATTGATCCGAGAAACCATGATCATGAGCAATACTCAGATAGTCTTTGTGGTTAAGCACAAAATCGATGATGGCCGCTCTCACTTTACGGATCCGAATAAATTCAGAGGGGCTCAAGCCTATACTTTTAGAAAACTTTCGTTGTAAGGTTCTTTCGTTAATGCAGTATTTGTCAACGATTTCCCGTACCTTAATGTTTCCTCGACAATCCAGTATTTGGCTTACGATTGCCTGAATCTGTGAATCAATTTCTATGCTTTTGTTTGCTATGTTTTGGCATATTGTTTGATTCAGTTGTTCAAATAGACTGTCGCCAATCTTATCTAATTCGACATAAGCTTGTAGTCCCAACCGGTCTAAAATGTTTTCGATTTGATTGGGATGATATTGATCCAGCTCTAGTAAAAATAGCGATCTAAAAATTCCTGGCATGATGCGAATACCGATAAAAACGCTGCCGCTAGGAACACTCACTTTAGATTCTTTAATAGTCGGAACTGAAATAAATGTGCGAGAAAATTTTAGCTCGGTATTCTTCATAATAACAATTGATGCGCATGCATCTGGGGGCACTAAATGCTCAAGCACTGGTGGCGATTCATTACCATCTGTTTGCCCGGTATATTCGAAATACCAGTAATTTAGAATATATTGGCTCAGTTCTTCCGCTGGGCTAACTTCTTTGTATAGTATTTGTTTCATAGTGTTCGCTACCGATTAGCGATAAACTAGTGACTTGTCACCAAGGAAGTACATCACCGTTACTATGCCAAAAGGTGCCCGAATTTTCCAAGTTTAGCTCAGCAATTCGTTGTACTAATCGTTCCGCAGCAACGTCTGCTGCAATTTCGCCACCGAAGTTCACCATTTCAGTTTGCACATATCCAGGATGCAAAATAGCTAATGCAATACCTCTCGGTTGAAGGTCAAGGGCCAAAGATTTACTGGCGGCATTTAGAGCCGATTTCGACATTCTATAACCATACTGTCCACCAGAGGTATTATCTTCTATAGATCCCATGCGGCTGGTGATCATTGCGATTTTCCCCCCAGAACAAAGGTTGTTTCTTAGCGCGTCAACGATTCTCAATGGTCCCAAGGTATTAACCTGAAATTGTTCGATAATTTCTTCAAAATCCAAGCTGTTAAGAGTTTGACTTCTTAAAATTCCAGCGTTATTGATTAGTATATCGATATGGCGCTCGTTGAGCTGTTCTTGTAGCGCCTGAATGCCGGTTACTTTCGACACATCCACACCTTCTATTACTTCAATTCCCGAACCGTCATTTTCTAACGCTTCTAGCGCCTCAGAACGGCTACGACAGGTCGCAATAACTTGATAGCCCATATCTTTATATTGTTTGCAAAGAGCAAGGCCAATTCCGCGATTAGCACCAGTTACAAGAACCACGGGAGTATTATTGTTGTTCATTCCAATTTTCTCTTTTTGCTGAAACTGTTAAGCAGATACTAACAGCAGTGAGCTCATTCTAAAAATATGATTGCGCATTTTAAGGTCTTTCTCTAAGGATAAGATTTGCCTATTATGTCAATAGTTGATACCTTTTTGACTCGCATCGGTATCGGAGTAACCTCATGACATCTAGACGCACCCTTCTAAAGACCTTAGTCGCAAGCCCTTTATTGGGATTAAACCAATCATTATTAAGCGCAAATTCCGATCTAATCACACCTTTGCCAAAGATTTTGAAATCTATTCCCAAATCAGGCGAAAAGATTGCTGCGATAGGTATGGGGTCATCAAGAACATTCGACGTAGCATCTGACTCTCCAAAAATTTTCTCGTTATCTGAAGTTATTCATCACTTTATTAAAGCCGGAGGGCAGCTAATCGACTCTTCACCAATGTACGGAAATTCAGAGTCAGTCATCGGGAAAATCCTAGAACAAAACAAACAACAAGATAAAGTTTTCGCTGCAAGCAAGGTTTGGACTTACGGCAAAAAGCAAGGCATGTTAGCAGTCAAAGAAACTCAACGTAGAATGCGGATTGAGAAAATGGATTTGATGCAAGTTCATAATTTGCGCGACTGGAAGCTGCATTTACCAACATTACACGAGTTAAAAGCAGCAGGGAAACTGCGTTACGTTGGGATCACGACCTCCTTCAATGGTCAATATAAAGATTTTGAAAAAGTAATGAAAACTCAGGAACTCGACTTTATTCAAGTTAACTATAATATTGCTATAACTGAGGCCGCTGAGCGAATTTTACCACTGGCAAAAGATAAGGGCATTGCCGTCATTATTAATCGGCCCTTTGAAAAAGCCCGATTATTTTCTACGGTAAAAAATAGTAAGATTCCCGAGTGGTGTCGTGATTTTGATTGTCATAGTTGGGGACAATTTTTTCTAAAATATATTGTATCTCATCCTGATGTCACTTGTGCAATCCCTGCCACTTCAAAAGTAAAGCATATGAAAGACAACATGCAAGCAATGCGAGGACGACTGCCTACTCAAACAGAACGACAAAAAATGAAATCATTATTTGATTCATTATAAAAAACAATTGCCAAACCAAGAGCAATTAAATACAAAATTAAACTGGGGAAATTAAATCATGAACAAAGCTTTGCACAAAATAGGACTCAAAACTATAACCGCACTTCTGCTATCGATGAGCTCTACCCCACTGTTCGCAGCAGAATTAAAAGCACTAGTTGGCGGTCGACTGATTGATGGTTTCGGTCACCGGCCATTAAATAATAGTGTGATTCTGATTAAGGACGGCATGATTGAAAAAGTCGGAACCGTGGATACTTTACCCGTACCAAAAAGCTACCAGCGAATATCCACTGAAGGCATGGACGTTTTACCGGGCCTCTGGGAAAACCATGCTCATTTAATGATTAATGGTCATGCCGATTATAGCCATTGGCATAAGGCTTATCCAGAACGCTTTGAGAATGAAATTATGCCCGCCAGCGCGGTGCAACTGCTATTAGCAGGAGTAACCAGCGCACGAGATTTGGGAGCGCCTCTCAAAGAATCTATCTCCATCAAAAGGCGCATCAATGACGGCGAGCTCCCAGGTCCCCGACTTTACGTTTCGGGTCCATTCATTCAACACAAGGCCTACCCTGGAACTGATGCCTATCGCTGGGGCGTTTCCAGCGTTAAAGACGTTAAGAAAAAAGTTGCCAAGTTGGCCGACGCTGGTGTCGACATCATAAAGCTGATTGATCAAGATCACATGAGCTTAAAAGTCGCTCAAGCTGTGGTGGATGAAGCGCATAAACATAACTTAAAAGTAGTCGCCCATTCTCATCGACCAAATGAAATTAGACGCGGATTAGAGATTGGAGTCGACAATTTTGAACATACAGGTTTAACAACGGCACCAGAATACCCTGAAGATATAATTCAAATGCTGAAGGAAAGAACCGCCACAGGTCGAGTTGCTGGTGGACCACTATACTGGACACCAACGGTCGAGGGATTATGGAATTACACGTCATTGGTCGAAAATCCTGAAAAGCTAGACACGAACTGTTGGCATCGAGGATTAAAAGACGACACCATTGCAGATATAAAAAGCTCTCTTCGCGAGCCAGGTAAAATTGAATATATGCAACTTACACCACTTCGTATGAATACCCTTAAGAAAAAGATAAAGCAACTAAGAAACTCTGGGGTTGTTTTTCTAGTGGGCACTGATAGCGGTATTCCTGCAAAATTTCACTGTCAAAGCACTTGGAATGAATTGGCTGTCTGGGTGGATGTAATGGATATTCCTGCGATGGATGCTATTCGAGCAGCCACTTATTGGCCTGCGGTAATGATGGGTAAGTCTGATGTTTCTGGAACCGTCAGCGCCGGAAAGTATGCCGATATTATTGCGGTAAAGGGTGATGTCTTAAAATATATTAATCTGCTATCAGATGTTAAATTGGTGATGAAAAATGGTGTTCTCTATAAAGAGAATGGGATCGTCATTGAAAGTGCTCTAAAAAATTAAAAAGCTAATAGACTATTCATCACGGAGGCAAATCTCGCCCCGTGAAACGTTGCGGGTAAGTGCTTAAGGCTCTAAACCGATCAGCAGTTAATCCGACTTACGCTTTGACTTCATTAATAATAGTAAAAAATCACTTTACAATTTCTAAAGATTTGCTTTTACCGATTTTTTTCCTGGGAATCATATTCTGGTTCAGAATTTTCTCTAAACCATTCGATAATGCTAGCTCTAGCTTTATTTCGATTTCTTCTAAGGCTATGATCATCCTTAGAGTAAATAATTAACTTATTTTTTATAGTCGCTTTATCAAGTCGTTCATTGAGCTTTATTGAGTCTTTTACATTGACTCTTTTATCCGCTTCACCATGTAGCAACAAAATTGGGGTTTGTTTAGGTAGCTCATTAACCCAATTTAATACCGAGCGTTTTTTAAGCTCGGACTCTTTGTGTAAAGAATAATTAGGAATCCTCGCTTTATAAACGTTTTCCATTTCAGGTCTCCAGTCTAAGCCACCAATTAGGTCAGTTGGACCAGCTATAACAGCCATAGCACGAATATCATTTCTCTCTCTTGCTACTAAATAACTCATCATTCCACCGCGGCTGACACCATACACAAAAATATTATTAGGATCTGCGTTGGGATGTTGCTTTACCATATCGATTAATTTGTGCACATCATTGACATCCCTTCCGCCGAATTCGTCCTTCCCAAACCTTTTCGGTTCTGCCTCATAAACACCTCGATATTGACTGGCTACAACAATATAGCCCTGCTGAGCCAATGGAAATAGGTCAAAGAATAAACTACCAAAAACTATAGCACCGAAAGAAGAGTTACCTCCACGGTTGTAAACAATTATTGGGAGCTTTTTCTTCCCCATTTTTTTTGGCGTTATCATAAAACCAGGAATATTAAATCCATCGCTAAGGTAAACTATATTATTGCAATCCAAGTGCTCTTTTGCATTTATATACTTTTTCTCAGATATAAGTTTATCTAAACGTTCTGGTGTTAAAGATTTGTTTTTTTCTAGTAGCATGTGGCTGAATTTCTTATATGATTGAAACGTTCCACTAAAACAATCAGAATGTTTAGATTTTTCTATCTCTGTAACAGCGCTAGTCGTTAAACTCAAGACGAGCAATAACGAACCAATGAGTAGTCTCATAGTTTTCTCCGATATTTAAGTTATTTAGGGTTTGAGTTAGTTATGTGTTGAGCGGTTTGATTAGTCGGGCGGTCTTTTTCCTAACCGGTCTTTTTCTTTTGCTAATGCCTTTAGATATAACTGATATTTATGCCAGGTTTGTCTTTTTTCTTCTGGTTTTGGTGCAAAGTAGGTTGTACCTTCTGCTAATACCCAAGATAAGTCATTTTTATTCTCAAGTGAGTCGGGCATTACGTAAAGAACGTTATTGATAACTCTAGCTATAGCGATCGTATTATTGGAAAACTCTTGCATTATTTCGTCCACTGTCGCATTTCGTATATTCATATAATAAAATTTCTGCACAATATCTGAATGTACATAGCTTCCATTCAAACCGAGTTCTACACCGATAATTCCTAAGCTTCTCATCGGAAACTGCTCCATTCTTACATCCCAAGTCGAAGCTGAAACAGGCCTAAGAATATTTATTCTTTTACCATCCAACCCAGTTTGGCCACTACGTATAAAAAACAGAATCAGGGTAAATATTACAAGTGATGTAAAAATATATTTCAAATAATTAGACCATGAAAGTACTCTATATTCAGAGAGTCTTTTGATACGCGCTATATTAAAATTATCACTCGTCGAACTAAAATGGGCAGCCATGGGAGCGACATCGCGTTCATTAATTGCAAGTACTAACGTTGCAAGGTGTTTTTTATAACATTCTAAACCTAACTCTTTTTTACACTGTTCATCACAACTCAATTCTATATGTTGTTTGGATAAACTTGAGACAACCAGCGCTAGTGGGTTCCACCACAAAAGACATTCAATAAAGTGTAAAACGAATAAAACTAGAGGGTCTTTGTTCTTTATATGAGTCGACTCATGAAGAATAACCGCCTCTCGTTGTTTGCCACTTTGAATACTGCTGCCTATCCATATTACTGGACTGAATATTCCACTTGTCATGGCCCCCTTAATAATACTGGTATCAGAAATACGAACACTTTTACCATTTATTGATTTCATTTGAGTAGTTTCTGAGTGTCTTTCAAGTAAGTTGACTTGATGGGTATGTTGGCGGTAGTCATATAGAAATTTGAAGAAGCCGAGCAGGCAAACACTACTAATTAACCAAGTGAAGAAGGGGATGCCCATAAACTTGAAATAATGTAGTTGAGGAATAAATAGAGCAGGAACCAGCTCACTGATAACTGGAATAAATAAATTGGTGCTGCGCATTGAGCTAAGTAACTGTAGCGGTAAGAACCAGCAAATCAACGCAAATATTCCGAAGTAAAGTTTATTCCTGTAGTTAAGTTGTTTTGCATTCATAGCAAGTACTGCAGCTAACGAAATGATCCCATTTAGAATTAAGTACAACTCCATTACTTTTGATCCAACTCTTGTTTTTTCTCTGCAAGTATAGCTTCAAGATATTCGATATCTTCTTTCGTTATACTTTGCTCTTTAATTACATGATTAAACAAGGTTCGTCTTTCATTACCAAACACACTCTTTATGAATGATTTGAACAAAGGTTTCTTGATCTCATCAGCGCTAACAAGCGGCGAGTAATAAATTGTTCTTCCATCAAGTCGGCTGCGCTCAATTGCACCTTTTTCTTCTAACCGGTTGATCATAGTTTTTACCGTTGCGTAGCTAGCATTCCTTTCCATTTCAATTTTTTGATGAATTTGTGGCGCAGATGTTTCACCTGATAACCAAAACACTTGCATAACCGCTAACTCAAAATCTGATAACTTCATTATATTCTCTAATATGGACCAATATAGACAAGTGTATAGATACAAATAGACGTTTGTCAATATATATCTATACAGATGTCTATGTACAATAAAGAGCGTACGCAATTTAATAAAGAAGTTAGCCTTCAGGAAATAGGTAACTAAACTTAATCAAAGGTCGTAAAAGTGACTCGCTCTAAAGAATAAGTTGAACGACTATTCAGTATGGAGGCAGAGCTTGCCCCGTGAAACGCTGTGGGTATTGAGATCACAAATTAAGACCTGCTTCGTGATTCAAACTTATTGTAGGTCGTACTTTAGTGCAACAACAGGCTGTCGAGCATGTACTAAGCATCCGATAGAAAAATACTTATATTAGACTAAAATTTAGAATGTAAGATGCATGTCAGATTCTTACAATCAATTCGCTTGTCTTTCCCTAACTAGCCTTTGCTTTATGTTTATCCCAAGCTTTAAGAACCTTCGCTTCTTTTTCTTGACTGATTCCAGCTCTTAATTTTGCTTGCCGCTCCTTGGGAAGACTCGCAAACCAGTCGTAACAATCCTTCACAATCACGTTAAGCTGCCGCTCTTTTAATCCGTTACTATAGGCTTTCTTCGAACTCATAGTGCCACTCCCCAAATAATCACCTTCTGGCGGGATCCAAGTTGGCATTTCTTGCCATGCGGCTACTTCATGCTGCTGCAAGAACTCGGTATCAACCCAAACTAATTCTGCTGATGGGTTAAGTTCTTTCACGCAAGTATCGAGTAGTTGTTTAATAGTGATATCCCCACCATTTGATTGAGCATTATAAACACCTACAATATTATGATTAAGGCAATACACCATCCATTCCGCTAAGTCTCTGACGTCGATAATTTGAATATAGTCTTTGCCATCGCCAGGCGCTAATACTCGTCCACCTTTCTTTATTCGTACTGGCCAGTAAGTAAATCGATCGGTTTTATCGCGAGGTCCGACGATTAATCCTGGACGAATAACGGTAACTTTGCCCGGCATATGCTTCTCAGCTGCCTGTTCACAAAGCGCTTTTAGCGGACCATAGGAGGTGCCGGTAATTTCTTCTGTGGTTGGGTCATCAATAGTACCGACTGGCGCAGATTCATCCATCCCAACTTTACTCCAATCCGCGTAAACGGAAATGGTGGAAACTAATAGGTATTGTTTAATATTGTCTTTAAGAACTTCCATCGCTAAGTTCACCGAACGAGGGTAATAAGCACTAGTGTCAATAACGACATCCCATTTTCGGCCAGCTAATTTATTTATATCCTCACTATTTCTATCACCTTTAATTTTTTCTAAATCAGGAAAAAGATTCGGATTGGTTTTTCCACGATTAAATAAAGTAACAGTATGACCTTGAGCCAGTGCAGCGTTAACGGTATGGGGCCCTAAAAACCCGGTACCACCAAGCACTAAAATATCAAGCTTTTTATCGCCAGAAAGTACCAATTGAGAGATAGGCAGAGTTGAAACAGCAGCAGCGGTTAACGAGGCATTTTTGATAAAACTTCTTCTAGAGGTCATAGTGGGCTCCGATAAATGTAGAGAAGCCAAGCGGCAAAACCGCTTGGCTCATTTCTAGTTATTTCTCCAGCCTACCATTTACCTCGGTCGCGGTAAAATGGACTATGTAAATTTTTGTGTTTGTTTTTTCAATATCATCGAACTAATTCACTCGATACTGTTTTCGATATTTATTAGCGAGATAGTATGAGGCAATAGCGCCAACGACACCGGGTAAAACCCAAGGAATCAATTGCATTTGTCCGACAAATACTTCCGCAAATACACGACGACCACCAAATGCAAAGAAAGCTGTATATGCGCCAATCCCTGAACCGATTATGTTAGTTAAGTGCTCGATTATCCACTCTCTAGGCTTTAGCTCCGCCTTAAAAATATATCGAGCTAAACCAATCGAAGAGGCCATTGAAAGTAAAGAGAAGATGGCAAATAAAACATTGCCTTTATCTAAAGCCAATAAACCGACTCCAACACCCGCTAAAAAAAGCGACATTATCGAACCTAGGTGATTAAAATTTTTGAGTTTACTTCGGTCGGCCTTCGCCTTTAAGACTAATATTGAGTGTCGTACATTGACAAAAACCAATAGCGAAAGCATTAACAAAAATATACCTAAATTTCGATTTTGCTCGATGACTCTTGCAGCTTTTTCTGGCGCTAAGCCACCGTCCGGATATCTCACAGCAATTGGGTCTAGTAACAGAAATGCGCTCATCACTAAACCACTGACTGAAACAATTAACATACCATTAGAAAATATCTTTCCGGAAACGACATGTAGTTGGCTGCCTTTTTTAGCTAACATTGGTAGCCAAAAAATTAGTAATCCGACGGAACCACAGAACACATGGATATAAAACAATATTTGATGAATGGTCGCCATATTTGTCGCCTCTTAACTAAAACGGTTAGTAGATGAGGCTATTTTAGCTAAACCTGAGTGTGCCAATCAGTGCTAAAAGTCATCAATTAAAACCATGACTTTTGGCCTATTCAATTACATGGATAAACTTGCCATAATAACAATATGAAAAAACTGAATCTCAAGTTTACCGATCTTGCCGGCATGGGCACTTGGGCCATGGTCTATGGTCTTAGTCTTTATTGGTTGGTTCAAACGGCAAAAGGTTACCATTCGGATATACCCTTAGTGACTTT
>JBDVOJ010000103.1:0-10012 GCA_039969155.1 Kangiellaceae bacterium
GATCAGCCGGTATGGCTAACAAATCGATGTCTTTTTCAATGGGTCTGGGGATTCCTTCGTTTTCTTCTTTATCTTTTTCCGCTTGGATTTCTTTTAGCTCCAACACATATCGAGCTAAATCGTTTGCTGCCAATAGTGACGTAGGCACCTGATCTTGGCGAACCAGTATCCATCGTGGTACCGTTTCCAAAAGCTTTTCGGCGTCTGCATAACTAATAATTTTTTCTTGTACCGCGAGCTTTCTTTCCATTAAACCGGCAACTCCGACACTGCGTAAGAATTGCGACAATGGATTAACTCGCAACTCAAGACCTTTAGCCCGCAATTGAGAATGAAAGATTGAGGTCTGTTTAAAAACTTGGGTCACTACTAGATTACTGACGACCACCGCGATCATGCCTGGTAGTAATACATTCGGGTTATTGGTCAATTCTAACAGTGCCATTAGCGCGGCCAATGGCGCCTGTAAGATTGCGCTCATCATGGTTGCCATTCCAACCATTGAATAGAAAGCGTATTCAGAAGCGTACTCGGGAAGAATTATTGCGCCAATGGAACCTAAGATCCCACCTGCCATTGCACCGATAAACATACTCGGACCAATTGCACCTCCAGGCAAAGAAAGCCCAGAACATATGATTGTTGCCAGCAACTTACCAACAAAAGCTATGATTAATATTTGCAAAGTCAGATTGCCATGCAGCGCTGCGTTAACAGTGTCATAACCAATCCCCATGATTTGTGGTGATGCCAGCGCCAAAATACCGACCGATGCACCGGCTACCGAGCATTTCAGCCAAGCAGACCACTTTTTAGCCGTTTCACCAACAACCATGGTTCCCTTGATAAAGAACGCTGCTACAACCCCAATAATCAATCCAAGAAGAATGAAGTAAGGGATTTCCCACAAGGAATTAAGATCTAAAGAAGGAACGATAAACGCGATGTCATTACCAAAAACAATTCGTGACAATATAGCTGCGGAAACTGAAGACAGAATTAGTGGGATAAAACTGCTAACAGTATATTCCATCATCACCACCTCCATCGCAAATATGACCCCCGCTAATGGGGTGTTAAAGCTGGCCGAGATTGCTGCTGCCGTACCGCAGCCGACTAAAATACGAATGCTGTTGTTAGGTAACTTCATTTGTTGCCCCAGCCAACTACCAGATGCTGATCCAAGGTGGATCGCTGGGCCTTCTCGACCGACTGATTGACCTGTGGCTAGAGTTAACCCACCAATTAAAAATTGTACTAATGCATTTCGCCAGTTTAAGTAACCTTGGTGAAATGTCATTCTCTCGATTACATGACCAACACCTACTTGACGATAGTGTTTGCCTACCTTATGTAAGATATAGCCAACTAAAATGCCACCTAATGTCGGTAAAACAAGACGAAACCACCAAGGGGCCGTTTCGAAATCACCGACGGCATCATCGGTATGCCAGAGCACAAAACTGCTTTCAATAAACAACCGAAATAAAACGATCACTCCACCGGCTAATATGCCACTAATAAACCCCAGCGCCGCCAAAGCCGGAAGCGCGTCTAAGCTTCCTAATCTAAGTCGTATCGATTCAAAAAATGGCATTATTTACGGTTCATGGGTCAATGTGGTTAATGGCTAAATAACTATGCGCTAAGAAATAAAAATAAGTGTTTTTAAGGTAAATCGACCATTTTGCAGCTGGAAGTCAACTTACAGTATTAAACTACTTTAAAAATAGGATATAACCTATTGATAAAAAAGCCAAATAAATAGATATAATAAGTGCAAAAAAGCGCACATTCAGGGCATAATAAAGATTCCCTTGGTTAAAAAGGGAGTAATATTGGCCGATTAGTACTGTCGAGACTTGTTAGTGCCCGAAGATCTCAATGTTTCTGTCGATATTAATCAGCACTTCGAGCATATTTTCGTACAGGCAATACTCTTGTCTTCGATCGCTACCGGAGTGGCTAGAAAGACGAGATTGTTCGTTCATGCATATTTCGATTTTCGATTTAATGCTGTGTTCGATACCTTGATTAATTTTTTTCTTCTTATGAGAAGATAAACCATTAGTCGCAGTTTTAGACTTTTGTTTAATAGTCGTTCTAATGAATTCATTATTTCGGCGCATGCATTCGATGAAGACTAGCTCTTGGGTTGCTTTTTGACAGAAATTGGCTTGATCCATTGCTTTGCTGACTTCATCGGAAATAAAGGCTGCACTTGATGTGGAAAGCAAAATAGCGACAAAAGAAAGAATGTAAGTAAATTGTTTAGTGATAGACCTATACAACATTTGAAAACCTAGATAAAAACACTGTGCTGTTAAGTATAGCGGATATGTGACAGCTTAGCGGAATATTAGGACATCTTGAATATTGGTTTGTAAATGCTGAATTTGTGAATTCGTCATTCGATTAAGCTAGAATCTGGAAGTAAGTCGAGTAGATTAAGCTAAACTGAATGTAGCGGGTGAATCTTGCTGAAACAGTCGCGTTAAACAACAACAAACAAAAAGATAACCAATAGAATTTCTATGCACTCTAACTTAGTTATAAAACAGCAAAAAACCAAACCTTGGTATATCGGGGTTGGTAGTTTAGTGGTGTTGCTGTTTACCGCTAGCTATTTAACCGGGCGCTATCTGGCAATCAATGATTTGTCGGAAACAAAGCAACAACTGGCTGCGGTTGAACTTGAGTTAGCTGAGACCAAATCAGCTTTAGACAGTCTGAACGAGCGACTGGTGATGCAAGCGCAATCAGCTCAAGTTGATAATTTATCTAACCAAGAATTAATTAATAGCGTTAAAAGTTTACAACAAAACAATAAGAAGCTTGTTGAAGAGCTCACTTTCTATCGAAAAATAATGGCTCCTGAGAGAGATAAAGACGGGTTAGTCGTTGACTCCATTAAACTCTTTAATACTGACGAAGAAAATGTGTTCCAAATTAGAACCACTTTAATTCAAGCAGGAAAGCAGTTGCAATTTCTCAAGGGGTCTATACTTATTAAAGTTTCTGGTGAATTAGATGGCCAGGCGAGGGAATTTGATATTCGTGAACTGGGCACTTTCAAAAACTCAGATTTTCAGTTTCAATTTAAATATTTCCAAAACATTCAAGGAACGATTGAGTTGCCGGGCGGCTTCATTGCTAAAAGTATCAATGTCAGCGCTCAGACCAAAGGATTGAGAAAGAATCAAAAAACTAATTTAAAAGTATCTTGGCGGCCTGAGGAGAGCCAATAATATGTTTGGAAGTAATAAAAAGAGCACACCGAGAGCGAAAGCTGGCGCAGCGGATACCCTGATTTGTAAACAAACAAAGATAACAGGTGATATCAGTTTTAACGGAGTTTTATACATTGATGGTCATGTTAAAGGTAATATCACTTCGGAAGAACTAGAAAATTCTTTGCTAACCATTGGAGTCAATGGATTTGTTGAAGGTGAAGTAAAGGTTCCTCATATTATGATCTTAGGACGAGTAAAAGGCGATGTGCACGCGCTTGAGCATGTAGAATTGATGGCCGAGTCTCGAGTTGAAGGTGATGTATATTATCAACTCATTGAAATGTCTATGGGAGCGGAAGTGAATGGACAAATGCTTCACACGGTTGAAAAACAGAAACTTCTATCCCATCATAATAAGGCTGATTCAAAGAAAGATAACACTTCAGAATCAGAGAGTGATAAAATGGCCAAAGAATGACCTTTGGTCGCCGTAATCTAACTTTGATAGAGAAATAACATGTCCTCAAGCTCCACCAGCAGCACAGGAGTTGCAAAAGTCAGTCCAATCATCTTCACTCAGGCGGCTAGCGCCAAAGCCAAAGAGTTGATTACTGAAGAAGAGAACCCCAGCTTAAAACTACGAGCCTTTGTAACCGGTGGCGGTTGCTCAGGTTTTCAATATGGCTTTAGCTTTGAAGAAGAACAAAACGAGGACGATATGATTATTGAAAAAGATGGCGTCAGCTTGCTAGTAGACGCACTAAGTTTTCAATACTTAGTTGGCTCTAAAGTTGACTATCGCGAAGATTTGGAGGGCTCTCGATTTGTCGTTGAAAATCCAAATGCAACCACCACTTGTGGCTGTGGTTCTTCTTTTTCTATTTAACCCCAGTAATAAAAATGAGCGTCTTGCCGTTAGTCTTTGAGAAGCAAATTCTAGCAAAGCAGGACCAACAAACTGCTATTGAGGCATTAGCCAACGCCTGCCCCGAAGTTTCCAAGCAAAAACTAAAAGTTGCGATGAAGTACGGAGCAGTTTGGTTTGCCGACCCAACAGGCAAGAATAGGCCTCAAAGACTAAGACGCGCCAAACGCATCATTCCAAAAGCTTCATCGCTTTTTATCTATTACAACCAGCAAGTGCTATTTGATCCCATCGAGCCTGCTCGATTAATTGCTGATCAGGGAAGCTACAGTGTATGGAACAAGCCCAGTGGCATGTTTTCTCAAGGTACAAAGTGGGGTGATCATACCGCCATTGCTCGTTGGGTTGAGTTATTTGGTTTTGAGCGCGAGAAGCTTCCACACAGAGAAACTTATCTGGTACACAGGCTCGATCGGGCCACCAATGGTTTGATTCTACTAGCGCATTCTAAGTTGATGGCGCAAAAACTAGCGGGATTATTTGAAAACCGAGCGATCGATAAACAATACAGCGCAGTGGTTGAGGGTTTGATTAGTGCAGACAAGTATTTAAAATTTGAAGCGCCGATAGATGGTCGTCAAGCGTTAACCAAGTTACTTTCGGCTGATTATTGTGAAGCGAGTCAGCAAACATTTTTGTGTCTAGGTTTAGAAACTGGTCGCAAACATCAAATTAGAAAACACTTAGCTGGCGCAGGGTTTCCGATTGTTAATGATTATCTATATGGTAAGAGAAATCGGGATTGCGACGAAAATGAGCAAGGGCTTCAGGCTGTTAGCGTAAGCAATCATTTATTGCTTCGCTCTTATCAACTGGGGTTTATTTGTCCTGAAACCAACCTTCCAGTTAAATTCGAATTGCCTCAATATGTGGCTAGTTCATCGAATGGAAACCGCTAAGTTTTGCACCTACCAAAGATATTCAGCACCTAATATTTTCGGTCGACTAGCACCAGTTACCGAGGGCAGATTCCCAGGGAGCATCTCAACGCGCTGTTTTGCCAGCCAAGCAAAAGTCATCGCTTCAAGATAATCTCCATCAATGCCTACATCGTTAGTCTGCCCAACGCTTACCTTTTTATTCGCTTGAGCAAGTCGTTGCTGCAATAATGTTAACAGCAGCTTATTGTGCATTCCCCCACCACAGCAAAGAACCGATACGGGAGAATTAGGTGAGAACTGAACACTGGCTGCTTTTATCGCATCAGCTATGGTGTTTACAGTAAGTTGCAATAACGTACGTTGAATATCTGCAGCTGAATATTGTTGTTGGCATTGGTTTAAATTGTGTTGTAACCAATCTAAATTAAAATATTCTTTGCCGGTACTTTTAGGCGGAGCTAAAGTGAAATAATCATCGCCTAAAAACCGTGTTAGTAGCTCTGACTGAACAACACCTTGGTTAGCAAATTCAGAATTTTTGTCGAACCGGTGAACTGCTTTTGGATGATGCAATGTAAACCATGCGTCTAACAATGCGTTGGCAGGTCCGGTATCAAAACCGGTAACCTCGATTTTGGGATCTTTTGCCAGAATAGTGATGTTGGCGATACCTCCCAAATTTAGAATGATTCTATTTTGTTGCTCACTTCTAAGCACCGCTTGATGAAACGCGGGCGCCAGCGGTGCTCCCTGGCCACCAGCAGCAATATCCATTCGACGAAAATCGGCGATGGTTTTTATCTGGGTTTTTTCAGCGATAATGCTCGGATCGCCAATTTGTAGAGTAAAAGGGTGCTGGTACTCGGCTCTATGGCGAATGGTTTGCCCATGACTACCGATGGCGATTATCTGCTCTGCTTTCTTATCGAAAGAGCCAAGTGCTGTATTTACCGAGTCGGCGAAAACATTGCCCATGATTACATCTAGCTCGGCTAGCTGCTCGATTCTATTGACTACTGTTGTCGAGGACGAGCTGACTTGGGGAGTCGCTAGGTCAATTAGCTTAGCTCTCACATCATTTGAAATAGGGTGAAGGTAGGTATTGATTAATTCGCAGCGGTTATCTTTAAAATCGACTAAAGCAACATCGACTCCATCAATACTTGTGCCCGACATTAGTCCTATATAGAGTTTTGATTCTCGAGTTAGGTTAACAACCATTATCGCGCTACTTGAGCACTCGATTGAATATTCTTACGAGCCTCTAGCTGACTAATTAAGGAGCGACTTGCAACCATAAAGTTTGGTTTTTCCTTTTTAGAAATTGGCTCGGCTTTGGGCAACTTTACAGTCCGAGGATTTCGGTGCACCCCATTGACCACAAATTCATAGTGTAGATGAGGTCCGGTAACCATCCCAGTTCGCCCTAGCTTTCCAATTGTCTGTCCTTGCTTAACGCGCTTTCCTCGACTAACTAATCGTTTCGACAAGTGAAGGTATTTAGTCACTATATTATTTCCGTGCTGGATAAACACATATTTTCCATTAAAGCGGTTGTAGCCGGATTCAATGACTTTGCCATCGCCTGCGGCTCTTATTGGTGTTCCCACGGGAGCAGCATAGTCAATTCCTCGGTGAGGTTTAATGCGCTTTTGCACTGGATGAAAACGCCTTGGGTTAAAACTGTCTGAAATATACTTAAAATTGACCGGTGCGCGTAGAAATGCTTTTCGCATACTTCGACCTTCATCAGAGTAGTAGCTAGTATTATCGTTAGAGTCTGTGTATCTAATTGCTCTGTATACTTCGCTACGATTAATAAATTCTGCGGCCAAAATATTACCATCGCCAATTTTTTCCCCATCAAGATACTGCTCTTCATACAATAATGAAAAGCTATCTCCTTTTCTTATGTCCAAAATAAAATCAATATCCCAAGCAAAGATATTAGCCAGATTAATCACCAAAGTGTCGGTTAGGCCTGCTTTTTTTCCTGCCATAAATAGAGAATCAGTGATTTGGCCACTCACGTAGGCGGTTCTTGTTTCGATGGTTTTGTTAACTATATTACTAGCATAGTCTTTGCCTGATTCATCATCAGCGGTGAGTTGATTTATATAGAGTGTGTTTTGTAAGTCGATGATGTATTTCAGTGCGGTGAGTTGTTTATCATTACTGAGTTGGTAATGAATGATTTCGCCGGGCTTCAGTTTGGTTAAAATGGCAGTATTTTCATCAAGATTAACTATCTTATAAAGAAGCTGTGGTGATAAGCCAATTCGTTTAAAAATCTTAGACAAATTATCACCTTTCTTGACTGCCTCCGAGCGCCAATTTGGTTCGGAATTTAGAGTGCTTAGGTCTGACTCGGCCGAGGTGAAAGCGCTTAGTTGCAATGGGATTTCAATCGGGTCGCTATAATTGTCGCCCATCGAGATCTCTTTAGAGCTGGAAAGTGCAGATACGCTTGCTATTGGCTCGGCTTTTGGAGCGCTGACATTTAGCGGAATATCGCCACTTTCAATATCGTCATCACTAAGAGATTTTTGCGCTTTATTGATTTCAATTTCATTGCTGATCGGCTGTTCGGTATCAGAAGACAGTAAATAAGCCAGCAACATGAAGAAAGCTGCAGTAGAAAGAATCAAATAGGGGTGGGTTGCCCAAGGAGGGAGCCGATCGAAAAAGCCTTTCTTAAAGATTCTTTTGCTATTTTGTGGCTTGTAATCGTGTTTAATCATACAACTTTCAATCAGTTCCGTATAAAATGCGCGTTCATTTGTCAGTCATTTCAACGACGACTAATTAATCACAGTGTTTATCTTGATGGATATCGGCCGATTTTAGCCTTTTTTTGTTCAGCAAGAAAGACAAACAACCTAATCTCAAAAATAGATAATTATTTGGTTTATATATGGCAGAGCAAGACTTAATACAAGATCTCGGTTGGCGAGGTATGATCCAGCAAATGACTGCTGATGAAGAGCTAAAGCAGCACCTCAATTCGGGAATGAAAGTGGTTTATTGCGGCTTCGATCCAACAGCTGATAGTTTGCACATCGGTAGTTTGGTTCCATTGTTGGCATTAAAGCGTTTTCAAGAGTACGGACATAAACCCATTGCTTTAGTCGGTGGGGCGACTGGGCTCATTGGAGATCCGTCATTCAAGAGTAGTGAGCGCCAACTTAATTCGGAGGAGGTGGTACAGAGTTGGGTTGAACAGCTGGAGAAGCAAGTAAGCCAATTTATTGATTTTGATTGCGGAGATAATTCGGCCGTTGTAGCCAATAATCTGGATTGGACCAAAGATCTTGATGTTTTATCCTTTCTGAGGGATGTAGGAAAGCACTTCTCAATTAACGCTATGATCCAAAAAGAATCTGTTAAACAGCGGATTGATCGAGAAGGAGAGGGGATCTCATTTACTGAGTTTACCTATATGATCCTGCAATCATACGATTTCGCCGAGTTAAATCGACGCTATGATTGCACAATACAG
Source organism: Kangiellaceae bacterium (assembly GCA_039969155.1). GTDB lineage: Bacteria > Pseudomonadota > Gammaproteobacteria > Enterobacterales > Kangiellaceae. The sequence continues at coordinate 8,539 of JBDVOJ010000103.1, forward strand.
ATTGGTGGTAGTGATCAGTGGGGCAATATTACTGGTGGAACTGACCTAACTCGCCGCATGAACCGCAAGCAAGTTTACGGCATTACCTTGCCATTAGTCACTAAAGCAGATGGCACTAAGTTTGGTAAAACTGAATCAGGTACTATTTGGCTGGATCCTAACAAAACTAGTCAGTATGCCTTTTACCAGTTTTGGCTTAATACCGCTGATGCAGACGTTTACAAATTCTTGCGTTATTTCACCTTCCTTGATGAAGCGACAATTCTGCAAATAGAAAAAGATGATGAGGCAGCTCAAGGTAGACCGGCTGCGCAGGGGATCTTAGCTGAAGAAGTCACTCGCTTAGTACATGGAGAGCAAGGACTAGAAGCAGCCCAACGAATTAGCCACGCGCTATTTAAAGGTGACTATTCCAGTTTGTCTGCTGAAGACTTGACCCAATTAGCACTTGATGGTTTGGATACTACAACGATTAGTAAAGGCGAGAAGGCTTTAGTCGATTTGCTCGTTGAAACCGGTTTAGCTCAAACCCCAAGGGGTGAAGTGACGGTGGGTCAAGCTAGAAAATTCATTAAGGATAACGCCATTAGCGTCAATGGTGAGAAATTGACCGATATTGACGCTTGTTTAGATGAATCGTCTGGATACTTTAATCAATACCACATCATTAAACGTGGTAAGAAGATATTCCATCTAATTCGATGGAAGTAATTCACGTTTAGCAAGAACTGTTTTGAGTATCATAAAGATTGGCCGTTAATTTCTTAATCGCCAATCTTATTGACCAGTCTGCTTTGGTACCGGAATATTGTTTTCACGGTACTCATTTACAAATTGTTCAGAGCGCTTTTTAGCCGCTTCCCGCTGTGCCAGTGTTGTACATACCTTTTTGTTGATACGAGTCCCTGTTTTCTTAACATAGGTACATTCGTAGCCAACGACCTTTTTGGCTTCTTCCAATGTTTCTGGAGTGACTACTAATTGCTCGGCTTGTTTGTCGACGGTGGTTGTTGCGCAACTAGTAAGCAACAAGGCTATAATCGGCAATGTGTGGCTGGTTTTCATTTCTTTTAATCCAATGGGTTTAGGGAATAATTAGAATATCGAACATAGCTACATTGGTTTATGGAATATTTATTGAATTCCCCTTTGGGCTAGATAATGTCATTGATAGCGGATCGCCTTTTTTGTCCTCCGAACTAACAATAATCCGGTGCTAGAGTGAGGCAATAGTCTCTAGCATGTCTTTGCTCATTATCTGTTCAAATTTGTCGACCAATTGACCAGGTTTTGTATGAAAAATAGTCAGTTTTTACTTATTTTAAAAAAAACCAATAAAACAGTTGCCAATGTAAATTAAGTGCCTATAATGCGCGCCTCGCTTGAGGGATATTGAAGTGCTCTGAGGCGAGACTTGGCAAGGCTTTAAAAAGAATTGAAATAAATAATTTTAAAGTATTGACAGGGGTAAGTT
>JBDVOJ010000104.1:0-45630 GCA_039969155.1 Kangiellaceae bacterium
ATATAATTATTTTTCTTGAGAATAGGCGCTAATTATCAGAAGACTTGAGTTTAGCTGATTTAGTCTTTAGTAATTGCAGCATTGATTCAGAAAGGTGACTCTTCGAAATGTAATTCACACCTTTATTATGGCTTAACAAGAATCCTTTGTCTGTTTTTGTGATAGCGACTACATCATCCCAGGCGATATCATTGTTAACCTGTTTTGATTGAGACTTAATTCCGCTTTCGCAAATGGTCAGCTTATTCGAGCTGTTTCCAGCCTTACTCATTAACTGCCGCCAAACCCACCATGTTTTTCGATACTTAACACTAAGCAACTCTACCACTGCAAGACAAAAAATGAAAAATGGGATGTAATAATGTTCGGCCTCCACAAAAAACAGCGCAATCCCTAAGCCACCCAAAATAATAGCTTTTAGATAGTCTTTTTTGTTTACCGGAGGAGCTGACTGTTCGAAGCATTCCTGAAAATGAGCTTTATCGAGTTTATAAGTTATCGATTGTTCGGAAGATTGATCCATAAAGTACTATCACTAAAAATATTTAATTCAGTTTAACTATTTAGCTCAAATATTTCTAGTGGGATATTTAAACCACCTACCTAAGAGTACTTCGCTTTTCTCTAGATAGCCCTAACACTGTCATAGATATCAGTAAAAACAATAAACTATATAAAACATTAACGAATAAATTGGGGTAACGACCGTAAAAGCTTCTTTTAGAATCAACCTTTACTGGGACTTCTACAAGGTAGCCTCCTCGTTGCCCCAAAGGGCTTGCAAAAACAACTTTACCCTGCGGTGTGACAACAATTGAAGGCCCATTATTAGAGACATGTACCAGCGGCACCCGGCTCTCTACAGCGCGCAGAATTGAGCCCATTACATGCTGGTATGGTTGTTTAGTTGAACCAAACCATCCATCATTAGAAAGTGCTACAAGCATAGTCGCACGATTAACAAGCTCAGTATTTTCTTGTCGTCGCTCTAAAGCCGTTGAAACTGCATTCGCGACAAAACTTGGAAAGGTTGTTTCATAGCAGATCAAAGGTACAATCGTGAGCTTGTCATGCTTGAATAGCTGATGATTTTGTCCCATTGAGTATTTCGTTAAGAACGTTCCAAGAAACGACTCTATCCGGCCATGTAACCACGAATTTTCATCCAGTAATGGAACGTATTCACCAAATGGGATGCGTTTGATCTTATCGTATAAACCGACCTGTTCACCCTTTTGATCAATTAATATCGCTGAATTATAGTGGGTTAAAGTCTCACCACTTTGATTATCTTTGACTTTGCGAATATCTTGAAACATCAAGCTGACACTCATTTTCTCTACAGCTTTTTGATAGGCACTTTTTATCTTGCTGTCGTTCAAATATTGTTTAGGATATGCCTCTGGCCAAATGATTAAATCAGGATTTAGTTTTGCAAGTCGTTCACTCATTTCTAATTCTGGAGGATAGGCTTTGCTATACCCAGCAATGCTTTTTTTAGTGGTTAGCTTTGGTTGTTCATTGGGTTGTATTATACCGACCTTCACGGTTTGCCAATTCAAGAGTTCAAGCTCCCACCGCTGTAGTGCGCTTAACCCGTAGCTCAACCAAATTGTTATCAAACTAATACCAACTCCCCAAGCCCACTTAGCGTCATGGGAATGGATTATACTCATGCTGCTTGCATTTTTGTTTCCACCAATCGTTGAACTAAAAATAAACAAGACTCTAAAAATCATAATATTAGCTAAAGCTATAATTGAATCCAATGCATAAGGCCCTAGAAACTCAGTTGCTTGAAGTGCCACATGAAAATTAATTTGACTGTCCGCTAGGCGCATAGCAAAAAGCATGGGGTAAATCGAAGTGATACTTGCGAGCAATACAGGGAATAATAAAAACTCATGAATACTGGTGTTTCTTCTAAGCCAGTTAAACAGCACTAACACTAGCGCGATTAGTTGTGAGCAATATACCCAGTTTAAAAAAGCCAACCAAACATTGATATTCTCACTACTTCCCTTGGCGATATTAATGAAATCAACAATCCAATACATACCGCTAGTAAAGGCCATAGTGCCTGCTAAAGTTGCCAGAAAATAGGTCTTCTTTAGACTAGCTTTTTCTATTGCAAAAAGTAGGGGTACAAAAGCAAACCAAGTAAAATAATACCGATCAAAATCCAAATAGGGTATCGATAGCAACCCACAAAAAAGAAGAATTAATAATATCAACTTAGCGCTAGTCAATAATTCTTTTACGCTTTTCTTAGTCACGAGATTATTCACATTAAAATCGCATCTCTCAACAAAAATACTGGCGACAGCGTTCGATTAACAACTCTATAAACACTTATTTACCTTTGCCTTTCTATGCTATTTTGATAATTAGCTTTAAGTGCAGATAGTAGTTTGAGTTTCGCTTCAGGGTCAATACTAGCGTCCAAGCGGATCAATATTCGACTATTCAAATAATTGGTGGTTAAATTTCTTTCTGAGAAAAGTTTAATTGCTGTTTCAGCACCAAAGACTAGTTTTTGCAGTTTGAGTAGTTCCTCTGCGCTACTCTTTAGCGGGTCAAGATCGTTTAGTTTAATGCTCTTTTGAATAGTCTCTTGATGTATAACGAAGCGCTTTTGGTATTGAACAAATTTCCTCAGAATATCTACAAGCGCATCCGCATTTTCTTTGATTAGATTTTTAGATAGGAGAAATTGTATCCTTTGAAACGTTTCCTCAGATATATCGGACGGAAGTTCAGCTATAATATTTTCTAGCAAGGATAGTGAGTCTCTATCTGCTCGCCATCCACGTTGGTGAATAAGTTTGGATTGCCGTACTAGCGCTTCGATATTGTCATAATCGAATTGCCAAGTCTCACTGCTAATTTTTTCTGGATAAGAGGCTTCCAAAGCAACGGGCTGCTGCCATATCTGATTTTCATTACTGAATGAAGAAAGAGGAGAGTCAGAATTCAAGTCTAACCTAAGTAACGAGAGGTAAACGACAAATACGAGTAAGAACAGAAAAGACCATAACTGCCCGCGCGTAGAATTATCGCCTAATCTATTTCTATTTTTATCTAAGTAATCCAATAATTCTATTTCAATTTCTATGATGAAAAAGTTAGAACAATCTATAACTACTACAAAGCAAGTTAATTATGTTCGTGATAACTCAAGGTGTTTAATCCGCTGAAGCTCTTCATTACTAAAAGACTTCTGTAAAAGCGCTTCAAGCTCCTCACTCTGTTGCTTAGCCCCTTGGCCCAAGTCTAGAATTTGCTGCTTTTGTTTTTTAAATGTCTTATATCGCTCGGGCCAATCGGCGATGTTTATAGATAAACCGATATGCCTTTCCTTGATTTCTTCTCTACGTTGTAGTTTTTCTTCTGCCGTTAGATCGCTATTAGCTTCTAATTTCATACTATCAAACATGTATTGCGCATTTGCATCAGAAATTCTAAATAGCTTCTTAGTTGCATCATTTCCAATATGCACTTCTCTAAGTTCTTGAAGTTCAGTATAGAGTTCCTGATTAGCTTTTATAGATTCTTCTGTTAACTCATTATTTGTGTCAGCCATCGCTTCATTTATTTGGCTAAATTCTTGCTTAGCTTGTAAGTAGCTGTAGTAATTTCCAACCAACTCAGCCGTTTGTTCTCCGGCTTTTCCGGGGAGTGCTTTTTTGATTAACTCGAACAAAACACTCAGCGACTCACTATCCAATTTATTGTGAATCCGTTCTAGCGCTTCATCAAGAGAGAGTAACGCATCATGATCGAGAATAACATTACCATTTTCGTCCAACTTAACAGCTTGAAGTGCTCGGTACACGGAGTCGGAGGTAAAGGGCAAACCGGCGATAGTTTCGCTTGAATGATCAATTGCATCCTTCTTCGACCATTGCCACTCTTTACCTATTGTCGTATTTTTATCTTTCATCGCATTCATTTGATTAGAGTTGGTCATGGCTTCCACGCTCGAGTCTGTGGGAGTGGTTCTTAACAAGAACACTGCGGCTATCACAACGACCACAACGAGCACTAAAGCGATGTAGGTTTTATTATTTTGCATGGATAAGACACTTCACTTTTTTAAGATTGTTTAATCAAGTTGCCATTCTTGTTTTTTTGCCGTTGAATACCAAATGATAGAGTTCGCTATTTCAATTTTTACTAGTACAGCAAATATAAAATCAATATGCTCACTGATAACACTAAGTTTTCAGTGAGCATTGATTCAACTAAAGCTTGAATCGGTAGACTTATTTCTACGCTTAGTAATTACAGGTATCTCGATATTCAGAGATATTACTATTTGCTTCATGGTTAGGACCACATAAAAATGGGTCATATCGGCCATCTTTATCCAAGAAGCGTTTCATCCAAGAAACACCATATGTGGAAATGGTTGGTTGATAAGCAGTGCTTTGACCAGTCGCGCAATTATGAGATCCATTATTCAGTTCCAAATAGGCTTTATCAGTACTGCCTGGGATAGCATTGTAAAAAGGGCTAGCGTGCGAGTTAACCGATGCTGTTCCATCATTTTCACAGGCCATAATCATTGTTGGGACGGTGATCTGATTAAAATCGTTACTTCCTGTACTCCATGGCGCGAGAGGAACTGATGCACTTAAGCGGTTACGAGAGGCGCTTCTTAAAGCACCACCTCCCCCCATCGAAAATCCCATAGTCGCAAGTCGATTTTCATCAACTAAGCCTGAAATTGGGCTATTTGATGTATTACTCTGATCAATCAAATAATTCAACGCACTATCAAGTTGGCGACTTCGGCTCTCTGGTTGGTCGAATCGAGAATTAGTGTTGATTGTAATTACCACAAAACCATGCGAAGCCAATACAGGTCCCCACCAAGAGACCGCGCTTTGAGTGTTAGTAAAGCCAGGCGCTATCGAGATAGTCGCCATTTCTTGTGAAATGCTGGTCGGATAGTAAATCGTGCCGCCACCGAAACCATCGACCGAACTCGATACCGATGAAGTGGCATAGGGCTGAGGCCCTAGGGCAGCTTCCAGAAAGTTTAAATCGGGAGTAGGACCGGTTTCATATCCACAATTAGAAGTACAGCTATCAGGGGGTGGTAAATCGTCTCCACCACCTCCGCCACCGCCTCCAGAACTAAATGCGGGGAAAGACATACAGAGAGAAAGAGAGCAAACAGCGATTTTTTTGAATAGAGCAAGTTGGGAAAAGTTAGATTTCATCATTCAACACCTTATTATTGTCTTAATTATTATTGGGCTACCCACTACTATTCGCTAAAACAAACGTAGAAGATAGAGTGGTCTGACTACTTAACAGGCCAAACCAGTGTATCAGGCAAAAATTAGGATTTGTATACAATTTCAACAATAAAGTTGAAGTAACATGTTTTAAATAATTATTTATTACAAAACTAGTATAAAAATTGCGCCTATTTGGGCCAAAAATGATTAAAAATTAGTTAAGTTAACGGTTGCCAATGTATACAAGAATGAAATTTCTACCGCTTACAACCCAATCTTGCTGTTGAATATCGGTAAATTTTGCGAGTTCTCTTGGCTTTAAACTGAAATTGGAAGAAGTTTTGTTGGATTGGATGGATAAGTCTTCATCAAGTGAATAAACAAAGCTTATTAAAGCCTTTTCTAGTTTGATTTGACTAGGGTCTCGATAGGTCTCTAGCCTACCAACAAAACAATTCGTGCGAGTCATCAGATTGAAATCGGTAATTGGTCCATTGATTAGCGTCGCTTTTGTTTTGCAGCCACCATCAAACGTAGAAAACTGCAAAAGCTCGTCAAGTCTATCAACCTTGGTAGGGCTATGCTCTAGTGATAGTCCATTGCCGGCTATCAATACTAGATTTCGGGTATAGCCGCTAAAATCGGAAAATGGCCCGTCATTCTTTACCGTTGCAATACTTAAGCGCCAGTCAAAGTCATTAACCGTGCCCTCTTCGTTGATTGCAAGCTCAATAGTCGTGCCTTGGCCGTTTTTCCAAGGGATGTGTTTGAAATTCTGTGGGGGGATTATTTGTAGCACGTTTTGATCGCTAAATAATTGATAAAACAGTAATTATAGCGTCAAGTAAAATAAGTAAATACAAAAACCTCTCTGAGCTCCAAAAAAGCTCAAAGAGTCCTAGTTGCGTTTGATAGTTATCCAAACAAAAATTATTCTGGTGTTTTTGGCAAAGGCAAGTTGTCGACTGTCTCTTTCATTTCTTTGGATATTTTTTCCCAAAGTAATGACCATTTAGAAGTTATCTCCGCTTCTTCAGAAGTGACAAAATAATCCTCAACACAATCTGGAAAGGGATTACAAGACTCAGGATCACCACTTTCTTCGGTATTAGTACGATCGCTTTCTTGAGCAGAAATTTGAACTGTGAATAATAAAAAGAAGCTAATAACAACAGGTTTTAAATTAATGTTTTTCATTTCGATACTTCCGTAGATAAGGGTTGACTGAACCTTAAGCATACGATAATTTATCTCATTTCGTAATGTTAATTAAAGTTGTATCGAATGTGAAAACCTTTTAATAACCTTGTTTAGTTCTCTACTTTTACAGATAGGAGCAAGGTTTCTGGCTCACGTGATTTCGAGGTAAACACGTAAAAAGGTTCATTTTGCGTTGAAAAACCTGAGGTCGAAAGAGGCATAACGTGATTAACTTCTTTCGTCATCATATTTTGAACAAGTAGCTCCGATTGTTTTCCTTCTCTATTTAAATAATAAACAAGTTCTCCGACTATTTTGAGTTGAGCAGGACTTGCGATGTTGTTCAACGTCACACCAGTAGAAAAAGACTCTCCCCCGACTGACTTATACAACAGCGATTCTTTATGCTTAATATAATAAAAACAGTCTGTTTCTGCGCAAGGAGCTATTACATAGCCCTTGTCTAGCCGATTCTTAATTTTCAAGTTGCCCAATGCTCGGTATTCAATGTACCACTCACCTTCAAGTTCTGAAGCATAAAATACTTTTTCGCTGTCATGGGAAAAAGCTGGATTCTTATTAAAGTGACCGTCTTTACTCTGAAATAAAAGAGTCCCATCGGTTCGCATAATCTGTAAATGAGCATTAATCACGAACGCAATATACTTGCCGTTTCGACTTATGGTTAAATTTCCAATTCTTAAGTTTTGATCGAATTGAGTTACCTGCGTTAATTCTCCCACCTTATTTCGAATCCAGATTTGATATTTTCCAGTTCTATTCGAAATAAATGCAATACTTCCGTCCTCCTCCGCATATACAGGATTAAAGTCACGGAATGACGAAGATATTACGTTTTTAGTGTTTCCATTGAGTTCCGTTTGAACTATATCCCTAACTGTAAGAAATCCGTTCATGTATCCTACTGACGACTTGTTTATAACGAAAGGATAAGAAATCTTGTCACCTGTTTCGAAAACTTTCTGTAACTCCCCATTTTTTATGTCTAAGAGGCTCAATTGCCCCCAACCTGTCCGCACGACTAACTCATTTTCACTTATCCAACCAGCCGTCATCAATATCAAAGGAATAGATGCAACAATTCTAGACTGTTTTGAAATTTCGTCATAAACCCAAACTTCTGTTTTATTCCCGGTAATATTACGTAAGTACGAAACCTTTTTGGCTGACTCATTTGAAGTAACGTAATAGTCTCCTCGACCAGAACTGGAAGGAGTTGTTATTGGAGTTAATTCCTTTGTTTCAATATCAAAAATTTCTAATCTATATTTGTCGGTCATCGACCTAGCTAGTGTAAGATATAAACTGGAAGAACTCTGCCATGCCAATGACGCTATGAAATATCCATTGGGACAGCTAAAAACCGATTTCTCATTGATTAATTCATGTTTTCCTTTTGTTAATTCCGCGACAATAATCTGACATTTTTCACCATCATGTCGATTAAAAGCTAGATGTGTTCCATTTTTAAACAGTGCAGATTTTCGATCGTTAAACGGCCCATCCGTTAATCGAAAATATCGTTCTTTTCCAATTTCTTTTGAAAACAAATTCCAAGTCTCACTCCCTTCAGGCTTATGTGAAAAAACCATCAATTCACCACTAACAGTCGCCTCGAGCTCTTGTCCTACCAGTGTTGTTTCAATTTTTGGTACTACCTGCGGAGGTGATGACTGAAAAACAACATAAATCAGCAAAATAGCCAAGCCAGCAATCACTGCAAAGGGAAAAAAACGTTTGAACTGCCTTTGTGGTGTAATTTCTTCTATATCAGCAACAAACCGATAGCCCTTATTACGACCTGAGTCTATGTATTTACAATCCTCAGATTCACCAAGAGCTTTTCTTAAATAGGAGACAGTGGTTCGAATGGTAGTATTTTCAATAACTCGCCCATCCCAAACTTCCCTCTGTAGATCATCATTGGAAAAGTATTGGTCTGGATTAGAATAGAGCAGTTGTAGCAGCTTGGCTTGGACATGCCCAATGACTTGTGGCGATTGCCCTTCAATACTTAACTCTCTTAACTCTGGGTCGTATTCACACTTCCCCAGAATCATTTTATTACTTTTAGTCACTCTCAAGAATCCTGTTTAACAGCTACATCTAAAGCTATGGGCACCCAGTTCCTGAGAGTCATATCATTTGTGTTTGCAGTTTCTTTATTTGAATACATCAATACTTCGTTTTTTGGCATTTCGGCCGATGGTTATACACCTGTCCCAGCGGCTCACTGAACGTCCTACTCATTTTTTAGTATTATATGCTTAATATGGATAAGCAATTAACCCGTTCTTTGCGGTTAACAATCTTTCTCATTCACTTATACAGTGTACAACTAAATTCTCCATGTTACTGCCGGATTTCATGACATCTATAATGTGCCACAAATTAAGATGGGTCATACCAATTATTTTATAAGGTCGAATTCTGATTCTCAAATAGAAATTAATCAAGTGATTTAAGCTAAATTTACGCTGCCAAATTAAACAATTCACAGAAAATTAAATCATAGAACCGAATAAAACGTAGACAATATTATATTAAATAACAGTATGTTACGTTGTTTTCTTAGAATAATTATAGGTTTAAGTCAGTGGGAAATTACGAGACTAAATCTGGAAGAATTAGTCTCGCTAAGGGCAGAGGAAAACTATGTTTTTTAGTTAATATGAATTGAGTTAGTAGTATAACTTTAAAGATCGATAAAGGTACTCGGGGAAACCTTAAACCGCTTAGCTAAGCCCCTTATATGGCGAAGTGTGAGTGCTCTTTTACCATTTAAGACTTCAGAGACCACACCTTGGCTTCCTATTTCAGGCAAATCGTTTTGTCTAACTCTATGAAGCTTTACCAAATATCGAAGCGCATCTAATCCCTTTCCTGCAAGGTCTGGCGCTGCATGCGCTTGATAACCTAGTGCCGCGGTCGACATAGAGTTAATCAGCTCGAGCATAGCTCGGCTGTTTCGGCCTCTATTTAATTCAATAGCAACCTCAATATTTTGTAATAAGGTGTCGTAATCATTGGCATCGTTTGGTGTGTCAATGATTGGGGTTAACATCTCCCAATTTTTGGCGGCTCTTTCCAACGTAGTTTCCATTATTATTTACCTCTTATGAACGGCTGGGTTGAATAGCTTCAATATAAGTGACTTGAGTATCGAAATTAATCATCGTACGAATTTGTAGATTGGTTCCCGGTACAGAGAAATCGTATTGGTCGTTACTGCTATTTAAATTTGAGAATGTCGACCTTAAGTCATGCTCCGAGGAAAAATCGCTATCACTAATGATTTTGTACCAACCTAACAATACTTGGTTGGCGGATGGGTGCAGTTCTATCGCTTTAACTAATCTGTTTTTTGCTACGACTATCACTTCAAATTCCTTAATGGCTGGTAAAACAATTATTCGGCGACTTGATAATCTCGCAAATATCGCAATTTGTAATGTTAATTAAGGTTGTTGCTAGTTTGGAGCTTCTAAACCTTCCTTAAAAAGCGCTGTATCCCCTAATTCTATTAGGGTTATTAAAAATCAAGCAAAGCCAGATATCTCAATAGCTTCAGCCAATTTAACGTTAGCCAACTTTGAGATATTGTTCATTAATTAACCAGGTATCACCTTAAGTAGAAAAGTAATGCAAACCAATCGGCCCATTTGCAATTTAGCAGCTATGTCTTAGCTTTCAGATTGCTCAGAGATAAATTAGCTAACTATTTACTCTAAAAATTCATAGTTTAAGGTGCAATAAAATGCAGTTTTAAGCCATCGGGGTTAGAACAAACACAGTTCTTTACAATACTGAACCAACTATTTACTGCTTAAATTCGTCGTAACCTCTTAAGCACTATTATATTTTTTGGCTGTTTTCTGGCCATAACTTGTAAATCAATTGAGGTTATCCAATGTCGGAAGAGTCCAATTCTGAGAAAAAACCGGTTATCGCGGTAAACAATGATTTTGAGCGAAACACCCCCAAAGATGGGATTTGGTTTAAACTCTTCGCATTTCTCTCTCTAACTGATTACGAAACCCTCAAAGAATGTGGAAAATATGACCGCACACTAGTCTATGCCATGGTTTTTCGCCAATTGGTCACTTTTGCATTTACTTGTATGTTATTCACTTATGGCGTGTCGTTATTCCTAGAATTCACCGCTGCTGTAATCGTAGGCATAATCTTTTCGCTCACATTGTTTTTTCTTGACCAGGCTATCATCGGCTCAGATTGGGCGCTTAAGAACCCCTTTAAAAAAGGTCTCCCCTTTCGTAGCTTTATCGGTTTGATTCCGCGCGTCCTATATTCGCTAATCATTGCCGTTGGTTTAGCAACATTGGCGGAAATTAGTTTGCAGGCTAACGCTATTGATGAACAAATACAGCAAGAGTCTAATCAAAAAAATAAACAGTATTTCGCGAAATTGGAAGAATATGAAGTAGAGCTAGAAACAAGCATCAAAGTTGATCGCGACAAAATAGTAACACTTCAAGGTCAACTGGAGCAGTTAAGAGAACAAAATAGTCGCTACGAGCAAGCTGCAACCGCCAACGATGCAGACACACTTAACAATACACTGTCTATAAAGCAGCTTAACTCCACAGAACTACAACGCTCCCAACAGGTTCTGTTTACCGAACTAGCGTCGATAAATCAACGTTTGGCTAAGGCTAGAGAAGATTACAATTTTTGGTTTAATGAGGCACTCTTAGAAAGAACCGGTAAAGATGGTCGTGCCCCAACTGAAGGCCCTAAATATAAACGAGCGGTGGCAACCTATACCGACTTAAGCTTACAAATCGACGTATTGCAAACGAGCTTAAATGAAACGAAACAAAAACTAGACGCATTAAAGCCTGATATAGAAGAGGCCTTGCTCGGATTAAATCAAGTACAAAAAGAGATTAACGATTTTCAAATGACCGAAGCGAATTATGAGCAAAATAAGCAGTCCATAGCTATTCTTGAGCAAAGTCTACTTAATGCTAAAGCAGTTCTTAATCGAGCGATTGATGAAAAGCAAGAGAAAATGGATATCTATCGTGAAAAGTTAGAAAAGGATGGTCTGTTTTACGCTGTGAAAACAGGCATGCTCAGACGTTATTTGGCTTTGAAGAATATCCACAAAGATCCAGAAATAGGCGAAGCTGCTTTTCTATTTAGTTGGCTATTAAAGATATTCTTTATCGCGATAGAATTGATGCCAGTAATTATCAAACTTTTCTTCTCTCCGTTTAGCTTTTATTCATTAAAGATGTACCGAAAAATGCAAATTGCATTGTTGGAAGAGGAACAATTGCTGCTGCAGGCAAGAGCAAAGATAGCATCCTCAGAGAACTTCTCAATAAAAGAGACCGCATAACGAGTTAGAACTGGGAGACATTCAGTAAATGACGCGAGATTAAAACTTATTGCTATTGGTATAGATTGTTGCTGTGAAAACAATATGCTATTGTTTTCGACAATATTCCACAACGCCGTAGCATTAACTCTACCTTATGGATTCACTTTCTAAGCAATGTGCCACTTGTGGAGCTAGCCTATCCGGCGACTTTTGCTCGCAATGTGGCGAGCAAAGGCTTAATCCTAAATTAAGATCGCTTCATTATATTCTTAGCGATATTATTGAAGACTTAACCTCAGTGGACGGCAAGCTTTGGCGAACACTTAAATCCATATTGCTCAAGCCAGGGCAACTAGAATATGACTATCATCTGGGTAGAAGAGTAAATTATCTAAAACCTATCACCCTGTTCTTCGTCCTAAATGTTTTATTTGTGATGTTTTCACCAATTTCAGATTTTTATGTGACTCTAATTGATCAAGTGAGCCTGCAACAATATAGCTCCTATATAAAACCGCTTTTGGATGATTATCTAACTTCTAATCAAATCAACTATCAAACCTTTGAGCAAAACTATAATCAGCTGGTCGTCGTTTTAGCCCGCTCTCTAATCATTTTGCAAGTGCCAGTTTACGCGCTGGCTTGTTCATTAATTTTGTATAATAGGAATTATTTTTCAGGTGACTATTTTAGCTTCAGTTTAAACTTTCATAGCTGGCTTTTGATGTGGGTAATTCTAGCAATGGCACCCGCCTTTGTGATCGGTATATTTATACAATTATTCGATCTTCCAATTGAACCAAACCGAATTTATTTTCTGATGCTACCAATTGGTATTAGTATCTATTTACTCTTAGCCATGCGACGAATGTTTAAACTAAATTGGCTTCAATGTGTTTGGCGATTGGCACTTTTATTATTGGCTTATCAAGTTAGCCATGTCATCTTTCGTTTTTTACAATTTTTAATTACAGCAAGTTTAGTCGAGGTTTAGTTAAAACTTCTAGTGACCAAAGGTACTTAACGTTTTGCGGAAGCTCTGACTATCCCAACCGTCGTATCAAATGTCTTTTTAAACACCCTTGCAAAAGCAGCTTCCGAACGATAACCAATTCTCTCGGCAACCAAATCAACACTTTCACCTTTCGATAATTCCGACCAGGCAATTTGCATGCGCCACCAAGTCAGGTATTGAGTTGCTGTCATTCCTGCAACCTGTTTAAACAAATCCGAAAAACGCGATCGCGACATCGCGGCTTCTTTTGCCAAATTTGATAGTACCCAATTAAACCCAGGATTTTGGTGTATCGCCTTAACCGATCTGTAGAGTTTAGGGTGACCATACAGTGCAAATATATTCGATTTCTGAGGATGATTTTCGGCAAAACAGCGCAAAGCGTAGACAACTAACAGTTCGCAAAGACGATTCAATACAGGGCTTTCCATATTCGCGCCAGCGATACTCTCGGCGACGATCAAATCGGTTAATGGATGTAGCCACTGTTTTGCTTGATCGGCTTCAACCACTAATAGTTTTGGTAAAAACTGCATCAATTGCTCTCCCCCATTATGCTGAAAATCAACTGAGCCACATAACATACTAGTGCCAGCAATCGACTGGGATTGTGCAATAGGAAGGTGCTGCTGAGCTCCTTGCATCTTAACGCTCGGAACCATTGAGTGAGGCAGTTCTTTCGGAAAGATAACAATGTCACCCTGTTTCAAATGCCATTCGCCTTGCCCCTCAACCCTTAATAAACAATCTCCTTGAGTCGGCATATGAAAACAAGTAGCACCCAGTGAATGTTCATTGATACGCCATTGACCGCAGACCCGCGCATTGTGATAAACCTGTACGTTAAGCCTTATCAAATTAAGAACGTCATTAATCAATTCCACAGTATTAGCTCTCCATGGTTCGCTATTCACACAGACATCTGATCAGTGTTTCTACCAGCAATATTATTCAAATGAGACAATAAAGCATAAATGGGAGACTTTAAAGCATTAATTGTCCAATCGACTTCTTCCATAATACCGCTTCGTCAAATAAAACGACTCACTTGTTAAACAAAATATGAGGAAAATGACCATGTCATTCACACTTTACGAAATTGATAACGCACCTTCACCGGCTAATACTGAATTGAAAAAATCACAAGCGGCGTTCGGTTTTATCCCAAATCTACACAAGGTGCTTGCAGCTTCACCTAAAACACTTGAAGCCTACAAAGCGTTACATGAATTATTTCAAGCAAGCAGTTTTGATGCAACAGAGCAAACAGTGGTTTGGCAGACCATAAACTTTTATCACCAGTGTCACTATTGCTTACCAGCGCATACCGGAATCGCACATATGATGAAAGTAGATCAAGAAACTATAGAATCATTGCACAATGGTGAAACGCTAAAAACGGAGAAGTTGAAAGCTCTCCAATCAACTACACGTGCAATTGTTGATCAACGTGGTGTGCTTTCTGCCGAGCAAATAACTGAATTTAAATCAGCGGGTTATGGTGAAGCACAGCTTTTGGAAATTGTTTTAGGACTCGCTCAAAAGACCATTAGTAACTTTGCGAATCACCTAGCTAAGACCCCTGTAGACGAACCGTTTAAGAAGTTTGTCAAATAAATCATTACAGAACCTAACTAAACCGAACCGCATTTTAGTCCCTCCCTATTAAGGTTAGGTGAGGTTAGGTCATTTGTATTATTCTGCATGATGAAACAAAAGGCTTATTGCCGAGATACTTTCAGCTGAAAATCTCTTTGGCCGCGCTTGTTACCTTGATCATCATAGCAACGCTCAATAAACTTAACCGCCCCTAACTTATTTTGAATAATAATGCTGCTAGAACGAGTTCCGTATTCAGAACTGTTGATAAAAATTGAGGAGAGTTTTCTTTCCCATTCTAATGGTATCCCGGTATGAGGCAGTTCAACATCAGCAGCTTGAGTTTTATCTTTTAGAATATTAAAAAGTTCGTCGCCATCAATCATTTTATTGACCGCTACCAACCGCTCTAAACGTCGTGCACCTTTTGCCATTTTGGGCCAAATATCATCTAACGCTCCATTGGAAATAGAGTGGAAACCATCAGTTAAATGAGTTTGTCGTTTCTGTATACTGTTATAACATCTCAATTGGTTGAGGTGGCCGTAGGTAAGATTAAATGGATTGTACTCATCACTATTTTCTTTTAGCCAATGAACATCGATCGGCGAATCAGCTTGCAACGCCATTGTGACCAATTCCCCCCTAGACCTTTTTGTTTCAAACTGCTGTATTCCTGTACGAATATTAGTAATTGCTGCAAAACATCCACTAGAATTGATACCAAACCAACTACCACCAGCTTGAAGATCTTTACCCGCCAAAATGTCTGGTTGTTCTCTCCAGTATTCTGCCTCTTGGGTTGGTCTAGCATAAAACTCATCTCTATTAGCACAGATGATTACTGGATAATCGGGATGTTGATCGATTGCAAGAAATAAGATACACATAACACTAACAAAGTTTACTTGAAAAGTAGAACCAGTTTAACGGCTAGAACATAAACCGACAATGTCCGATTTAATGCGCTTTTGCATCGACAAAGTTCGGGTTGTAACATTCGCGAAACTATTGAGGTCTAATCGCTAAATAAGTAGCATTTTATTGGAACGCTTTTTTATCAATTTATTAACCAATAAATTAGATTCGTTCTAATTGTTAAACAGGTGGATTTCGATGAAAATTAATGTAATCAGCTATATTCTTGCCGTTATATTCTTGCTTTCTGGTGGAGCTAAGCTCGCCGGTCTAGAGTTCGAGTTAGTTGCATTCGAACGTTGGGGCTATCCGATTTGGTTTATGTACCTTATCGGCATCGCAGAGGTTAGTGGTGGAGTCGCGTTAGCTGCCAACATATTACGCCGATACGCCTCACCTAGTTTGGCATTACTCATGGTTGGCGCGATTGCCACTCATGTTCGCCATAGTGAATGGCCGATGCTAATGATTGCTCTGGTCATTTTCTCATTAGCTGTAGTTATAAGCGTAAGCCTATGGAAGTCTTCTCACACCTCTGAAATCATTCAATAGTATTGTAAGTCGCTAATTTAAATTAATTAGCGGCTTATTGTTTGCCGGCCGAAGCAAAAAACATTAGGTAAACCAATCGAGATTCTTCCAATTGCTCAGATTGAAAAGCGGTAGAGAGCTCCAATAAAACAATGTCGTGAAATCACTATTCGAATGGTATTGTTAATTTCTTTTATTCTGTGGTGAGCACAATCTAGCCAATTATCATTGATATCAAAGGCTGTCCTTAAAAAACCATTAGATGCATGGTAGAGGCAATTAATAACATTAGTACCATCGCAATAGCACAGCTCGCTCCCACAAGACTTGCTCTAATATACGAATGAAACGCCCGCCCTCCTTCTTCATGCAATTCTAATTGGCGACCTTGGAATAACTGATTTAATGGTAATAGAGTAGCTGCGATCAAAAAATTAATGGCTAAATATGACATTACTAGGGGAAAATCTATAACAAGCATGGAAAACATAAACAATAAAGTAAAAACTCCTGTCAAAACTGCCGCTACCAGCGCTCTTGTTTTTTGTTTAAAATGACTATAGTTACTGTGAATCAGTAGCCCAGCAGCCAACACCGAACCAAATATTGTGGCGATGGCGATGGATAGACTGTTATAAACTTTACCACTGTACGCCGAACCATCTCCCGTATCGAATTCTTCTTCGGCTTTTGGCGACGCATATGGATTGCTTTCAAATGGTTTATCTTTTGCTTTCATCTATTCTCCGAATTCTAAACGTTAGTCTAATCAACCTACACTTGAGTTAGGGCTCGATAGCAAAACGAGCACGATTAAAAGACTGTCTTTAAAAAACAGCCGGTCTTAACTAGAGCGTGTTGAAGGGTAAAAGAACAACTGGCTCTAGAATATCACAATAAAAATCTAATATTGGCTAAACAAAATTAGTTAATCTCATATAACCTGAACTAGAACAGGTCGAAGTAAATAAAGTAAATAGATTAAGTGACGGACTATCGCTGTTTTAACGTTTAAAAAGCAACTTCAAAAGAATAAATATTAAACTCGGAAGTGCGAACGGACTAAAACACCTCCCAAAAGCCCTCAAACTACCCCGTCTACTATCACTGATAAATCATCTTAATAGCATCCATAGTGATTAACAATTATACAACCTCTCCTTACGAGAGTATTTTGAAATGACGTGCTACTAATGACTAAATTGACCATTCTGTAGCTGCTGTCGTTGTAATCATCCAGTCTAGTACAAAACTTATTGTTGGTCTCTTGACCGTTTAACCAATATGAATTAGAGGGTATTCAAATGATTTTTTCTACAAAGAATAAGGCTAATATAGTACTTAGCATTACCGCAGCTATCACATTTTCAATTAGCGCATCTGCCAATGCAAGTAATAAACCGAAAGGTCTAAAAGACACCGCAAAAACAGTAACAACACAGATTAAAACTAATCAATTCTGGTGGCCGGAACAACTCGACCTATCAGCGTTACGCGATCATGATAAACGCTCAAATCCACTCGGAAAAGATTTTGACTATGCGAGTGCATTCAATCAACTAGACCTAAAGGCCGTCAAAAGTGACCTTAATCAGCTCCTTACCACTTCTCAAGAATGGTGGCCAGCGGACTTTGGAAATTATGGTCCCTTTTTTATTCGATTGTCGTGGCATAGCGCAGGAACCTACCGAACTTTAGATGGTAGAGGTGGTGCTGACGGTGGACAAATGCGCTTTAACCCACTCAATAGTTGGCCGGACAATGGCAATCTCGACAAAGCTAAGCGACTACTTTGGCCGCTAAAACAAAAATACGGTGAAAAGCTTTCTTGGGCTGACTTAATGATTCTTGCTGGTACTGTAGGAATGGAAAACATGGGGTTTAAGATATACGGGTTTGCGGGTGGAAGAGCTGACGATTGGGAGCCCGATCTAGTTTACTGGGGTCCAGAGTTAGAAATGCTAGCGAGCGATCGCGAAGATCACGCTGGCCAACTCCAACGACCGCTCGGGGCAACTCATATGGGTTTAATCTATGTAAACCCTGAAGGCCCCAAAGGTAAGCCAGACCCAAAAGGTTCTGCAAAAAACATTCGTACAGCTTTTGGTCGAATGGCAATGAATGACGAAGAAACAGTTGCGCTAATAGCCGGAGGCCATACATTTGGAAAGATGCATGGAGCTCACAAGCCAAGCGATTGTGTCGGTGCTGAACCGGGTGGCGAAGCGATCGAAGAACAAGGGCTTGGTTGGAAAAACTCTTGTGGTAAAGGACATTCGGAAGATACGGTAACAAGTGGTCTAGAAGGAGCTTGGACTCAACTACCCACTAAATGGACCTCTCTATACTTATCAAATTTACTCAATTTCGAATGGAAACAAACTCGTAGTCCTGGTGGGGCAATTATATGGATTCCAACGGACGAATCCAAACACAACCTTGTGCCCGATGCTCATGTAAAAGGAAAAAGAAACCCACCGGTAATGACTACAGCGGATTTGGCGCTAAAGTTTGACCCAGCTTATAGAAAAATAGCCGAAAAGTTTTTGGCTGATCCTGAACAGTATCGATTAGCATTTGCTAAAGCTTGGTACAAACTGACTCACCGAGATATGGGTCCCCGTAGTCGCTATTTAGGTGATGATGTTCCACAAGAAGATTTACTATGGCAGGATCCGATTCCAAAAATTGACTACAAGCTCGTTAACGAATCCGACATTAAAGAACTCAAATCTAAGATATTAAAAACGAATCTCAGTATTTCGGAGTTAGTCCGAACTGCTTGGGCTTCTGCTGCCAGTTTTCGTAACAGTGATATGCGAGGTGGCGCTAATGGAGCGCGCATAGCACTGTCTCCCCAGAAAAACTGGCAAGTCAACAACCCGAATGAATTAAAAAAAGTATTATCAAAATTAAAATCAATTCAAAAGGATTTTAACTACAACGCTTCAGACGGAAAGAAAATCTCACTAGCCGACATGATCGTACTAGGTGGTGCCGCCGCTATAGAAAAAGCGGCTAGTCAGGCAGGAAATAACACACAAGTTCCTTTTTCTCCCGGACGTAATGACACTACTCAAGAATGGACCGATATTGAATCCTTCAACCTGTTGGAGCCGAGCGCAGATGCATTTCGAAATTACTTTGATACTAAAACAAGTTATCGATCGCCGACAGAAATGTTAGTAGACAAAGCAGATCAATTGAATTTATCGGTGCCAGAAGTAACCGTGTTGATTGGCGGAATGCGCGTCTTAAACGCTAATAGCAATGATAGTCGTCACGGTGTATTTACTAATACCCCTGGAACATTAACCAACGATTTTTTTGTTAACTTATTAGACATGTCGACCCAGTGGCGTAAAAGTAGCACGGACGGTTTGTATGAGGGCGTAGATAGATCATCCGGAAAAGTAAAGTACTCTGCAACACCAGTAGATTTAGTTTTTGGTTCAAATTCTGAACTTCGAGCAGTCGCAGAAGTATATGCTTATGATAATTCGCACGATAGGTTTGTGAATGATTTTATCAAAGCCTGGATAAAAGTGATGAATTTGGACCGCTTCCAGAAATAAACGCTATTGGTTTGAGTAAGTGCTGTGAATATTCTTCATAGCACTTTCTTCTGTTATTAGTAAACGCTTTTCAAAGCCTTTCTCTCGCTATATTTAGGAGAAAACACGCCTCTAATGCAACCGGTCTGCACTTTAGGTTGGGCCCATCCACAAAAAACTGTCAATAACTTATTGCCAGTCAACAATTCTCATTGGTGATGGGACTTAACTGTCGCTTCATCTAACTCAAGAAAGCGAGCAGCATTATTATAAAGAATATTGCGTTTCTCTTCATCTGTTAGAAATTCGAAGCTATTTAATCGCTCAATCGAATCTGCTATAGCATGTGGCCAACGCATTTGATCCGAGCCGAACATCACTCGATCTAACATGCCAAACCGTTTAGCTAGTTTTAAAAACTCTTCCCCATAATACTTGGGAGATTCATGAACCCACAGCACGACTCCTAAATCAGTATAAACTCGTGGATAAGTCAGCATCAGACGCAAAGCTTCTTGATAGAAAGTTTCTCCAGAATGCATCATGTAAACTTTTAATTTCGGATATTGTATTAACGCTTCTTCTAATAGATAGGGATTGCCATATCGGAGCCTGGCATTAGGTGCAAAAGTATAGGGTGCTCTAGGTGGACCGCCTCCAGTGTGAACTGCGACAGGGATACCATACTTCTCACATACTTTTAGATAAGGTGCGTAAAATGGATCATCTAAAGTTTTTCCGGCGTAATAAGTCCCTATTTCACCAAACACCTGCACTTCGCCGGCTTTAACAGCTGCTTCAAACTCCTTGGGAGTCCAGGCCTGCGGATCCTCAACGCCTCTTAGAAAACGCTCTTCGGTATCGCTTTTTAACCAAAGCCCAGCTGATTGTTTACTGGTCGATAGCATACCAAGCACAATATGATTGTCTCGCATTGCTTGATAGGTTTCTTTAAGGTGTTGACTATTATTTTTAGAAGATGCTCGACCGTATTGATCCGGCATCGCTCTAAAACTATTTTCAGAGTAGCTATGTAAGTGCATATCAATAATCGGTTGCTTATTACTCGCGACCGAAAAGAATGGTAGAACGCTTAAAGCTAGTATTAATACCTGTTTCATCACAACCTCCCTAATTGTATTCTTCTAGTATCAGTAGTTAAACTAACCTATTCCTGTTTTTCAAAATTGTAAAATTCGGCATTCTTATCAGAAAGCTTCCTAAATTGGTTCGGTGATAAACCACCAAACTCTCTAAATTCTCTTATAAAATGAGCCTGATCAAAATAGCCTGTTGCCAACGCAATCTCGGTTAACGAGGACTTGTTATTAGTGACTCTAGCGGCCACATGATTAAATCGAGATAGACGAGAATAATGTTTAGGCGAAATCCCAAGATGCGTGGAGAATAGATCTCGTAGTCTTCTAGCACTAATATTGAGGTATTTGATAATCTCATCTAATTGGGTATTAGGATTTCGATGAATCTGACGAGTAGCGAAAAGCACTCTTCCATCAACTTGTTCTTGTTGCAGGTGCGTCAATAAAAAGTCTTCTAATAGTTTAACTCTTAGAGAACTATTTTTAGTCTCGTACAATTGATTATACAGTTTGTCCAACTCGCTTAATGTGAAAAAATCATCGAGTTTTAAGAAGCTGTTTTTGTAGTGTTTCATTGGTAACCCCACCAATGAATGGAAACCATATGGTTCCAACTGAATCACTATCAATTCAAAACTATGACAACGACTAAACGTCACAGGACTAATGCAAGAAGTTGAAATACTATTATTTATTTTGCTTGATTCATTGGTCACCAAACAAGAATCAAGAACTATACATAGGTTGGTAGTGCAATTAGGAAATAGTGTCATCCAATGGTTAGAGTTTCCTGTACCATCAAATGGTTGGAACGCAAAATACCTAACTATGTTTTTCAATAGTGGATGAGAAGGCATATAGCGTGAATGTATCATTGAAGAATCTATTCATCCTGAATTTATTACTCAATTAAGATAATGTACTATATCGATTATCAAAGAAAAGCTCAAATTAATCAGTCGATGAATAGTTCTCTAGTGACTCAACTTGAAACGAAATCATGTTTAATGACAAAGACTTAGAAACCGAATTAGGCTTTCGCGTTGAATCAATAGACGGCGAAATAAGTCCTAAATATTAGATCTAACTATCGCACTTTTTTTCACCTTCTATCGTTCAACTTCGGTCACTTAGCGACAACTATTATCCTCCACCCAAAGTACACCATCTACACTCGTTGCTGTATCCATGGATTTAAGTGCTAGCGTGGTAGCTGAAGCACCAGCCACGGCTATTGCTCCTGAAGCGCCAGCACTGGTACCTACACTAAAATAGGCTGCACCCGCAGACAGTGCTCCACCAACAATAATTCCTGCTACTTCATCGCCATTCTGGATGACACAACCTGTTGGTCCTTCGGCTGTTAATACTCTTCCATCATTGGCTTCTAATCCCTCTATCGGCCAGGTACGGCAGGATTCATACCAATCACCTTTGACCTTTTTGAGTCGAGCGGTATAACTTCTTTTACCAGTAAAATCGAGGTCTCCTCCCGTTAAGTTGGGCGTCTCCATATCTTTAACACAACCGTCATCTCTAAATTTGGCCCATTTAAGCGGTTTATCGCACTGTTCAACTGGCTGGTACCAATAAGCCCAAACCCCAGCTTTTATCTTGCAGTAATCGGGCTTACCTCTCGTTGGGTGTAATTGATTCATGCATTGTTCTCTTGCCCATTGTCGCTTTTTGTCAGTTAGCGGCCATTTCCATTTATTGACCTGCCACCACTTCCCACCATTTTTAAGCTTAGTGACTTTGGAGCGTAAGACTTGACGCTTGTTATTTGAGCCACTTCCAATATCTGGTCCCATGCATCCGACTGCTTTGACTTTCGACCAAGTCGGCATGCAAAGTTCATCATTATTGTTTTCCCAGTTTCCGTAAACATGCACCAATTTCTTTTTACAAGAATCTGGCCGCCCAGTTGCCCCAAGAGCATTAATTGATGGCGCTTTATTGCTTTGGCACAATTCAAGTTTGCGACCTTTTTTACCCCACCACTTTCCATCAACACCGAGAAGTCTTGCAGTGACTAGGCCTTTACCCGGTGCAGTACAGCGATGCTTGGGCTTGTCCCAATAGGGCTCTTGATTATTTTTGACTTTTTTCCCATCCTTACACTGCGCGTCACCTTTTACTTTCCAATAACCATAAACGCCGGCAGGTAAGGTTTTACAATAGTCAGGTTTACCACTTGCACCGCGCGCGTTAAACGGTGGAGGAGAATATCCTTTCTTACTTTCACAAGTTTTCTTTTTTCTTCCCAGTTTTACTCCCTTTAATTTGGCCCAAACCAATCCGTCGCTCCCGCTGGTACATTTGTGTTTCGCCTTTCCCCAACGCGGTTTTTCAGCAGCATAGCTATCGAGCGCGAGAAATGAGGAGCCGGTTATTAAGCACAAAATCACTAGTTTTCGTTTGTAATCAATCATTGGTTATTTCCCTCTTCATAACAACGAATAGTGTCAGTTTCCGGGTCATAGATTTTTTCTTGGCATTCGCTTTCGGATTGCGAAGCCTTACTCTCGCTGACGTCTTGTTGTCGGTTTGGCAGCTGTTGGTTTGGTAACCTCTGAGGCGTAAACTGAGGCTGGTTTTGCGGCTGCGGCACGTATTGAGGTGGTTGGTTTCGCGGTACTTGTTGGTATTGTGGTGAATATTGCTGCTGCAGATGCTGCTGTTGATTCGGATTCCGGTACTGTTGATTCGGATTCCGGTACTGTGAATTCTGATAATGCTGCTGTTGGTTTGCCGGCTGCCCGAGCGAGCCTGGAGGCGCGGACATTTGGTAATTCTGGGTTTGAGAACTCTGACTTTGATAATGGTTGTTTCCACCAATGCCTGCAGCCTGCATTTCTTGCTGAAACCAGCCTTGATTATTGATTTGCACTGGTACTAGCTTGTAATTCGCTTGTCCTAAAACACCTGCCACAGAGACAGAAATTGATTTATCCGCCATCACACGAGCCGTAAGCCTTCCCATAAGCGGTAGGTCTTCACCTGCATATTGACCGGGCCCAGTGGGCACTAAGTCCTTTAATACCACCATGCCCGGCTGAATATCTAGTACAAAAAGGTGTGTCCAACCATCAACGGCATAGGCTCGACCACTATCGATCCTAATTTTTTTTCCAATAACCGGAACTAACCATGTTCCGTCTAAGGGCATCGGTTGAGTAGCAGGTACTTGTTCAACAGTCGGCAGAAACGCTGGTACTTTGGGGATTTCAGGTATTTCCATGGCGCTAGACCAGGTTGAAAATAGCCATAAGCTTGCTAAACAACCTAAACGTATCGTTCTTAAAATCTTCATTGACTGACTCCTTTGCCTTCCTTTAAAGGCAATTGTTTTGAGGCTCTATTAGATAAAGCGGAGTCTAGCGTTGAAGCCCTTCAAACTATTTGAAATTATTTTTGGTACAGATTTGACGATGAAAACCAAATTAGGCAATGAGGCGAATTATTCCTTCAATTAATGATTTAATTGAGTCATCAATAAACCAAATAATCGACTGGCCTTGCCCTGTTAACATCCAATAAAATCCGAGCAAGTTAATGGCGACCATAACAAAATGCTTTAAACGAAAGGATAGTTTTTTTGATTTATGTTTAAGCAATTGCTGCATCACAATAGCGCCCGGCCAGCCACCAATAAGCGAGAGTAGTTGTAAAATTTTTTCGGTAGTTCGCCAATGACCCTGTTGTGCCGCAAATTTATCGATTTGGTAAAAGGCTATAGATACGATACTGAGAATACTGTAGAGATATAGAACAAACAGTGGAAGTCTATTAAATAACACCAAAGCTAAAACTATCATCATGAAGCCAGCACTACCAGCAATCAGCAGTTTGGCTTTGAAACCCATAGCAAAATTAACTGATGCCGTATTGACCGATACGAAATTATTGAAGTCCTTTAATTCCGCTAAAGTGGCTCGTGGTCTTCCCTGTTCATCTTTACTGGGGGTAAAGATGATCGTTTGGTTTATTACTGGGCGAACGTTACGTTTTTTAAACGCTGAAATATGAATAAAGGTGTCAGCCCCTCCCGATGGATTGGCGATAAACCCAAAACCTTTTTTATCATTCCAACTTTTCAGTCGTCCTTGCTTCCGCATGCGTCGCCCGCCGCCTAATTAGCATCGTTTGTAGCTTTTGCAGAGTCACTGCGCTTCCATTCTATTCTACAGAAGCTTCTAACTGTCGATAATAATTAGATCTAATTTTGCTATAGAAATCTAGGTCATCATCAGAGAATCCATCGATACGAATACGTGATGCTTCTCGTATTTTCTCCCTTGAAAAATTTGTGTTTAACATTCCATATTGATAGGCGACTCTGTCTGAAAATCCGGATAAAATAATTCGAGGGTCTAAATAATATTGCCAAGCAGGAATATCGGTTTCTTGCATAATACTGTTAGTGCAATTAGCCGTTAGCGTGTTGTAAAATTCAGGTTGACGATTCAGACTATTCGCTCTGGCTATCATATCAATAAACATTTTTTGGTAGCGCTTTTTACTCGCGGTAACCGGCATAAAATAGACTTCCTCCGCTCGCTTATGCGTCCTTACTCCAATAATATCGCGTTCATCGGCAATAACATAAATTAAATGATAGCGATCGAGTACACCTTTCCATGGACTGTATTGTTGATCCGGTCGCATCCTCGCTTCTACCGATATCACCACGGGGTCGCTGTCAGCAAAATCAAACGATAAAAAAGTATGAGCTAAACCAGGCGAGGAAAAAACAGAAATACCATACCAAACGCTATTAAGTTTATCTAAATCAACCTGTCGCTCAGACCATGTAATGTCTTTTGCTTTACCCGTTTGGTCGTAGCGAGTTCGCCTAAAGTTCTGGATAGTCGCAAGAGTTCCTGTTATTTTAACCGTTGCAGTTTTTTCGTTATGCGGCTGCCACGGTCCTTGATTGCTCGCTATGGTGAATAGATAATAAATATTGAGAACTAACACGGTTATAATAATTGCCAATAAAAACTTCCATCGTCGTTTTTTCAAACAAACTCTGGCAAATCCAAAGACTTTAATGATTACTCCACCTTTAATGTTAACTCTCCTCAAACCTACCGTTAATCCAAGAATTTAGCCATGTTTTAGTCTATTGCCGATCTCAGCTAGTAATCGGTAAGAATATAATCTAGCGCTCTGTTCGAAAATCCCCGCACTCACTATTAACTCATCAGCCTTAGTTCGATTGATAAATTGCTGTAATTTTTTCGTGACCGTTGTAGGGCTGCCGACAAAAGCACAACTTAGCATACTTTCAACTTGCGCTTTTTCCATGGGAGTCCAGCAGTTTTCAATGTTATCTACAGGCGGTGTCAGTTTGCCACGTTGACCTCTGATCATCCCTAGAAAACGCAATTGCATACTGGTGAATAAGTACTGTGCCTGCTCATCTGTATCGGCTACGATGACGGAAATGCAAGGCATAGCATAGGGCTTGGTGAGTTGATCCGAAGGTTTAAACAAATGGCGATATTGCTGTAAGGCCTCATCCAAAGCTGCCGGTGCAAAATGTGATGCAAAAGCATAGGGCAGCCCCAATTGAGCTGCCAATTGTGCCCCAAATAGGCTCGAGCCTAACATCCAAAGCGGGACGTTTAAGTTAGCACCCGGCACCGCTTGAATCGCCTGCCCTTCTCTAACAGGTTCAAAAAACCGCTGTAGCTCTTGCACATCCTGAGGAAATTGTTCGGATGCTCTTGGGTCACGGCGTAAAGCTCGCCAGGTTTGTTGATCGGTTCCAGGCGCTCGTCCTAATCCTAAATCAATTCGATTGGGATATAGCGACTCTAAAGTGCCAAATTGCTCTGCGATAACTAACGGTGAATGATTAGGAAGCATTACGCCCCCCGCTCCGACTCTTATATTCTTAGTTCCCGCGGCTAAATAGCCTATCACTACCGAGGTTGCCGCACTGGCTATCCCCACCATATTATGGTGTTCTGCCACCCAATATCGGTTATAGCCTAACTTGTCCGCGTGTCGAGCCAATTCAAGTGACTCAATTAATGCCTCGGCTGGTGTTTTGTCGATTTTTATTGGAACTAGATCAAGAACAGATAGTGGAAACATTGATTTTGGCTGGTAAATTTAGCAATACTTTAGATTAATTGCTGCGGAGGTTAGGTGCAAGTTATTATCGATTGCTGTCGTTATGAACTTGGTCGGCGGGCAAACCGAAGACTGGCTACCAGCCGTTCAACAAGCTTTGCAAAACCGACCTGACAAGTAGCGATTAATCTCACTAGATTGATACAACCACTTCACCTCACCATTTTCCTCTATCCGCAAACAAGGTACTTTTATTTTTCCTCCTTCTGAGAGCAATAACTCTCGAGCTTTTGGATCATTTTTAGCGTCCGTTGTTTCAATTGGCAGGTTCAGTTTGTGCATGGCTCGTCTTACTTTTATACAGAATGGGCATAGCTTAAACTGATAAAGGGACAGCGATTTGAGCTCTGCAATAACGGAATTTTGCTGTTCAGGCGAACGCTTTAACTTAGGTCCTCGAGTGAGGATATCAATAAACGCAATAATGCTACCCAGTATTAAACGGATCAATTTTAACATAGTACTATCTATACAATTGGAGAAAGCCGCGATTTTGCACTGATACTGAGTGACTGTCCAGATTTTTGATGAACTGTAATCATTAACAAGTATCAAATTCGTTTAATATCGAAATTTCTTAGCGAGCCTAGTTGGTTTCAAACTCAGCTACAGGCTAATGAGACAAGCGGTTAAAATGAGTATACTATGCTACATCGCTACATTAGGTAATTACATATTGGCAATGAGTAAACCCGTTTTAACAAACGATCTTGAAAGTCTAGTTGATCTATTATTAGCTCAATGCGACGGACAGATTAAGTTGGCTGCACCATTAGGTTTAGGCAAACCTAATCATTTTCTCAATACCATTTATCAGCGAGTTAAAGCAGCGCCCAGTGATTATCATTTAACGATATATACAGCCCTATCATTAAAAATTCCTCAGGCAAAACAACCACTAGAAAAACGATTTTTACAGCCCTTTGTAAAACGCCATTTTGGTGAAGACTATCCTCAACTTGAGTATGTCATAGACAGAGATAACCATTGTCTACCAAATAATATAAAGATCCATGAGTTCTATTTTAGTTCCGGCTCGCAACTTGGCAATGACAGCTCACAACAAGACTATATTAGCCAAAACTATACACATGTCGCTCGCGATTTAGTTTCTGCAGACATCGATATAGTGGTTCAGCAGGTCGCTCAACGAGGCGACCAAATTAGCCTCTCTAGCAATCCTGATGTACTACTCGATTTAATCGATGAAATGAAACAACACAATAAACCGCTAACGGTGGTGGGTGTTATCAATAATGATCTGCCTTTTCTCGGAGGCGAAGCGCAGGTTGAGCAGAATCTATTTGACTACTTGCATGATGATGCGCAATCGATTCCATTGTTTGGGGTTCCGAAAGAACGAGTATCATCTGCCGATCATGCTATTGGACTACACGCCAGTACTTTAGTTAAAGATGGAGGAACTCTACAAATTGGGATCGGAGCTTTGTCCGATGCCATAGTCAATGCGTTAATCATTCGCCAACAAGATAACTCAACTTACCAAAAAGCGATAGAAAGCCTTAATGACACGTTGGCTAATGACTATCTCTCGAGCTTGTTGTTAGCGGAACACGGTTCGCTCCAGCCATTTGACAGTGGGCTCTATGGAGCCACCGAAATGGTGATGGACGGCTTTATGCATCTGCGTAAAGCGGGTATTTTAAAACGACAAGTCTTCGATGATTTGAAACTACAGGATTTATTAGATAGGAAGGTAATCACCAACCCGCTAGGCCAAGACTCGTTAGAAAATTTGCTCGAGCATTCCCTGCTAACACATAAGTTGAATAACCATAGTTTAGACTGGCTGAAGCAATTTGGCTTAACCGAAGAAACGACCAGAATAGTCGATCAACAACTGATTCTTACCAAGGGTGAATCAATTGGAATCGACTTAACTGACAGCTGCAACTTTGAAAAGCTTCAGAAAAGATTAGCTGGGCGCTCTCTAAAGGGAGGCCGATATCTTGAGGGTGCATTTTATCTTGGTTCGAAAGATTTATATCAGTGGTTCAAACAACTTAGCGGCGACGATTGGAGTGGTTTATGGATGCGGCGAGTTTCCCACATTAACGAATTATTGGGCGGTCAGGAAACCCTCGATCGAATACAGCGTCGCCAAGCGCGCTTTTTTAATACTTGTATGATCCATACCTTAACCGGAGCAGCGGTTTCGGATGGACTAGAAAATGCACAAGTAGTTAGTGGCGTCGGCGGGCAATACAATTTCGTAGCCATGGCACATTCGCTATCGGATGGTCGCTCAGTTTTGATGTTGCGTTCAACTCGTTTATCCAATGGCAAAGTAGAGTCAAACATACGCTGGAATTATGGTCACATTACCATCCCACGACACTTGCGCGATATAGTCATTACAGAATACGGAATCGCAGATCTCAGAGGGCAAAGTGATCAAGAAGTAATCAAACGAATGTTATCAATCAGTGACTCCCGCTTTCAACTGCAGTTATTAGCAGCTGCTAAAAAAGCCGGAAAAATCGCTACTGATTTTGAATTACCCAAAGCATGGGGCAATAATAATCCTCAAACTATTAATCAATTAAACCAATTGGATGCTTTCAACGACTACCCGTTTGGTTCTGACTTTGATTCAACTGAGCTACAACTGATTAGAGCGCTAACAAAGCTAAAATCTGCTACATCTAGTTTGCCAAAAAAACTTTTGACTATAGCAAGCGCACTTGCTCCGCAACGCATTCCAAAAGACAAATTACATTATTTAGAAAGAATGGGATTGTCAAAACCCTCAACACTGAGCGAGAGAATAACTGCAAAACTGCTTTGTCGTTATTTATAGCAACCTAAGCCACCGCGACTCAAGGTAAATTTACTCGCTCATCCCAATAGACCAAAAACAGATACTCTTTAGCTAGCGGGGAACCTAATACAAAAAATCTACACAATCGTACATTTTGATA
The DNA here is from genome assembly GCA_039969155.1 of Kangiellaceae bacterium. Lineage (GTDB taxonomy): Bacteria > Pseudomonadota > Gammaproteobacteria > Enterobacterales > Kangiellaceae. The sequence continues at coordinate 29,621 of JBDVOJ010000104.1, forward strand.
CGCCTTTTTAAGTCGCTAGACCGTATGATCACCAAACAAACAACGGTTCAAACTTAAAATATTGGAGAAACAAAATGAATTTGTTAAGTACACGCTTATTTATGATTGCAGTGATATTGATGATAGTGGCTGGATGCTCCTCTACTGGGAACAATGCATTACAGTATGAAACAAGGTCGTCCTTGTCTGGAAAAATACGTGAGGGCATTACGAGCAAGTCTGAGGTTTATTCAATCTTGGGTGCGCCGATTAATACCACTTTCTCTGGCTCGGGACTCGAAGTCGCCAAATACGAATATACTCACCTCACCCCTCGTGCTCAAAACTTTATTCCTTACAATATTTTCTCGCTAGTTCAGGATGGCAAAAAGAAGGAGCTAGTTATTCTTTTTGACAATAATAGCATTGTTAAAAAATATGTTATTAACGAATCAGATATCCAAGTTCGCGAAGGAATACTAGAATAAAAACTATTCCAGCTAGCGGGTTACAAAGCGAAACTAGCTCCACCACGCTGGCGCGTGGTCTCTTCATACTTCTTATTAAAACTCTCTACTACACTTGCTCTCTTCAGTTTTCGATAAATTCGGTGATGACTTTGAGAGAGAGCGCATAAGCTATTTCTTTGACACAATAGAACATCTGTATTATTAGCGTTTTTATTGGTTAATTGCTTGTCTCACGCTGGGCTGTTTAGTAAACGGCTTAATGCCAAACTTAGGATAAATTTCTGTTGGAAAATAAAACACACCACCTTTTGAAACCATCGATATTTTTTTAATTTCTTTAAAATCTTTAGTCGGGTCGCCTGGAACTAAAAAGAAGTCGGCTAATTTATTCGGTTCAATGCTTCCTAAATCATTGTGTCCCAGATACTCAGCCATATCGCTACTGCCTAATTTAATGACCTCTGCCGGACTCATGCCAAACACTTGATAAATCTCTAATTCTCGATGCAGGTTAAACCCTCCACCGAGATCCGTTCCTGGGATTAATTGAATACCACGATCTTTCATCATTTTAACGGTTCTAATAATTTGCTGATAAGCCTCGCGATAGTCTTTATCTTCTTTCTCATTCCCAACATTTAACAAAGCAACTTTTGAATTTCGTTGCACCGCAGGCGGCATGTTCTCGAAATAATCGACCACTCCAGCACGCACTTCGCCGTTACGAGCGGTTAATCCAAATTCGTGGATTGCCATGGTAGGGTCAATCGCTACGTTATTACTGACCATCTTATTAATAGTCGTCTGTACTTTCTCACTGTTTAAATCGAGACCAGCAAAACGACTCATACCAGTTATTCGAAATAAAGTTCTAGTGTCTTCTTCTGGTGTTAATACCCAACCCAACATCACCTGATTGATATGGGTCATTTCATCATAACCAGCATCAATCATGGCATTGGCGTTGGAAAAGGCTGGCACATGACCTGCCACTGACATATTTAAGCGGTGCGCTTCTTTGGCAATGGCTGGCGCCCATTCTCCTTGCATGCTGTTGTATAGCTTTACCGCGGGGAATCCTTTTTCTGAGTAAGTTCTAACCGCTTCAAGCGCTTGTTCTAAAGATTCGACAATAATGCCACCATTAGCGCTAAATGAGCTCTTTCCTTCTATGAACCCATAACGCGTTATTCTTGGTCCGGCTAAAATTCCTTTGTCAATTTTCTCTATTAATCCGTCCAAAACATCATTTGCATTTCCCATATCACGCACTGACGTGACACCGGCGACGACATTAAGTAATGCTTGCTCGTCTCCCATGTGACCATGCATATCGTACAAACCCGCAATTAAAGTACCACCACTGGCATCAATTTCCGTTTCATGGTTTTTGGTAGCAACCGATAGCGGTTCAATAGCGATGATCCTTTCACCCTCCACAATCACTGAAACTGCCTCAGTTAATGATAATGATTTGGGGTCAAATACTCGAACGTCGCGAATTCGTACCGGCGTATCGTATTGATGTGCTACCTCCGCTTGTATTTGCTCATAGCGTTTGGCTGAATATTTTTCTGAAAGCTTTCGTAAGTCCGCTTCATGCTGTTCAAAGTTTTTGCGTATAGCGATAAAACGTGGCGTAATATAGGCAAATAAGTGTTGCTGTTGGTCTAAGACAAAATACGACGGATTCAAATCGACACCGCTCAGCGCATAACTTGATAAAACCTGCTTCTGACTATCTTGTTCGATCTCTATCGTTTCTACCCTCTTTAGATTAATTTCGCCCGCCGGTAGTAACGGCAAAGTATGATCATCATCAAGCAATAAAGCATTAGCAAGAATAAACGATTCATAATCTCCACCGAATTGTGGAACATACAAAGTAGGCTCAGTTACTTCAGCTGTTTCGCTTCCAGTTGCGTCTGTCCAACTAGCGGAATTTTCAACTAACGAATAGCTTTCATTAATCGCATTGCCAAAAGTGGTATTGCCCTCGACAGTCCACCTCATTGGAAAACCTAGCGGGTCGATCATAATCTGTTCTTTATAATCCTCCCCTCGTCCGTTATTACTGTATCGATAATCTACACTAATTGTGCTTAAATTAGTCTCAGAGTCATTTTTAGTAGTAACCTGCATATTGCCAACAACCACACCATTAAAAATCAATGAAAAAAACTGGTCCTCTGGAACAGGAATTGTCTTTTTAATCGTTTCTTCTAACTGAGAGTTAGTCAGATTTTCACTAGCTTTTTTGCCAGCCAGATCGTTAGCAGAACCAGACTCTTGCGTAGCCTGTTCACAACCAGTGATGATAAAAACACTTGAGATAAATAAGATGGTTATTGTTTTCATTGTTATGCCAGTCCTCTTTTTTAGGCAGCGTTCAGTATAAGGGAAATAGGTGTTATTAGCTAATTCATAGTGCGAACTAGAAATTAGAGACAGAATTCATCCATTTAAGATCTAATCCATCTCACTTTCCCAAATTCTTTAATGTGAATTATTGATTAGAGCCATGGAGGTTTCTCTTCCTCACTCAGCCAACAATATCAAGGAAAGCATTTATCGCTAGCGACTTCGATATCACTTGTAAATAGGTAGTTTGTTAAAACATCCTTATGTTATTTCGTTCTTGATTAACTGATATTCTTTAATAATTTTTTGCGCTAATCAGGCGGATTTAAACTTTAATTCAAACTTACCTTTTGGGTGCCATATGGGGACTTTTTTAAATATAACCGGTTGGCTAGGGTCAACCCGTTCCACTCTTAGTTGTTTGAAAATAGCATTAAGTATGAGTTTGACTTCCATCATCGCTACATGCATACCAATGCATTTATGAGCCCCTCCTCCAAATGGAATATAAATATTGGGGTGATTTTTGTCTTCACCACGTTCAAATCGAGTTGGATCAAATTTCTCTGGCGAATTCCAATAACGTGGATCGTGATGATTACCATAAATATTAATCCCAGTCCGAGTTCCTGCTGGTATGTCATAACCTAACAGATTAACGTCTTTAAAAAATACTCGAGGAGCCGTCACAACCGGTGGCATAATTCTTAATGTCTCTTTGAATACGTTTTCCGAAACCGTCAAGTCCTTCAATTGTTCATAACTTAGGTTGGGGAATCGGCTAACCTCTTCCGCTATTTTGTCCTGCCAATGAATATTGTCGGTAATTTGCAACATTAATGAGGAAAGCGAACTGGCAGTAGTATCATGTGCCGCCATCATGGTAAAAATAATATGGTCTATGATTTGCTCATCACTAAATTGATTGCCATCTTCATCCGTTGAATCGCAAAGAAAACTGACTAAGTCATTTCTGGGCTGTTTGCGTCTTTGTTTCACTAAACTGGAAAAAACATCGATTAAATGAGCTCGCCCTTTAACCCCTCGATGAAACTTACTGTTTAGCATAGGGATTCTGACTAAAGCCATGGTGCTTTCTACCATATCGATAAATGCTTTTGATATACTTTTACTGACCGCTTCACTCGGATCGAGTCCAAGAAATAATTTAAGTGCTAAGTTAAGCGTTTGAACTTTAATATAAGGAAAAAAGTCAACGGAAGGTTTTAAAGCTAAATCGCTGGCAAGAGCTTCAGACCAAACCTTTATTTCTTCAAAGTAAGCCAGCATGGCTTCTTTTTTAAAAGCATGTTGCATGATTCTTCGGTGAAACAAATGATGTTTGCCATCCTTAGACAGTAATCCATTCGGAAAAATATCATCAAGAACTACTTCCCAACCTTTCTCGGCCGAAACTATTTCGTGAGAGTTTTTTAAGATAGTACCTGTGACATCAGCATCTTGTATTCTGACAATATCAAAACCGAAAATTCTACATCGAAAAACTTGTCCGTGCTTTTGTCTTTGTTGCTCTAGAAATAGAGGCGCATCTTTTATAAATTGAAGGCTATGAAACCATGTTTGGTGGATAGGATCTTTGGGTATCTCAGAATAAGATTTCATTGGTTTATTTTGCCCACACGCTTTCAACAATTAATCATTAGTTAAATACTAGCATAGTGACGTGACTACCTGAAAGGCTAACTATTCGAATAGAGTATTACGGTGATTTTGTATAGGAACCGAAACGGTATTAAAGAAATTTATTTCATCATAAACAATCTTGTGCTGACAAGACCCGTCTAGCCCTGTACAGCACTCAAGTAGTTTTGACTACAATAGAAACTAAAAGTATACATTTTTTAGGAAGGGATTTTACTGCGGTCATACCAGCAGTTGCGATTGCAGGAAATTTTTTATGAGAGAACATCAAAAAGAGTATAATAAATCCTATCTTCGACTTCACTAATGTTTTGTGTGTTAGTGAGGAACTGTTCTGACATTTGCTCTATAAGCTTTTGCTGTTCATACCCTGACAATCTCATCTCGGCCATGAGAGCCAGTTCGATATTTGACTGGTTTTTAGAGGCTATTATTAATCTTGCCAAATTGACTAGGCTATCCTCTTTTACTATGCATCCAATTAAAGCGATTGACTCATGATCTTGAGTTGTACATTCTTTAAGGACTTGTTGCTCCTCCTCTGAGATGGTTTTGTTTAGTAACCTATTTAATTCTTCCTTCCTCTCAAACTCGGAGTTAGGTTGAAGGATTGCCGACCGATTCATATTATTGTTCTCAATCTACCAGTTGTTCATAAATAGTATGGTATTTTATAACTCATCTGGCAACGTTCTGTAAACAGAATCCAATAACAGTCAAAGGTACCAAACGATTGATACAATAGATTCTAACTATCTCGCCCCTTTCGAATAATAATTAGCACTGTTCGATCACTAAGTATCAAGGCATAATAATGCTAATAAATAAACTCCATCTTGCAATAACGGCGTTAAACAAGGGGATCCTATGCAACAAGCCAACCTTTCACTTATTAGCTTTCTATTTATTGTCATCAGTTGGGCCCCTATGGCGGAAACTGTTGAAGTTAAGGTTATCGAGCCACAACAAGAACCCCATGAGCTAGTCATTGAACTAAGTGGAAACGTTGTTCCAGAACAAGATGCACAATTGGCGACATTAGAAGCTGGCTTGGTAAAAGCCCTGTTTGTGGAAGCCGGCGACAAAGTCGTTTCGGGTCAGCCACTATTATCACTCGATGATACTTTAGCCAAACTGCGCTTATCTCAAGAGGAAGCCGACTATTTGTCAGCGCAGGTCCAGCAACGAGAAGCACAACGACAATATGATGAAGTAATGTCACTTGCTAAAAGCAAAGTCGTTGCGGATAGCTTAATAGCGGAACGCAAGGCCAATCTAGAAAGCGCTAAATCACGTCTTAGCAATTCACAAGCGCGAGTTTCGTTACAAAAAGAAATCGTCAAACGCCATACCTTAACCGCACCATTTGACGGTGTGATCGCTCGTCGAATAGTTAATCTTGGCGAGTGGATTAATCAGCAGAGTCAGATTTTTCAGTTAGTTTCTGATCAGTCACTTCGACTAATTGTCAACTTACCGCAAGAACATCTTAAAGCTATTTCAAACCAATCAGAAGCGACTGCTTTGGTCATCCCAGATGTTATGCCTGATAAGCAATATCAGCTTCCACTAACGAGTGTTGTGGCAGTTTCAGAACCATCAAGTCGTACTCTGCAAATCCGAATCAACCTGCCAGCCGATACCGGATTACTTCCCGGAATGTCAGCACGAGCACGAATTAACTTATCTGACGATAAGGATATCCTCAGCTGGATTCCGCGAACAGCCATAAAACGCCACCCGGATGGCAGTAATAGTGTCTTTACCGTTCATGAGAGTCAAAAGTCTAGCAAGCCTGACGGTAGTAAAATAATCCAGCGTAGAAAAATAAAACTCGTTAAAAGCGATTTAGATGAAGTTGCCGTCTTAGGCCTTCCAGTTAATTCCTTAGTCGTTGTTTCTGGTATCGAACTGCTCAAGGATAATCAGTCTGTCACAACTTTATCGGTCTCACCTATCTCGGTTAAAACTGATAAAACAAAGGGTAGTCGCTAGTGTTTGAGTCAGCAGCCAAAAGAGGCACCTTAGTCGCCGTAATCGTCTTTATCGTCACTATCCTTGGGATTGTAGCCGCGCTAAAGATCCCTGTGCAAATGATCCCAGACCTCGATGTGCGAACCATCAGCGTGTCTACTGGTTGGCCTGGCGCGACGCCTCAGGACGTTGAAAAGGAGATATTAATTGAACAAGAAAGGTATCTGCGTAACCTACCCAATTTAAAACGCATGACATCCAATGCTGAAATGGGCTCCGCATCCATCGAGTTAGAGTTTCCATTTGGTGTTGATGTTAGTGATGCGTTACTGGATGTTAATAATGCTCTTAGTCAAGTCCCCTCTTACCCTGAAAATGTCGATCAACCTCGCATATTAGCCAACTCCTTTTCCAGCAACGCCTTTATGTATTTCACTCTAAGACCGCTTGAAGGTAATCCTTTGGGCTTAGATATGGATTTAATTCGAGACTACGCTGAAGATAATGTTCGCCCCAGAATGGAAACCGTTCCAGGTGTCTCTGAAGTAAGAGTTGGCGGTGGCGCAGCCAGACAAATTCAAATAAAAGTGGATCCCTCAAGACTAGCCCAACGAGGAATCAGTTTATCGCAAGTACGCAACGCTATCAGACAGCGTAATCGCGATGCATCGGCGGGTGATATTGAATCGGGTAAGGAACGCTACCTTATTCGAATGATTGGTCGATTTAAGCAGGTCGAAGAACTCGACTCATTGATTATCGCTCGTCAAGCCAACACCAATGTTTATTTAGGCGACGTCGCTACTATTGAATTGGATCATTTTGAAACGCGCTCCGTGTCCTATTTTAATGGTGAACGAACATTGAATTTGTCGGTTCGTCGTGAATCCGGTTCCAACGTCATCGATATCAAGCAGCAAATGTTAGTGGTAGTCGAGCAAATCAATCAGGATTTATTGCAACACAATGGTCTCGAATTAAAACTGACTAGCGACGATGTTAAATATGTTGAAAGCTCACTAGAAAACGTCTGGTTTAATTTATGCTTGGGCGCATTACTCGCGACCCTAGTCATGTACTTATTCTTGCGTTCTGCTCAGGCAACTGTCATTGGCGTTTTGGGGATTCCACTTTGTACCATTGCAGCATTTCTAGGCTTGCTACTATTTGACCGAACCATCAATGTTATTTCGTTAGCAGGTGTGGCTTTTGCAATTGGCATGACTGTGGATAATTCTATTGTTGTTTTAGAAAGTATTATGCAAGCCAAAAAACAAGGTATCTCGCGCTTAAAGGCGGCGGTCATTGGAGTGCAAGAAGTTTGGCCTGCGGTGCTTGCTTCCACCACAACCACCGTGCTGGTATTTGCTCCTATTCTATTTGTACAACAAGAAGCTGGACAACTTTATTCAGACATAGCCATTGCCATTGCAGCCGCTATTATTACTTCAATGCTAGTCGCTTTTTTTGTTGTTCCGGTCGCGCTAGCCAATGTCAGTAAAAAAGATTCTGTCGACCAAGCGCAGCAAATCCAGCTTTCCGATAAATGGCTTAAGTTTGTCGGCTTTTTTATCCAAAGTAAAAAGCAAGCAAGCATTTGTGCCATTAGTTTTGTTGTTGCAGTAATGGGCCTAGCTTATTTATTAATGCCAGCGGCTGAGTATTTGCCAGAAGGAGAAGAACCCAAAGCCTTCTCAATGATGATTGCTCCACCTAGTTATAACTTATCGCAAATGGCGACAATTGGCGCTGAATTAAGAGATTATTTCAACCAACATATCAACGCATCGTCAGAGGACTTTGACGCGGGTAAAACCGATATGCCGCCACTCGCTTATTACAGCATGCGAGTCAATGTCAGCCGAATCTGGTTTTTAAGTGCGCCAGTTGACAATGATAATATTCAGGCAATGATGGATGCGATCACCGAGAAGTTTAAAAGCTATCCAGGCATGCGTGCATTTTCATCGCGTGGTTCGATCATTTCCAGTAATGATGGTGGAACTCGAGCGGTAGCAGTTGACATTGCCGGGCCGAATATCACACAGCTCTATCAGACTGCAGAAGCAGTTTATCAAGCAGCTGAAGCAAGCTTCGAAAATCCTCAGCTTAATACTAACCCAGGCTCGTTAAGCTTGAATCAGCCAATGATCGAAATCAACCCAAGATGGGATCGCCTCTCTGAGTTAGGACTCAGCAGTAGTGAGTTGCGTTATTCTGTATCTGCGTTAAGTGATGGCGCTTATGTCGACGAGTTCATCTTAGAAGATGATAAAGTTGATATGTTTTTATTTAGCAGCGCTGGCAACCAACAAAATATCGAACAGCTAGCAAGTTCACCCATTATCACCCCCACCGGTAATGTAATGCCTTTAAATGCTTTAGCCGATTTAGCCATCAGTAAAAGCAGTAATAGTGTAAGGCGAGTTGATGGTAATCGTACCGTGACCGTATACATTATTCCGCCGCGCAACCTGGCCTTGGAAACGGCCGAACAAATTGTCAGAACCGAATTATTGCCTTCGTTATCGCAACAAGGAAAAATAGCTCAGGGGATCATCATCAGTATTAGCGGTGCCGCCGATCAACTGGAATCAACACGAGATTCGTTATCCGGTAACTTTTTAATTTCAATTGTTTTAAGTTATTTGTTGCTAGTCGCTATTTTTACTCACTGGCGTTATCCGCTGTTTATTTTGGCGACAGTACCGTTAGGCATGGCTGGCGGGTTACTGGGTCTAATTACAGTCAATGGGATAAACAGTCTGCTTAATAGCATTGGTTTGAGTGGCTTTCATCAACCATTTGATATGATCACTATGTTAGGCTTTTTGATCCTTTTGGGAACTGTGGTCAATAATCCCATTTTAATCGTCGATGAAACCCGTAAGTATTTGCAGCAACAAGGTGCGTTAGTTACCGATGCAGTGAGACATGCGGTTAAAAAACGTTTGATGCCAATTTTAATGTCAACCGCGACCACTATTTTTGGATTAGCACCTTTAGTGTTTATTCCAGGCGAAGGCACCGAGTTATATCGTGGTGTCGGCATCATTGTCTTAAGCGGTATCTTATTTTCAACTTTGCTAACGCTAAGTTTTTTACCGGCATTGCTGGTGAGTGTAATGAAGGATAAAGTGTCGGCTTAGATTTTGGCTTTTAAAAACTCTCCCAACAAGATGAGCGTTGCTGCCATCAAGCGACAAAATTGTCAAAGGTAGCTATATACATTTAGGCTGATATTTCTCATAATGATGGACTTTTCGCCCTATTGTTGTTGGTTAAAGTTTTATGCTTGGTATTTTAAGGGTCATCTTTGTCCTGCCTTTGTTTATTTTGATTTGCATTATTGGTTCGCTAATTTCTTTAGTACGGCCATTTCATCGAAACAACACCTATTTAGTAGCACAGCTATTTTCAAAGCTCGCACCATTAATTGGTATCAAACTGATCGTTCGTGTACCAAAACACTTAACTGCGACACCCAAAATCATAATCGCCAACCATCAAAGTAACTACGATGTGATCACAATTGCCGGCGGAGTCACCCCGGGAGTGGTTAGTGTTGGCAAACAAAGTCTCAAATGGATCCCTCTTTTTGGTCAATTATATTGGCTCAGCGGTAATATCTTCATTGATCGCAGTAACAAAACTCGAGCGAAAACAACCATGGCTCAGTTGTTAAACCGCATGAAAAAAAGCAATCTATCTATTTGGATGTTTCCCGAAGGAACACGTAGCAAAGGCCGTGGTTTATTACCTTTCAAAATGGGCGCTTTTCACATCGCATTGCAGGCTAAAGTGCCTATTCTTCCCATCGTATCAAGCAGCATTGACTCTTTCTCCATCAATCGCTGGAATAATGGGCATGCCATTGTGGAAAGTATCGAGCTTATTGAGACAGAGAATTTTGACGATACACAAGTAAGAGAAATAGCTAAAATTGCTCATGCCAAGATGTTGCAAAGGATTCAAGAATTGGATGCCGAGGTTGCTGAGCTTAATCTCAAACAAAGTAATTAAAGAATTGACCCAGCCGTTTATAAAGGGAGACTAAAATATGGATTTAATACTGTTGCGATTTGGAGAGCCTGACTTCGTCAAAGACTCACTTGGCCATGCTGATGCAACGGTCTCCTCTATAGAAGCGAGCGAACGGCAGAACATGGCTTCAATTTTAATCGGTGAAGATGAAAGTTCATTTGACTTCAGCAATTGCATAGAACTCGTTTCTATCAATCAAGGGATTCAACAACAAGTCACTACCGACGTTAGTAACTCAGCTAGAACAACCGGGCGACCAGTAATATCAGATTTTACCTGTGTAAAATATGCCGATAGGACTTCGCCAAAATTATACGATTATTGCCTCAGAGCGAAGCCCTTAGATAACTCTGGTGGAAATCCTACAACCATTTATGTTCTGCGCAATTCGGGTGAACAATTCAGTGTTGTAATTCAGTTCGAACTACGACTAGCAATGATCAGTGAGATACAATTTCAATCACATCCTAATGATATGGCAACCGAACAATTTAGGCTTAGTTTTACGGAAATCTCTTGGTATCATGAGGTTCAGGGCGAAAATGGTAGGGATAGAGCATTTTCTAAATCAGGCTGGGATGTTGCCAAAAACTGCCCGATTAGCGAATTATCAAGATAGATTAACGTTTTTTGTCGCCTGAATTGGCGTTAATTACTCTAAGTGATTTCACTACTAGTGAGACTTTGGCGAGCTAGAGACTGGCCAGCAAAGACTAGACCACAGCCGCTATACAAAAACTCGTCGTGCCCAAAACCGTTAAGCCCCAAACAGTTGCATCGAAAATCAAAGAGACATGCTTTGTCCAGAGAAGCTTCTAACCCTAACGAGTAGTTTGACTATTCCCAGTCATTTTTATCTCGACTCCTCCAGACTGTTAGATAGAAAAAGTACTGAAATAGAGAACCAACGATTAACCCTCATTTTTTGATATATAGGCTAGAATTATAGAATGATCTAATGTTTTCGGGCCATTTATGACCTCCCATAGCTCTTTGCAACGCAAGCTAATTATTTCCATAACTGTTTCGTTAATGATTCTATTAGCCATTTCCGGTTACTTTATTACTCGTCAAATAACCCAACTAACGCGTGATACTACCGAAGCGCAGGTAGCAGAATTGATTAAAATCAAAGCTGAAGAGATTAAAGGTTTTTTTGCTGAGCGGTCTCGAGTACCGAGCACTTTCTTTAATGATCCCCGCTTGAAAGACTGGATGGAGAACCATAAACAACGTGGAAGCGATCTTACAAATGACAATTACTATAATGATTTGATTAATACATTCAAGTCGCTGGTCGCGAGCGATTCTAGCATCAAATCAATTTTTATTGGTTCCGCCAATACTTTTGAGTATTTCTATGAAAATGGTCGTGTGGGAGTCGATCAAACTGGGCCAGATGCTGGAAATGCTAACAAAGGATATTTCACCAACAAACGCCCTTGGTGGCAAGAAGCATTGCAACAAAACAAATTGTATCTGACCTCTCCTCAAGTCGATGCAACTGATGGTACTGTTTCTTCAGTTCTGCAAATGACTGTCTATGACAGCTCAGCTCAATTGGTTGGGGTTGCAGGTGTTGATATACTAATTACAACAGTGAGTGATTTAGTCGATAAGGTTCGCTATCAAAATAAAGGCGTTGCTTTTTTAGTCAATGAAAAAAAACAAATCGTTTATTTTCCTGCCGATAGAACCGAGCTTGAAATCAATCAACCGTTAACCGATTTAGACAGAGTATTCTCTGAAACCTCCGGATTCAGCGAGCTGTCAAAGGAGCTTAGTAATCCAAATCAAACTAGAGCTGACTATGTTGTATGGAAAGGTGCTAAATACCAAGTGTTCCATGTCCCGGTCAAATCGGATGTACCGTCCATAAACTGGACCCTAGGAATATTGATTCCGATCGATATGATTGAAGGACCGATAGAACGCGCCACTTACTATTCAATTATAAATATTATCATTATTCTTTTTTTACTAGCGATTGTAATCTACGTTATATCTTCAAAAATGATCAAGCCGGTTAAACAAATTGCTAAAACGATGGCCGAAATAGCTCATGGAGATGGTGACTTAACTCGTCGGTTAGAGGTCATATCAAATGATGAGGTCGGTGAATTAGCTGTCCAATACAATATTTTTGTGGAAAAGATTCAACAGAGTATCTCTCAAGCGAGTAGCTCGTCTGAAAAGGTCAGTGATACGGCAGATCGGGTTTCTGAAACGGCTACAAAACTAAACCTCGAAGTGCTTCAGGAGCAAGGCCAAATGGATAAAGTATCCAGTGCTGTCGCAGATATGATGACGGTTAGCAATGATATTAACAAGTTTGCTAAGGAAGCTGATAAGGTAGCAGAAAAAGTCAGTGATTCTGTAGATGTCGTTTCACAAAATTCCAATAAGACGCAACTAGTCATTAATGACGTTTCTAAATCCATTGATAATGCCAACGACGCCGCCAATGAGTTAGATTCAAACGTACAACAAATTGGCAGCGTTCTCGATGTCATCAAAACAATCGCGGAGCAAACCAATCTATTGGCTTTAAACGCGGCTATCGAAGCAGCGAGAGCCGGAGATCAAGGCCGAGGATTTGCTGTCGTCGCTGATGAAGTGCGAACGTTAGCCACACGTAGTCAGGACTCTACCGAAGATATTCAACGAACAGTTGAAAAATTACAAAGCAGTGCGCAGCAAATGAAGAACTCAATGCAGCGAAGCAGCGAAGCGAGTATCAAAGGTGTGGAGCAAGTAGGATTAGTGTTAGAAGCTGTTCGCGATATCGTAGAGTCAATAGGATTACTAAAACAAGTCAACCAGAATGTTTCTGATTCGACTTTAAGCCAACAAGATATAGCTCAATCGATTGAAGAAAACCTCCGATCGATACATAGGCTAACCGAATTAATGGTGGAACACTCCGGCGTGATGGATAATGATTCCAGTATACTTAACGAAATATCGACCGGACTACAAAACACCGTCAAACAGTTTAAAGTCTAATAAATTGGCAACTAGAAACGGCTGCCCATGATTTCTCACATAGGTTAAACCGTTTAGCAGATAATTTACCCTGAGACTTTGAGATTCCTAACTTAATCTTTCATCCACCAATCTGCAATTATTCTGCCTACCGCAGGATTCACCAAATAGCCGTATGAACGATGCGGATTTAACCCCTCATTATTTCTAAAAAAATTATAGATACCTGCACAATGGTCTTCAATTTTTTCTGTATAACCCAATTCAGTCATTGGCGAAAAATCATCAGAAATTTCTATATCAACTGCAGTAACATCTCCAACCGCCGATAGATTAATCCAGTGTTTGATGTTGTGAGGATAATGGTGTGCGGGTTTAGTGTATTTTGCTCCCATCAATCTATGCTGAACATACCTCATTCCTAACGGGCTACCAATCGATAAAAACAAATCTACCTGATTCGTATTATGTTCGAGATGGTTTAACTCCCATAAGGTATCATAAGCTATTACTGAGCCGAGACTATGAGCGATGATTAATACCCTATTGTCTTCTTTGAGCAAACGCCTCAGTTGTTGTTTTAGAATTTCTCGAACATCACATGCAATATTCTGAGAGTTTTCGAAATAAGCTTTTAGTTCCGACGCATTTGATTTTAAATCTTTACTAAGGAACGATATTAAGATTGGAAATCGATCGACGATATTATATAAAAATCTATCTAACTTACGGTTCCATGCATTTGCTTCTTTAACATCTTGCTCAGTGGCATTGTGTTGATTAATCACCGCATCAATCCATGGAATTTCTTGCACGATATTTTTTTGCTCATGATAATAGGTATTATTCCATGCGGTAAGCTCGAAGTCTTCGCGATTTTTTTCAAGCTCAGCAACGATAGCGGGCTCGGCTCGACGCACACCTTCAGTTAATGCTCTCCAAAGACAAGATAAGTGCTGTTTAGCGGGTGGCTTTGGATTTTTTCCGGGTACAAAAATTATATACTTATTAGTCATAAATAAGAAATTTCCTACAACTGATTTAGCTATAGATAAAAGCGGTATTGAATTGTAAGTTGAGAACTTCCAACCATCATACAACAGATTTAAGTTGTTTGTTTGATTTATGATTACTTGCCTATTGTCAAATCCCCTCCTACAATGGCATTTAGGTTTAACAACGGAAAAACTTATGTCCATCTTAAACGACGATAAGCCAAATCATTATCAAGTATTAGTAATTGGCTATGGGGAAATGGGCTATGCGATTGAGTATTTACTAACCCAGAGAAATCATTCGCTTGATCATACTATTTCTATTGATTTATGGGATAGAATAGCCGTAGGTAATTCAAGATTTACGAACTTAAAAGAAGCCATTCCAAAAGCCGACTTTGTTTTTTTCTGTATGCCGGTTTCCGCTTATAGACAAACCGCAGAATCAGTTCGACCACTTTTAAAAGATAATGCCATTAGTATAGCTATAGCAAAAGGAATTGATGAGCAAGGCGAAATAGCCTCTCAAATTTTCAGTACCGTTTTGGCAAATAAAAATCAAGCTTTTTTATACGGACCGATGATTGCAGAAAACCTTTATTCAGGTCGTTATGGTTTTGCCCAAGTGGCGACTCAAGACAAAAATGTTTACGATGAAATTCATGCTCTGTTTACAGGTTCGAATTTGTATATTGAACACAGTAGAGATGTCATCGGTGCTAACTGGGCAGTCGTTTTGAAAAATGTTTATGCCATCCTTTTTGGTATAACTGATGAATTGAATTATGGAGACAATGTACGCGGTTACTTAATGGTGATGTGTGTACGAGAACTCTGCCAAATCGTACAACATATGGGAGGAGACTCTGATACGCCTCTCTATTTAGCCGGACTGGGCGACTTGATCACGACCAGCACCAGTCAAGATTCTCACCACTATCAGCTTGGACAAAAACTAGCTCGCGGAGAAACTGAAACAATCGATGGTGAAGGTCCGCATACGCTCGCAATGGTGGATAAATTTAAGATCTTGGATTATTCACAATTCTCAGTCTTTACTCTAGCTTCGCAAATTATAAAGTCTCCGAATAATTTGAAACAGCTATTAGAAAATCATTTTGATAGTCTGTTATCAAGTTAAATCATCATTTTTTCAATAAATAACCATTATCCGCTCTAAGTTGACACTCAAGAAGCAACAAAGCCTAGTAATGGCTTGACTTGGTTTATAGTAAAAAATATGCCTAACCTGCCATGTTATCAAACCTCCTCTACTAGAAACTCGATACCCTCAATGGGTGATACAAACTAGCTATTTGATCTCCGTTCTTTTTATACCTAATATGGACAAACATCTCATTAGGTGGCCTTTAATTTCTGAGAACGATAAATTATGACTAAAAGCAGCGAAGAGAAAACTCGCGGTAGAATTACTACTCGTACCATAGCGATGCCTGCCGATACTAATCCCTCAGGCGACATTTTTGGTGGCTGGGTGCTTTCTCAAATGGACATGGCCGCAGGAATTTGCGCCGGACAA
>JBDVOJ010000105.1:0-117783 GCA_039969155.1 Kangiellaceae bacterium
TCAATAGAATCCGTTACTTCTAACATGGGGTTAGCAAATGGATGTTTTATATATAACTGGTGCAGGGGTCAGTTCGGAAAGTGGTATTCCTACCTTTAGAGGTGAAGATGGCTATTGGACTATTGGAAGCGCCAACTACACTCCGCAAGAAATGGCCACTCGGCATATGTATCGAGAAAATCCCGCCCAGTTTTTAAGCTGGTATTATCATCGTTTTGCAACTTATCGACATCACGGACCTAATGATGTTCATCATTGGCTCGCAGATAAAAATCTAATCACTCAAAATATCGACGGCCTAGATGGAAAAGCGGGCAATGAGAACTATATTGCGATTCATGGCAGGTTAGACAAAATGACTTTGTTCCATCACCAAGGCGATGAAGTTGAAATTCTAAATGCACCTTGGGATAGTATTGATAAAGAAGCGGATGACTGTGAACTTGAAGCGCAATTATTAAATTTGTTTCGCATCGATGAGCATCCACTGATCGATTACTCTTTTAAGCCATTCGTTCTGTTATTTGATGAGTACTACACGGATCTATATCGGATCAGTGAGGCTCAACAGCGAATTGATGATGCTAAAAAAATTGTATTTATGGGAACTTCCTTTAGCGTTAATATCACACAGATGGCGCTACAAACAGCCGCAGTCAACCGCATCCCGATTGAAATTGTTGACCCAAATCCGGTTAATATAGGTTACGACTTAGCAACTTATTTTCCTATGAAAGCCTCGGAATACATCGCCGATCGATCATAACGAAAAATAGAATTAACTATTAAGTTGTGAACCAAGTCTCAGGATTATTGAAGTTTTTCTTTTGTTTAGTTTTTGTTCAGGTAGCAAGGTGTAAATTAATCATCACTAGCTACCACAAGAGAGCAAAACAATGAAAACTTCAACCTTAAAAATTCTTACTATTGCTTCACTTATTATTTCTACTTCAACTTATGCTGCCACTAAAAAAGAGCTGGACAAGTCAAGCCCTATGTTGGCTAAGAGCTCAGTGAAGCAATCGATCGAAAAGAAAAAGGCGAAACAACCGATTAAAAGAATCGATAAAGCGTCTACTAAATCAAGTAACCCTTTACATAAACCACAAACCTCTAAGGCGGTTAATCCCATGTATCAACCATCAAACGCCGTGGTTTCTCCAAAAGATGCTGCTAGCGGTTTGGCGACGGGTAAGCGAAATCATGAGAAGGGCAGTGGTCGAACGACTGGTGATCGTGTTCATAAACCCAAAGGGTAGTTGAATATTCGAAGATTCAGTGCGCTTTCGAAAAAAGTAATGGTGGTAGCGAACGATTGAGCCACCATTTCACACCCTATATTTTTCATTAGAGGTGGCGAATGGATAGCCCTATTGAAATTCTACATCATGGTTAACTCTAAGCTAAGCTCATCAAAGGTCTTTAATTCCCCAGAAAAATTGCTAATAAAAACCTCTGCATCCTCACGTTTTTTGAAAGAGGCAAAAGTTTTTCCCATTGATCCTCTCTTAGTTGAACCAATAACATAAAACGCGATTTTTGCGTCAATGAGTTTGGTATCATCGGGCCTTTGCCAATCCGTTTGAGCCATATCATGAACAAACAGGGCTTGAGTATTGGGTTTGTTTTCTGGTTGAAAATACCATGCAAACATATCAAGAGTTGAACAAAACTTTTTAATCTTAGGTTGTCTCACTTCAAATGCTTGAGTTTTTGGTCCTTCAAAATTTAATATCAACATTCCACAAAGGTGGCACTCTTCACCGTATTCAAAAGTGACTGGCTGATGTTGAACAGATGTAGTCTCGGGCGCTTCGCAACTCGGCAAAATTGTGCAAAGGGCAATAGCAAATAACAGTTTGCAATTAAAGGTTATTATCTATCCTTGTTATATAGGACGTTTACTAAGGCGGTAATAGGCCATTGTAATCGGAACAATAATCCAAGCCAGCATAGCAATCAGCAAACCGCCCGTGGAAAATGACTGTTCCGATGCTATACCTAACAGTCCCGTGCCATTAGTTTCAAAGGTCAACAAATTAATTAGTCTAAAAATATCAGTGGGGTTGAGTAACAGCAAAAAAGGGAAAAGATCTGCATGCAATCGCCCCTCAGTAGCAACCAGTATTCCAAGTAAGCTTAAATCATAAATAAGTACAAAGAAGAACCAAACTAACAATGCAAGTCCTGCCGCTTTTTGACTTTTCACTTACCCAGCTACTGATCACAAAAGCGATTGCGATAAAACTGACTCCCAGCAAAATGGCAGAGAAAATAAATACACTAAACGCACTCACAATTTCCATTACCGCAATAGATTCCGCAAATAAAATGATACTTAAACCCGCGCTTCCAAAACCTAATAAAGTTGCTATAGCGAGAATGCTTGATTGACCTAGTGGGAGATAAAACCGAACTGGCTTGGCGAGATAAAGAGTCTATTCGATTACCAAGCGAACTAGCAGTCTTTCCTTCACAGGAAATGAATCGCAAACTTTATCTGTGGCTGTTAGTGCTATTAAGTTGCACCGACCTAAATATCCTTGAAGAGCAGTATGATTGGTTTAGCTTTAACCAAAAAATAACTCGGTTGGCATTCGATAAATACCCAGGAATCAAATCTCTCTATCAAGAGTTGATTAGGATCCATCTTCAATATAGAGAACAACAAGCTTATGTTCGTAAGAACTTTTTTACCGAAGAATTGTTGCTCAGAAAAGCGCTTGCGCAACCTGGAGAAATCATAGGAAAGATTGCAGAGCCAACCATGCTTCCACCTGTGCCTGTTTGGTTGCACCCAGTGATTATTCAATCGACTAAAGCGAGACTCAAAGCAAAACAGCCTGAACATAAAAAGACGGATAAAAAAGGTGTAAAGAAACTAAAAGAAAAACATCGACGTCAAGGAGAAGTGGTAGACGACCCCGATGGAAGAAGCGGTTTGATGGCGTTTCGGCTTGAAAGCTACTTTAGCTGGTCTGAATTTATTAATGTTGATCGCACCGCCGATGATAGCGATGAAGAGTCGGCTCAACAAGCTGCGGATGATATGGATATTATTAGTGTATCAGAATCATCGGATACTGTGTCTAGCCGACTTAACTTCGATCTAGATTTACCTTCTAAAGAGTATGATGATCAGGTATTACTTGATGGGATCCTTTTACCCGAGTGGGATTTCAATAAGCAACAATTGGTAGAAGATTATTGTAGCTTAAAGCTCATGTTGCCACGCGGGACTGTTCCAACAGCGCTGCCAAAAGAGCTGGTTCGGCAAACTAAAAAATTACGAGCACAATTTGAACAGTTGAAACCCGAAAAGCATTGGTTAAAAAATCAAACCGATGGAAGTGAGCTTGATATAGATAATATTATCCGATACCAAACTGATGTAAAGCGCGGCCATGTAAGCAACACTCCAGGTTTCTATAAGGCACTAAAACATGAACTTAGAGATCTGAGCTGCTTATTGCTGGCTGATCTTTCTCTTTCGACGGACGCCTGGGTTAATAATGAAGCGCGTGTAATAGACATTATTCGTGAGTCGCTTTTTTTATTTTCAGAAGCACTTGAGGCGAGCGGGGATAACTATGCCATTAGTGGTTTCTCATCGGTCAAACGTAGTCAAGTACGCTACTACCCCATCAAAGAGTTTGCTGCAAAATTAACTGATACCGTTCGTGGACATATTGCAGCATTGGAGCCTGGGTATTATACCCGAATGGGAGCAGCGATTAGGCAAGCCACTCAGCAGCTGATCGCGCAACCCACAGGACAACGCTTGTTATTACTTTTGACCGATGGAAAGCCGAATGATATTGACCGATATGAGGGGCGCTATGGTATCGAAGATACTCGAAAAGCGATTCAGCAAGCCCGAGAAAAAGGACTGTTAACCTTTTGCGTGACCATCGATGAAGATGCTAATCAATATCTTCCCTACATTTTCGGCCGTGAAAATTACATCTTGGTTAAGAATGCAAAAGAACTACCAAAAAAACTACTAAAACTGTATTCTAGTCTTACACACTAGGGTTGACGGTTGCCAGATTCGTGACTCGGGTCTTTGCGGCTGCCAATAAACGCTATTGGTTAAATCTAATCACTAAAAGGAATTTAGACTATGAATCACCTCTACTCACCTATTTTTAGGCTTTCAATTCTTCTATTGATTTTGACATTTGGTTTTGTTGGTAAAGCCAATGCAGAAATGACACCAGAAAAACTTCATCAAGCTATCGACGGCTATTCTGATAAAGCGCAAGTACAGGGTAATGTAATAGTTTTTGAATATCAGCAAATGACCTTGTACTGTGTCTGGGATGCTAACGCCGATCGAATGCGAATACTAAGCCCGATAGCTAACCGTTCGGATGTAACAGATGGAATGATGGAAGCTGCTATGCAAGCTAACTATCATAGTGTGCTTGACGCTAGATATGCAGTCGGAGATGGTGTTTTGTATTCTGCATTCATCCACCCTTTGTCTTCAATCACTAAGGCCGAATTAGAGTCGGCAATCCGTCAAGTTGCCACTGCCGCGGCTACCTTTGGCGGTAGTTATTCGAGTGGTGAGTTGGTATTTCCTGGAAATAGTCAAAACAAAGCCAAAAAGGGTGAAGATAAATCGTTGTAGACCTAATTGATGTACATCAAAACATTTTAATGTGATATAACTTACACTTTAGGGGTGAGAGTCAGTAAACCTGACCATTTTTAACTAGATGCTAATATAAAACGAGGGCAAAGATTATGAGTTCAATTAAAAAAATACTAGTAGATTTAGATCCAACTCGAGAATCGCAGCCAGCGTTAGATAGGGGGATCTATTTGGCGAAAGAGCTTAATGCGACCCTAACGCTTTTTCTAGTTACTTATAATCGTGGACTTGTTTCTAATTTGTTCTTTAATTCAGAGCAATTAGAAGCAGCCAAGAAAGGGTATCTTAATAGTCAGAAAAAATGGATTGATAGTTACCTTAGCGACGCGGTTAACCAAGGCGTCAAAGTCGATGTTGACGTTGTTTGGGCTAAACCAATTTATGAGGCGATTAATGCTAAAGCTGAGAGTGGTAATTATGATTTAGTTATTAAATCTACTCACAACCACCCTACTATCAATAAAATATTCTTTACACCCAATGACTGGCAATTATTAAAGACTTGTAAAACGCCACTCATTTTAGCGAAGGAAAACGGCGCAAACAGTTATCAGAATATCATGGCTGCAATCGATCCTAGTAATAGACATGAGCATTCGGAAAAACTTGACCCTAAAATACTAGTAACGGCTATGAGCTTGTCTGATACTCTCAAAGCTACGCCTCATGCTGTTCATTGCTATGATCCAATTGCATTTCAAATGTGGACCGATATCGGTGTCGGAATGGGAGTTGGTATGGGACCCGCTGATTTTAGTATGGGACAAGAAAACTACGATCAGTACATTGAACAGTTAAAGAAGGATAACCAGCAAACATTTGATGAAGGGATTGCTGAAGTTGGTTTTCCTTCGGATAATCTTCATTTAGAAGAAGGTTACCCAGAGCAAGTTCTGCCAAGCGTTATTGAAAAACAGAAAATTGACTTAATTGTGATGGGAACTAGTTATCACTCAGGTCTAATAGGTAGTACTGTCGAAAAAATTCTAGATGAAGTTGAGTGTGATGTTTTGGCTGTGAAGGTTTAGCTAAAAGAATAAGTTTAAAATATGAAGAAAACCTCTGGATCTGAATCACCAGAGGTTTTTCAGGCTACTTCTTTAGACTCTTATATACTTGTCGAGTCATTCTTTCAGTTGTAATAAATCCCCAGTTCCATTTGTCATGGTATTTCTTTAAAGGATTCATTTTAACCACGTCTTCCTCAGACTTTCCGCTCTTGATCGTTTTCATCATAATGCTTGTCACATCTTTTAGCATATCGACCGCAGCTTGTAAGTCAGTCATGCTAGCAAGTGGACCGTGGCCCGGAATAATTTTGGTGTTTTCGTCACTGAGTGAAAGCACTTTCTCTTGAGCTCTAATATATCCATCTACGCTTCCACCATTATCGATATCAATGTAAGGAAACATGCCGTTAAAGAAGATATCACCGGTGTGGATTACATTGGCATTTTGATAATGAATCACTGCATCACCATCGGTATGGGCGTGTTCAACATGAAAGATTTTTGCGTCTTCACCGTTTAAGTGAAAACTCATCGAATGTGAAAAAGTAATTACAGGAAGTGCGTACTTAGGAGCCTTGACTCTTCCTTTGGGAGTCGCAATCCCTTTGGTTAGCATGTTAATTCGTAAGTTCTCGTGAGCGACGATACGAGTGCCATCCTTACCCATATTTTCGTTATTACCGGTATGGTCACCGTGAACATGAGTATTGATCAAAAAGTCCACCGGCTTGTCGGTAATAGATGCAATCGCCTTTTTCATTTTCTCATGTAGAGGCGGCATTGAATCATCTATCATGACTACACCATCTTCACCGATGGACAAACCGATGTTGCCACCAGTGAACCCGCCGACGCCGCTGATCATATAGATTCCGGGGGCAACTTCAGAGTTAGCAAAATCGATTTCGGGCTTTTTTTCTTCCGCGGTAGTAACGAAACAAAACAGTGCCATAGTTAGCGCGGTGCCGCACTTTTGTAATTTATTCATTATTTTTCTCCCAAGGAGGCTTAATAGGCGAATTCACTCGCCGCTAAGCGCATTAAGTGAGTTAAACGGTTAATACGCATCGAAAGGTAACACCGGACCAAGCTGGATTCAACAGAGAGAGGGTTGAATTGCTCATTTGGAAGATAACCAAAATAAGTTTTTGGTCAAAATAGGCTTGACATAATATGTCAACACTTGATAAGCTGTATGACATAATATGTCGAAAGCAAAATTTCGAAAACGCAAAGGAGAAGCCAATGAACACCCTCCAGGAACTATCGAGTCAAATATCTAACTTTGAATACAAAGGACACCAATTTAGTTGTTTGACCATCGAAGGTGAGTACAACGTCCTGAGAGTGGAAGTATCGGATTTAGAAGAGATGCCAATTTTCTTAACGATTACTGAAGCTCAAATTCTTTGTATTTCTTACCTCTTTAACAACAATGAGATACACCAAGATAAGATTCCTGAGTTGAACCAGTATCTACTTGAGCTGAGCGTTCCAATGCCTTTGAGTGCATTCGCTATTGTTGATGAGTATTACGCAATTTTTGGTGCTCTGTCTTGTGGTTCCACTCTAGAAAGCATTGCAGATGAGCTAGTGACTTTAGCGGCCAATTCGAGCGACAGCCTACAAGCGCTAGAAGAATTTATTAAGTAGTAAACGGAAATTATCAATTCACGATAGAAACGATTTTTAACAGGAGATCCAAACATGAACATAGTGACTAAATTATTAACTGCCATCAGAGGAAGCGCACGAGAAATTGGTGAAGCAGTGGTTGATACACAATCCTTAAGAATTTTTGAACAAGAAATTCATGATTCAAAGGAAAACCTTGAATTAGCCAAAAAAGGGTTAACCGAAGTCGTCGCAAAGAAAATGGCGGTTGAGAGAAGAATCGAGTCAACTAAAGCGGATATCGCTGAAAATGAAGGATATGCAGTAAAAGCTTTAGAAAAAGATGATGAAGAGCTGGCCTTACAAGTTGCCGAAAAAATTGCTGGTCTAGAAGCCAATCTTGAAGAAAGAAACATTGAGCTGGAAAGTTATTCTCGTAACACTGAGATCTTGAAATCTCAAATTAAGGAAGCTGAAAAGATTATTGCTGAACATGAGCGAGAGCTGGCAATGGTCAAGACCAGAGAGTCAGTTCAAAATGCCACTAAATCGGTAACTCAAACGGTTACAGCGAATGATTCAGCCATTGGTTCAGCAAGAGAATCTTTAGAGCGAATAAAACAAAAGCAACAAAATGAGCAAGATAAGCTCGAAGCTGGAATACAACTTAGAAAAGACATCGAGGGAGATGACTTGGAGCAAAAGTTGAAAGCCTCCGGAATCAAGCAAGAAAAGCATTCTGCGGAAGATGTATTAGCCAGACTGAAGAAAAAATAATACTAAGGCGGGGAGACTCGCCTTAAATTTCATTGTGATTAATATAGAATGACTTGCACGAGCAATTTATGAAATCGAAACAGCCGGAACGTTGGAAAAAAGAGAGTAAAGCGGTTAAAGCCACTCAAATTGCCTTCGATATATCGACCGAAGCGCAAAAGCGGTTAAAACTTACTGCCATACAAAATGATCTTTCACCATCAGACCAAATGCGCAAAATTTTAGGTTTGCCTAGCAAGAAACCGGTTCGACCCAGGTTGACAATATCTTTGTCTGAAGAAGACTATTTGATATTAGCTGAGCACTATAAAGTTGATTCGCAGGACAAGTTGGCAATTAAAGAGCGGGCCGCTAAGGAAATTATTGATTTTGTGATGAAAGAGTAGGGTGTACTGGGCTCTAATTCTATTTGTTAGGAATTATTACCATTCCTTAGTCAATAAAAAAGTAAAGCAATTTGAACATTCTTAGCTATATATTAAAGCTAAATATCGATACTATGCAATGGATCAAAAGTTAATACTTATTCAATGGAATAATCGCTCAGGAAGGAGTAGCTCATACTGATAATGCTTTCTATGGAATTATCGCAAGAGTACTCCAGACTTAGAATAAAAAAACGATGGATGAATTATGGACGCATTCTTACTAAATATTAGCAGTTATCCTACAATCATTTTCTCAGTAGGCTTGGTAGTTATTTGTGGATTCTGGCTACTCTCTCTTATCGGCTTATTTGACGTTGATGCTTTTGATGTGGGGGTCGATTTAGAATTTGAAACTGACTTAGATGTCTCTCAGGTGGGCGGTGTAGCAGGCCTATTAACATCTCTTGGTTTAACTGGCGTGCCTATTACGGTAGTATTGAGCTTGTTAATTCTAAACAGCTGGTTCCTTTGCTATTTTGCTTCGGCACTTATTCCTACATTTCCTGACTTAGTTAGCTTTATTCAGATCGCTATTCATACCGGTATCGCGATATTGAGTTTTATAATTGCAATACCTATTACGGCAACGATGATCAAGCCACTTAAAGGAATTTTTAAGCGAATTCATCAAGAACCATTAAGGGTTTCCTTACTAGGAAGTCAATGTAGAATTCGCTCAACTAGAGCAGATAACTCTTTTGGTCAGGCTGAAGCCGAACATTACGGTGCGAGTCTTATTGTAAAAGTCAGAACTTCCGGTGACTTAGTTCTAAAAACTGGTGACATCGCAGTTATTATCGAGCATAACGAGTCTGATGATTCTTACCTTGTGGTAACAAAAGAAGAGTTTAATAAGAATCAAAACTAAGAAATATTTTTACAAATAGATCGTTGTGGTAACCATCTACTTGTCAGCAATTATATAAATCTTAAACAACAAACATAGTAGAACACTCAAATCTTACTTTTTAAATTGGGAGAAAGTTTAACATGGAAACCTTAATGCCAGTTCTAACCTACGGCGGGTTTATTTTACTCGGAATTTTTGCACTTGTTTTTATATTTAGTTCTTTTTATAAGAAAGTGCCCCAAGGCTATGCACTGATTGTCAATGACATGACATCCAAACCAAAAGTACATTTTACTGGAGGGCTTGTTTGGCCTGTTATCCATAAAATGGAAATCATGAAGATCTCACTTATAACCCTAGAAATCGATCGCAGAGGGAACGATGGTTTGATTTGTAAAGATAACTTGAGAGCAGATATTACCGTTGCATTCTATTTGCGAGTCAACGAAACCCGTGATGATGTCCTTAGAGTTGCAAAGTCTATAGGGGTAGATAGAGCGTCAGATAAAGTAGCGGTAAACGAACTTTTTAATGCGAAATTCTCGGAAGCATTAAAGACGGTTGGTAAAAATATGATGTTCCTCGATCTATTCGAAAATAGAATTCAATTTCGTGAAAAAATTATCGATGTAATTGGCGATGACATGAATGGTTACGTTCTAGAAGATGTTGCGATTGATTACTTGGAACAGACTCCTAAGTCGCAACTCGATCCAACTAATATTCTCGACTCCCAAGGTATCAAAAAGATAACTGAGATCACTGCAGCACAAAATGTTGAGACTAACCGATTGGAGAAGGATGAAAGCCTTGCAATTACTAAGAAAAATGTAGAGACCAAGGAAGCGATGCTTGCACTTGAGCGTCAAGAGGTTGATGCTGAGTCTAAACAAAAACGTGAAATAGAAACTGTTAGAGCCAGAGAAGAAGCTGAAACAAAAAAAGTGCAGGAAGAAGAAAGACTAAAGGCCGAGCAAGCATCTATAGAAACTGATGAGCAGTTGGCTATCCGTGATCAGGTGAAGTTGCGTCAAATTGAAGTAGCTGAACAAAATCGAGAAAAAGCAGTAATTATCGAGAAAGAACGTGTGATTCGAGCGCAACAAATGGAAGCTGTTAATAGAGAACGGGAAGTAGACCTATCAATTATCGATAAAGACAAAGCGCTTGAAGAAGAAAAGAAAATCATCGCCCAAACCATTAGTGAGAGAATTGCAGTAGAAAAGAAAGTTGCCGAAGAAGAAGAGCGAATTAAAGAAGTTCAAGAAGTTTCTGAAGCGGATCGTCTTAAGCAGGTTAAGATCTTGGCGGCTGAAGCAACGGCTCAAGAAAGCTTAGTACAAATGGTTAAGCAGGCCGAAGCAGAAGAACAAAAAGCGGTACATAAATCTCGCGAGATTAATCTAATTGCACAAGCTGAGTTAGAAGCTTCGTCAAAGAAATCTGAGGCTGAAAAGAAAATTGCTGAAGGACATCAAGCGACTGTTGCTGCAGGTGGTTTAGCTGATGCGCAAGTATTGATCGCTAAAGCAGATGCGCTTGAAAAAGAAGGACTGGCTGAAGCCAGAGTACAAGAAGCTAAAGCGGACTCTTTGAAGAAAGAAGGTATTGCAGAAGCCAATGTACTAGAAGAAAAACTAACAGCGGAAGCAAGAGGTAAAGAAGAGTTAGGTAAAGCAGAAGCTGTTGCTACTAAAGAAATTGGTATTAGTACTGCAGATGTTTTACGCGAAAAAGGTAAAGCGGAAGCAGATGCGTTAGTGGACAAGTTCGCTGCCATGAATAATATGGATACAGCTTCACGAGAGTTCGAAGAGTTCAGATTGAACCTAGAATATCAGCTTAAAGAAGTGTTAGCGTCGATTGAAGCTAACAAAGAAATCTCAAGCGACCAAGCGAATGTCTTGGGTGCAGCCCTTAAAAGTGCCAACATCGATATCGTCGGTGGTCAAGGCGATTACTTTGATAAGCTAGCCAAAGGTATGGGGGCTGGTAATGCGGTCAATGGATTTATGGAAAAAAGCCCTGTCATTCAAGCGTTAATGGAAAAACTATTGGGTGGTGCGAGTGCTCCTCAAATTGAGTCTAATGGAGCTAACGATAAAGATCTAAGTTAGTCGCTAATTAGATCTTATTGATAGACGTCACTCTCCGCGTGTCGGAGAGTGGTAACTCAATTGATTAAAAGGGAGATATTCGTGAGCGAGCCTAATAATAAAGTAGAGCAAGCGGTTTCTGAAGGCGGAGCGTATGACATTATACGCCAACGTCTCGAGGAACAAGGCCGTAAGCTAGATACTCAAATAGCCGAAATCAATCAAGCTAGGCAGAGTGAATTTGGCAGCACAGAAATGAAAGTGCTCGGCCGAATGCGTTTAAGGACGGAAAACAACTGCCAAGCGAAAGATTTGGTGATTGTTGGCAACCAAGTGTTGTTTGGTTACAACGTATTCATTGGTTTGAAAAAAGAAACTCAAATCAGTGATGTATTGTCACTATATAGTTTGTCAGAATCCGAAGGTCAATTCGAACTACGCAGTGTTCCAGGTAAAGACTCGTTTTTAGCCGATGCTCGATTCCAAACAGAATTTAAAGAACTTTATACTTATTATAAAAACGCTTCTTTGTCGCAGCTAGTTGTTAAAGATGGTCGATTACTTGCTGCATTTAGTATCGGTGAAAAGCTTTCAGACGTGCGTGTCTTTCGTTGGCAAATTTCGTCTGATGGTTCCAAGTTAGACTATATCGATAATCGCGGAGAGCGAGATCTACAGCTTCCTTCTAGCCATGATTTTGAGTGGGTCGAATGTACTCGTGATGATGTGGTTGATGGTCGAAATCCGCATATTAATATTTTGGATACGTTGTTTGTTGATAGTTCACGTGGTGATATCACCATTAAAATTGAAGACAATACGAATGTTGGTTTAGGTATCTATTCTGAACCAGTCTCAAATGAAACTCAGTCCCTTGATGATGGCGATTTTTACTATGCCGATTTAGGCGTTATTGTTTTACTTAAGATCAAACCTTATCAAGAAGAAGACTTTCGATATCTAGTCTTTAACAAAAATACTCAAAAGATTGTTCGAATTGATGCTATCGGTAATGCATGTTTATCACTACCAGAAGATCATGGGATTATTTTCCCTGGTGGGTATTATCTAGCGACTGGCGAGCACAAAAGTTTTGATGATAATTTGGACGGATTGGTTTACAAGAAAACCCTTAAATCACCGAATGGTGAAGATGTACTCTACGTGTTTTACCAACCAGAAAGCAACGTCATAGCGCTCTATGCCTATAATTTGATTGAACGAAAGCTACAAAACCCATTATTTGGTCATGGTTATGGATTCTACGAAGATGGTCGCATGATTATTTTTTACGCTGATGACGAACCAAACAGAGTTCATCCAATTCAAATTTGGCAAACTCCTTATTGCTCAGAATTATACGCTAGCTCTCAGCCGGTCTCGCAAAATTTTTACGCCAAAATCGGTAACGCAGAGCTTGTTCGTGGGATCTCTGAACTCTACGGTATTTCAAAGAGCATTCTGTCAACGGATGTCTCGGCACAACATTATGATCAACTCAGCAAGCAATGTCAGCGAATTTTTGATTCTTATTTTTGGTTAGATTCAGACGAACTGACTAAGATTAATAAACTGATAAAGGCAATTGGTCAAACAGCAGAATCAGTAATTGATGAATACGAAAAAGTAGAAAGTATCCGAAAGAAATCGGACCAAGCACTCAGTGAAGCGGAAGCGAGTGAAAAAGAGATAAGACGTTCGATAGAGCCCGATAGTTGGCATACTCCGCAGGAGTTTGTGGACGGCCTCAATCAAATCAGAAAGTATCGCGGTCATCTAATGACGATCAAAGAGTATCGTTATATCAATGTGCAAAAGATTGCCGAACTTGATCATTCAATCAGTGAGTTGGAGACTGAGTTACGCCTTAAGACCGTTGAATTTTTGTCTTCAGATGATGCCCTAGAAAGTTATTACAAAACCCTTAAAGAAATTGCCAAGGACTCAGAGAAATCTAAAACTAATGCTGAGCTAAGACCCCATTTAGAAACGGTTGATCAGCTCGCTCAAGGTTTAGATCTAATTTCTGAAATGATGGCGACATTGCAAGTAGATGATGCAACTTTGCAAACCAAAATCGTTGACTCCATTTCCGAATTATATGCCAAGTTAAATCAACAACGAGCTGAGCTAGAGCATCAACGTAAATCCATGGGCAGCGTCGAAGCTACAGCCCAATTTGGCGCGCGAATTAAACTATTAAATCAGAGCATTCATAACGCCTTAGGCTTGGCGAATACCCCCGAAAAATGCGATGAGCAAGTCTCTCGCTTGTTAGTTCAATTGGAAGAGTTGGAAGGTGAGTTTAGTGACTATGACGACTTTATCACTGACGTTATTAGTAAACGGGAAGAAATTTTTGAATCTTTTGAAGAGCATAAACAAAGTTTAGTAGAACAAAGGCAAAGAAAAGCCCAGTCATTATCCAGCGCCGGAGAGCGAATATTACAGAGCGTTCAACGGCGAGTAAAACGATTCTCTGAGCAAGATGAAGTGAATACTTTTTTCGCCTCTGATGGATTAGTCACCAAAATTAGAGATATTATCGAGCAGCTTAATGAACTCGATGATAGCCTAAAAGCCGAAGATCTCGACTCTCAACTGAAAGCTGCCAAGCAGCAATCCATTCGTTCTTTAAGGGATAAAGCTGATCTTTACGAAGAGGGTGGCCAAGTGATCAAACTTGGGCCGCGACATAAATTTGCGGTTAACAAACAAGATCTAGATTTGACAATTTTACCCAAAGATGAACAGCTCTATATAAGGCTTACCGGAACCGATTATTTCGAAAAGCTAAATAACCAACAGTTGACTGAGCTGCGAGAGTTTTGGGGGATGGAAGTGCCTTCTGAAACTCAAGAGCTCTATCGTTCAGAATATCTAGCTTATTCAATTTTAGATGCGGCCGAAAAAGGCACAGGCGACTTAACATGGGAAGACCTAAGCCTAGCACTTGCCGAGCCAAAAGCATTGTCTAAACTAGTCAGTGAGTTTGCCTCGCCACGATTTAGAGATGGTTATGAGAAAGGAATTCATGATCATGACGCTGCCAAGATCTTACAAAAACTAGTTCCAGTTTATGAAGTAGCCGACGTGTTCAAATACTCTCCTATAGCAAGAGGTTTGGGGTGTATTTATTGGGCTAACCATCAACAGGGTGAAATTCAAAAATTGTGGTTGCAGAAAGCCCGTTCGGCCAGTCAAATGCTATCCGTATTTGGCGACAGCAAAGCAAAAGGATTGTTAAGACAAGAAATTGAAAGAGAAATAGATGCCTTTGTCGAGCAACAAGGCTTACCGATGGAGATTCATCATATTGCCAATGCTAGTGAATATTTGGTGGAAGAGTTATCTCAGCAAGTGGCTAGTTTTTCGACCAGCAAGTACGCCCGTCAACTATGCGACGAGTTTAAGACTCACTTAGAGAGTAATAACGCTTGGCGTGACTACCAAAAGGTTTTGCAAGATATCAAAGGGCAAGTTGGTAAGCGTTGGTCTCTCACTGAAAGTTGGTTAAGCGCCTATTTAAGTTCACAAAATAAACTGCAATACGCCAGCTTTATTGGAGAGGCCATCGGGATCTTAAATGCCGAAAAACGTATTGATCGAAAGGATCGCCAAGTTGATATTCAATTGAATATTGAAGGGTTAGTCGGTAACCACCAGCGGATCATGGATAGAAAACTTAATATACAACTTGATGACTTTCTCGAGAGAAATCAATATCACCAATCAGTGGTATTGCCAGGTTACAGGCGTTATCACGAGATTCGGGCAAGTGTTGTTGAGGAGCAGAGAAGTGGATTAAGACTGCACGAGTTTAAAGCTAAGCCATTATCTTCTTTTGTCAGGAATAAATTGATTAATGATGTCTATCTGCCGCTTATTGGGGATAACTTGGCCAAACAAGTCGGAACCGTTGGTGATAAGAAGCGAACCGATTTAATGGGGCTGTTGTTAATGATATCGCCACCTGGTTACGGTAAAACAACTTTAATGGAATATGTTGCCGATCGATTAGGGTTAATTTTCATGAAAATTAATTGTCCGGTGATTGGTCACAATGTGACTTCTATTGATCCGGAGCAAGCCGATAATAGCGCTGCTAAACAAGAGTTAGAAAAGCTTAATCTCGCTCTTGAAATGGGTAACAATGTGATGCTTTATTTGGATGATATTCAACATACCAATAGTGAGTTCTTACAAAAGTTTATTTCTCTTTGCGATGGCACACGACGGATTGAAGGTGTTTGGAAAAAGCAACCGAAAACTTACGACATGCGAGGTAAGAAATTTTGTGTAGTTATGGCTGGAAATCCATATACCGAATCTGGAGAGGCATTCCAAATTCCGGACATGCTAGCTAACCGTGCTGACATTTATAATTTGGGTGATGTACTGGGTGGTAAGGAAGAAGTGTTCGCACTGAGTTATATTGAGAACTCGCTAACGTCCAACCCCGTTCTAGCACCATTGGCAACTCGCGAAATGTCAGATGTGTACAAGTTTATCGATATGGCTAAAGGCAAAAATATTGCTGCAACAGAGCTTTCACATCAATATAGCGGTGCAGAGGTAAAAGAGATAGTCGGAGTGCTGCAAAAAATGCAGGCAGTACAAAAAGTCGTTTGGCGAGTGAACCGCGAGTATATTGCCGCAAGTGCTCAGGATGATAAATATCGAACAGAACCAACTTTTAAGCTTCAGGGATCGTATCGAAACATGAACAAAATGGCAGAGAAAATCTCCGCTATTATGACCGATGAGGAAATTACTCGTTTAGTCGATGACCACTACCTTGGAGAGTCGCAACTGTTGACAACCGGTACCGAGGCTAACTTACTTAAACTCGCCGAATTACGAGACTGTATGACTGAGAAACAGCAAAAACGTTGGCAAAAAATAAAACAAGATTTTGCTAGAAATCAGTCGATTGGTGGTGATGATGTGGATGCTGGCAATAAAATTGTTGCTCAACTGAGCGACCTTGTCACTGGAATCAATGCTTGGAAAGAAGCTTCGATGCAAGGACAGCATTCATTGTATGAACTCACCAGTAAACTCTCAAAAGGTAAGTCTTCGTCAAGTGTTCAACAATCGACAAAGGATAATCAGGCGGAATCAGAAGCCATTGAAAAAGTCGTTGTTGCTATTAATAAACTGACCAAGTCCATGGCTACAGCGAAACAGCCCAAACCACAGGTTGAAACCATTGGTAAGGAATTAGCTGAAGCCTTAAATCAAAGCTTGGCGCCGTTAATGCGGATTATGAGTGGTAAATTGGATCTTGATTTAGGTACACATCAAAAAATGACTGATATTAATGACAAGCTAGATAAAATTGAAAAACAATATAAAACGGCCAAGAAAAGTACCAAGAAGGATAAGTAGTCAATGGCACACATTCAAATATCGAGGCAGCATGACGTTCCAATGGAATTGTTAAGAGATAAAATTAACCATATGATGGTCTCATTACAAGATAAATTAAGCTTTAATACTGAGTGGGAAAGCGAGTCTGAATTTACTTTTCGACGCAAGGGTGCCAATGGTTTAATTCGCATAACAGCTAACCAACTAGAGCTGTCTCTTAATTTGGGGTTAATGTACCGAGCTATGAGTGCACAGATAGAGTCTAGAATTGTCGCGGAGATTAATTCCCAGTTAACGTAGACTATCTACTCAAAGTCAGAAATTTAGAAAGTATAAAGGAAAATCAAATGCAATGTCCAAAATGTCATTCTAGCAAATTACATCCTACTAAATTGGAAAAAGGGCTATCTGCTATGGGGTGTGGCGAGTGCGAAGGTGCTTTAGTCGCACTGCTTTACTACCGCGATTGGGCGGAAAGAACTCCCCAGTCAGAATTAGAAAGTTCAGAAGACGAAACAACCCTTAAAGCCTTTATTGGAACTGCAGAAGAATCGCAATCCGCGATGTCATGTCCCAAATGCAGCCGAGTAATGCTGAAATATAAAATTTCTGGTGAAAGTGATAACAAGCTGGATTTGTGCGCCTCTTGTGATGAAGCATGGTTAGATAAGGGGGAATGGCATTTATTAAAGTTGCTTGAACTAGGTACTAGGATGCCTCTCGTTTTTACCGAGCAATGGCAAACTAAATTAAGAAAACAAGCGACTCAAGATGCTCGTGATAATCGTTTGCTTCGGTATGTTGGAGAAGATGATCTGGCTATGGTTAGGACTTTTAAAGATTGGCTCAGTGCTCACAAACATAAAGAGCAGATCTTATTCTATCTAAATCAAGACTAATTCGATTTAGTTAGTTGACCTAGGTTAAAGGAATCTCTAGGCTATAGCGTCATTCAACCGAGCATTTATTTCGAACAAACGGAGTGAAAGAGATTCAATGCCTAATCAACTCGAACAATTAAAATCCATGACTAAGGTAGTGGCCGATACCGGCGACTTTACTGCAGTCGCAGAGTTTTCACCGGAAGATGCAACGACCAATCCATCGCTAATTTTAAAAGCCATGGCGCTGCCAGAGTATCAGTCGACGGTTCAGGAAGTGATTAATTACGCTAAAAAAGCGGCTGATAGTAAAGACAAACAATTGTCAGTGGCGAGCGATCAACTGAATGTGTTGATTGGCTGTAAGTTGTTATCTTTGGTGCCGGGTAGGGTGTCTACGGAAGTGGACGCCAGATTGTCTTTTAATGTCGACGCAACGGTTGCTAAGGCGCGTAGAATTATTGAGCTTTATCAAGCGCAAGGATACGATAAGTCTCGCATACTGATAAAAATTGCCTCCACTTGGGAGGGGATTAAAGCCGCAGAGATTCTAGAAAAAGAAGATATCAACTGTAACCTCACATTGCTCTTTTCCTTTGCTCAAGCGCGAGCTGCAGCAGAAGCGGGTGTATTCTTGATTTCGCCTTTTGTGGGGCGTATTCTAGATTGGTATAAGAAATCGTTAGGGAAAGACTCCTATGAGCCTGCCGAAGATCCAGGAGTATTATCAGTACAGTCTATTTATCAGTATTACAAACAGTATCGTTACCCTACCGTAGTGATGGGAGCTAGTTTTAGAAATGTCGGTGAAATCTTAGAGTTAGCTGGTTGCGACCGTTTAACCATTAGTCCAGATTTAATGGCTGAGCTTAGTCGAAGCGATGAGACTATTGAGAGAAAATTATCGCCACAAAGTATTTCCGAAACACGTCCAAGCCTTATTACGGAAGATGAGTTTCGTTGGGCGATGAATGAGGACGCGATGGCGACTGAAAAGACTGCTGAAGGTATTCGAAATTTTGCAAAAGATCAGATTAAGTTTGAATCTATCTTAATGGAAAAACTATAAATCAAGATTAAATCCAAAAGAGAGAGCTGATGGTGCTTAACTTATCAAATATTGAGCAAAGCTTTGAGCTCGGTGATATTAGTAAGCGTCCATTTGTTTTCCTACATGGCAATAGTCAAAATCGAAGTTGCGGTTACGGCGTCCTAGAATTTTTTCAATCCAAGGGCCATAGCGTTTTTAGCTATGACTTGCCGGGACACGGCCTTTCGCCAATGCCTGATCACGATTATCAGTTCAAAGACCTGATTGACCTAAATTTAGCACTTCTCGAAGCACATCAAATTAACAATCCTATTCTTTGTGGCCACTCGTTAGGTGGAATGATTCAAGCGGGTAGTATTGTTAAAGGGAATCTAAAAGATGCCTCGCTCATTCTGTGTGGAAGCTATGATGCCAATCCTTCTATTTACACAGCAAAATACTTTGCAAAAGCGACAGCTGAAGGTTTCGATGAAAGTCTAAGAGACTATGTAAACGGCGCCTTTGAGCTTTTTC
Source organism: Kangiellaceae bacterium (assembly GCA_039969155.1). Classification (GTDB taxonomy): domain Bacteria; phylum Pseudomonadota; class Gammaproteobacteria; order Enterobacterales; family Kangiellaceae. Next base: position 19,254 of record JBDVOJ010000105.1, read on the forward strand.
AAAAACAACAGCCGTTTGACTATTTCAAAAATAATCAGCTAACAGACGAAGCTGTTAGCTTGATTAACCGTCAGTATAATCATCCAATGGCTAGTCAACTCAATCTGACTACTCTCAATGATTTTGACTGCCGTCAATCGTTAATCTCGATGAGTAATCCAACACTGGTTCTGCATGGTGAGAAAGAAGAAGTCATTCATCCAGAGTTGATTAACCAAATGAAATCAGAAAACCCACAAGTGAATGTTGAGTGGTATCCTAATGGCGGACATAATGCTTTTTATCAGCAGCATGAACTAACCATTCATAATTTGGAAAAGCACTATGATCGGATTGCTAGTTAGTTGACTTATAATTCTATATGACAACAAGTTTGTCTGAAAAATAGGGTAGAAAGAAAAGTCTGTCAGATAAGCTAATCAATTAGCTTATCTGACAGTTTGGAGGTTATTTTAGTTGGTTAAACAAATAGCTATATAGCATTGCGTAAAGATGGGCTGTTTGATTGTTATCAGCAGCACCGCCATGACCACCTTCAATATTCTCATAGTACAATACATCATGTCCCATACCTTTCATCTTGGCGACCATTTTTCTTGCATGCCCCGGGTGAACACGATCGTCTCGTGTTGAAGTTGTGAAGAACACTCGAGGATACTTTTTATCCTCGCTCAAATTGTGGTAGGGAGAGAAGTGTTTGATATATTCCCACTCTTCGGCTATGTCCGGATTTCCGTATTCTGCCATCCAACTGGCACCTGCTAACAATTTGTTATAGCGTTTCATATCTAACAATGGCACTTGGCAAATGATGGCATTAAACAGTTCTGGACTGCGAGTGATCATGTTACCCATCAATAACCCCCCATTACTTCCACCTTGCGCCCCTAGATGTCTCGGCGAGGTGATCTTTCGAGCAATCAAATCTTTAGCAATGGCTTCAAAATCTTCATAGGCTCGCTGTCGGTTTTCCTTGAGCGCCGACTGATGCCAGCTGGGCCCATACTCGCCACCACCACGGATGTTAGCAAGAGCATAGACACCACCGCGTGATAGCCATGCGCTACCGCTAAGAGCGGAGTAACTAGGTCTTAGCGAAACTTCGAATCCGCCGTATCCGTATAGTAATGTCGGGTTCTTGCCGTCTAGCTTGGTGTTTTTATTCATGACTAAAAAGTAAGGCACTTTGGTGCCATCTTTCGAGGTCGCAAAATGTTGCGCAACTTTGAGTTTTGATGAATCAAATTTTGCTTCAAGGCTTTGAAGTTCGGTCAGCTTAAGTGACTTGCCGTCTATAAAGTAAAGAGTATCCGGCTTTAAGAAGTTTTCGTAAGTGACAAAAAATGAATCGCTGTCTTCTTGCATGCCAAACACACTGATGCTGCCCTTTGAATCGAGTGGAATTCTTGCAGTTGACCACTTGCCGTCTTGCCGTTTTTCAAATCGTTCGACGATTGTTCTTACATTGTCTAGCCAAGAAACCCAAATATAGTTTTCTGAAAAACTCAATGAGTTAATAATTCTTTTACTGCTTGGCTCAACAAATACCGAGTAGTCCGGTTGACCCGATTTTACTGACTTCATACTAGCAGTAATGATACTGCCTTGTTTAAAGAGCTTACTCTGGTATTGCCAATCCTTCTTTAATTGCACAAATAATTGATCTTTATAGATCCCTGAAATATCCGCACTGTCAGGTTTGGTTATTGGAATTTGCTGACCATCATCTAATAGGAAAGCGTTATTAGTATAAAACGAAGTCGATTCATAGGCATAGTCAGTATTGCCATGGATGCTAAAACTTCTGTACACCCCAGCGGCAACGGATTGTTTCTTGCCTTCGAAAATAGTCTCTGCAAAGTCGATTTTTGTACCGCGCTTCCACAATTTTGAGATTCTAGGATAGCCAGAGTCTGTCAAGCTGCCAACACCAAAGTCGGTGCCAACATAAAGCGAATCCTTATTTCTCCATGATACGCTGGATTTTGCCTCGGCTAAATTAAAGCCATTTTCTACAAATTCTCTTTTCTTAATATTAAATTCCCTAACTACAGTGGCGTCGGCACCACCTCTGGAAAGCATGAGTAAGCAAAGTTCATAATCTGGGAAAAGACAACTAATGCCTTTATAAACCCAGTTTTCATCTTCTTTTTTCGCAATGTCATCAAGATCGAACACCGTTTCCCATTTTGGTTTATTAGCCAAGTAGTCCTTTAGGTCTGCTTCGCGATATAAACCTCGAATGCTCTTTTCATCTCGCCAAAAATTGTAAACCTTGTCACCTCGAATCGAGACATACTTAATTTTGTTCTTATCATTAAGAATATTTAAGGTTTGCTGATGAATTTCCTTGTAAAGCGGTGAGCTACTAAGTTCGCTTTCTGAGATTTTATTCTGAGCAACAACCCAGTCCATTGCCTTTTTGCCATCAACGTCCTCTAACCACAAATACGAATCATCTTTCTCATTCGCTATCGCACTATTGATGCCTAATAAGGCCATTAATAACCACCCTCTATATTTCATTGGTATTTTTCTCCATAGATAAGAAACTCGACATACTAGCACAGGCCTAGTAAAGTGAAAAATTAGAACGCTATAAAATAATCGCGCTAGCGGATGCATTTTACCGTTATGGATGTTCTCTTTTTGGGGATTGTAAATTGGCTATTGTAATTCGGGTACAAGGACAAAAAAATGACTATTAGACGACAGTTCAAGCAATTTAGAGAAAGCCGTTCAATGGCCTATTTCTTGATGCTTTGTTTATTTTTGCTTTCTAGCATGGTGGTTGCCGATCAGTCTACCAAACTGAAAAAATCCAAAGCTTTTGAACAAAGCGAACAACAAGCGAACCAGTTGTTTAGCAAAGCGGTTTCTTCTCCTACAGTACCAGGAATTAGCGTAGCCGTTGGTAATCAATCCGGTATTATTTGGGCGCAAGGGTTTGGCTTCTCTAATCTTGAAAACAATGTTCCTATGACGGCAAAGACCAAGCTGAGAGTAGGCAGTGTTGCTAAAGTGATCACCGCAGCAGGACTCATGCGAATCGATCAAAAAAAGCCAGTGGATTTTGATGCGCCTATCATCGATTTCGTCAAGCAGTGGCCGAGTAGCCATCCGAAAATTTCTTTACGTCAACTCACTAACCATACTTCTGGAATTAGACATTATCGTGGAGAAGAGTTCTTATCCAATAAAGAATACCCCACAAGGGTTGCCGCGCTAGAAATATTCAAAGACGACCCATTGCAGTTTACTCCAGGTTCTCGTTTTAGTTATTCTACCTATGCTTGGACGTTAGTGAGTGCCGCTATGGAAGCACATGACAGAGGGCGTAACTTTAAACAAATCATTCGCCAAGAAGTCTTTCAACCACTAGAAATGAATGATTCGACCTTTGATGATGCTAGTCCAATCATCAGTAATCGCCACACTCCTTATTCTTATAGGGACGGTAAACTGATTAACTCACCATCGGTCAATAGTAGTTATAAGTATGCTGGAGGTGGTTTTCTATCCACACCTTCGGATATTGTTAAAATGGCCGTTGCCCATACAAAAACTGATTTCTTGCCAGCAGATTCGCTCAATCAAATGACTAAGCCGACGGCAAAAGAAAATGGTTCTAATTTCGGGATTGGTTGGTTAGTTGGCTGGGATAGTTACTTGAACCGATTAAACAGAGAAAAAACGAAGAACAAAAAGTACCTAGAAATGATAGCTCGCCACGAAAATGCGGTGATGCACAGTGGTGGCAGCATGGGCGGAGTAACCATGTTAATACTTTGTTTAGATCATAATCATTCAGCTGCGGTGGCTAAAAATGTCAGTGGCGAGTCAAGTGCTAATGTGTTTAATTTGGCATTGGAGACTTTGGATTTGTTCGCCAAATAGGTGAAAGATAAAGTCTATCGATAACTCCTGTATCAGTAATTAGCAGAGGTGTTTTGAACGAATTGAATGAATGTTTAGTGAATGCTCTTTCAGAGAGTAAAAAGTCTGTCCTTTTGCTTAATCGTCACACGCAACCTACAAAAAAGGCCAAGTAATTTTGGCCATTCGAGTTAAGATTTATTTAACCAAAATTTAAACACTACTCTTCCAACTTGTATTCTTTAGCCGCAGCTTGTTTTTTAATCGCAGCTGTTAACGCATCGCTCATACTTGGTGCTGATTCAATTTGTTTTTTCTTCATTTCTGCTACATAAGTTTTCCGCGCTTCACTAAGGCCCTTAATTTCCTGCTTTAATTCCGCACGTTTTTTCGCTTTTTCAGCGACATACTGTTTCTTCTTTTCAGCTGACATAGCTTTCATCTCTTGCGGTAGCGCTGCTTCATCCATACTGGCAATTTGCTCTTCGGTCACTTCACCTTCTTCAAGGGCATCGACAAGATCCCATTTTGAGTTTTTGTAGTAGGAGGAAGATTTTGTAATCGCTCGTTTTGAAAGTAAACCGGATGAAATACTTTCACTGCGGGAGTCCTGTTCCTTTTGTCTTAATGCTTTCTCTTTACCTTGCTTCCCATAAGGAATATAGGTCTCATTGAGTTGAGCATTAAGTTCAACAATTCGTTTATCTTGTGGAGCAAGAACATGTACCGCTCGTCGGTTGGAATCGATACTCATATAATCTCCGCCGGCTAATAGCGCCCCGTTTTGCCAACCGGTATCAATGCCAACTTGATGATCGCCAGCGTGAATAGTGTTCACTGCAATACCGTGTTGACTGGCTAGTCTTAAAGCTTCTCGATAATTTACTGGCCCTTGAGAAAAAGGTTCATTTCCAGCAATAAAAATAGTTTTAATATCGTGATTACTATGACTCCAGTTAAGACTATGTACGGCTGTTTTAATGGCAAAGCCGCAATACTCACTGCCACCGTTTGTAGTCAAAGAAAATAGCCCTTCAGACACCTTGTCCAACTCCCGAGTAAAGTTATTTAGCATTCTAACAAAACCAGTGTCTCTTGAATTACCATCGTTACCATATTCAAATAATGCGACCTCAAGTTTAGGGGTGACACCATGCCGCTTAGCGGTGGAAAACTCATTCACTACTTGCCAAAGTTGGTTTCTCGTTTGATCGATTAGACCATCCATGCTGCCACTGGTATCTAATAAAATGGCCAATTGAATTTTCGGTTGATGATGTGGGGTTGGTTTAATGATGTGCTTTTTATCATTTGGATTCGAGTGAGCTTGTGTGTTCAACGGAATAATGGTGGCTCCAATAGCGGCAATGATGGATAAGGTGATGGCGGCTCGTTTAAACATGGTGACTCTCCTCGCAATTAAATTTGATGATTTAAAGTTTATTCTCGGAGAAATATTTATTTAAGACGGGTTTTTGTAAAGAATTGAGTGGGGAGTTTACTTGGTGTTTACAATTGAGTTGCGAGTTGCGAGTTGCGAGTTGCGAGAGTAGAGAGTAATGGCAGCATCTGCTAGGTTGAGGCAGATGCTACTTTGTATCAATGACTAGTTGACTATGCCAGCGCTGCTTTTTGCGCTTCGATAATTTCCTTGATTCCCTGTTTGCCAAGAGTCATCATTTCACTCAGTTCTTCTTGAGTAAAAGTTGCTCCTTCGGCAGTTCCTTGAATTTCGATAATACCGGATTCTTCATTCATCACAATATTCATATCGGTTTCGGCGACAGAGTCTTCTGGGTAATCCAAATCGAGTACCGGCGTACCTTTGTATATTCCAACCGATACTGCTGCAATCATATGTTTGATTGGATTGGTTTTGATTTTTTTGTTCCGGATTAGTTGATTAACCGCTTCAACTAATGCAATACAAGCACCAGAGATGGATGCTGTGCGTGTACCACCATCGGCCTGTAAAACGTCGCAATCAATCATAATGGTATATTCGCCTAGTAATGAAAGGTCGATACAGGCGCGTAGAGAACGACCAATTAATCGTTGAATTTCTTGAGTTCGTCCGCTTTGCTTGCCTCTGGCAGCTTCTCGGTTGTTGCGAGTGTGAGTTGCTCTTGGCAACATGCCATATTCTGCGGTTAACCAGCCCTGCTTTTTGCCCTTAAGGAATCGGGGTACGCCTTCTTCTACAGAGGCAGTGCAGAGAACGCGAGTTTCACCCATTTCAATTAATACCGACCCTTCGGCATGTTTGGTGAATTGACGGGTAATTTGAATGGGTCTTAATTGATTACTAGTTCGGCCGCTTGGTCGCATGCTGGTTCTCCGGAAGATGTTTAGGTGGCATTGGCCAGAATTCTAACTAAAAAGCACTGAATTTAATATAAGTACCCCAATTTAAACTGATTTATTCAAAAAAATGGTTACTCGAGGTACAATTTGCAGCGCCGATACTTATTATATGTCGGTAACCCCCAGCTACAATTGGCCTAAGATAGCCTCAAACAAGACTCACTAGGAATTAAATATGATAAAAAGCATGACGGCATTTGCCCGACAATCAATTGAAAAAGACTGGGGCAATGGAGCGTGGGAAATACGCTCGGTGAATAGCCGTTATTTGGAAACCAACTTCAGATTACCTGAGTCGCTACGCTATTTAGAATTTAAACTAAGAGAAAAGCTCCGAAAAAAGCTTAATCGAGGAAAACTTGATTGCACACTTAAACTCGAAATTGGTCAAGAAACTGGCGACGACTTAGCGATAGACTCTCAGTTAGCAGAATCACTGATGAAATCGCACCAATCTTTGCAAAATATAGCTGGCGTTAAACAGCAACCGGATTTGACCCGTATTTTAAATTGGCCTGGCATTATCAAAAAATCAGAAGTTGATAGTGAACAAATGGAAAAAGATCTATTGCAAGCGCTCGATCAAGCTATCGAACAATTGATTACTATGCGAGGTCGAGAAGGTGAAAGTATTTCGGAAATGATCCAACAGCGACTAGACGGAATTGGTCAACAAGTTAAATATGTACGAGAGGAAATGCCGGCCATCGCTAAATGGCAACGAGAAAAAATACTTGGCCGATTTGAAGAGATAAAGTTAGAGTTTGAAGAAACTCGTATCGAACAAGAAATGGTCATGGTCGCGCAAAAAATAGACGTTGATGAAGAGCTCGATAGACTCGACGCTCACATAGCTGAAGTTGAGCGACTGGTTAAAAAAGGTGGCGTGGTTGGTCGACGATTAGACTTTCTAATGCAAGAGTTAAATCGTGAAGCCAATACTCTTGGGTCTAAATCAATTAGTGCTAAAACAACGGCCGCGTCGGTTGAATTAAAAGTCTTAATTGAACAAATGCGTGAACAGATCCAAAATATCGAGTAACCAGCGATGCTAAAGTGGCTAATAAGATATCGCCTTGGCTGGTACTGGCGTAACGAGAATACCCTTGCTAGAATCAAATGAAAGCCTAACTATTAACAAATCGTCAAACAATAAGAGAATTCATGAATCAAGCTAAAGCCAACCTCTTTGTTGTATCTGCACCATCTGGTGCGGGAAAGACTAGCTTATTAAAAAAGCTTATTAGTGAACTAAATGGAGTGCAGACTTCGATCTCGCATACCACCCGGGCCAAGCGGGCCGCAGAAGTCGATGGCGTAGACTACCATTTTGTTGAACCGGAAGCGTTTAAGCTGTTGGTCGAGCAGGAAGCGTTTTACGAACATGCCGAAGTCTTTGGAAACCATTATGGAACCAGTAAGTCTTCGATTGCCAATCAACGAGAGCAAGGTATTGATGTTATTCTAGAAATCGATTGGCAGGGAGCAAGACAAATAAAGCAACAACTCCCAGAAAGTTTGAGTATTTTTATCCTTCCTCCAAGTAAACAGGAACTGGAAAGCCGATTACAAGGTCGTGGCCAAGATGATGAAGCTATTATAAAGGGTCGAATGGATGCCGCAATTAGCGAAATGTCACACTATAATGAATATGACTACGTAGTGATAAACGATGACTTTGAGCAAGCTGTATTTGAGATTAAGGCAATAATTGTTGCTGAAAGGCAAAAATTGGCTATTCAGAGCAAAAAACATGCTCAATTGTTGTGCAATCTTTTGGAGTAGCGGGCAAATTAGGGTAAACTATCCGGCCTTTTTGAGTAGGGGCCTGAAAAAGTGGTCAAATAAATCTACTCTCAAAATTCGAATTTATTGTTTTACAGGTTGGACTAATTAATGGCAAGAGTAACAGTAGAAGACGCAGTAGACGCAATCGGTAACCGATTTGACCTTATCATGGTCGCTTCTAAGCGAGCTAGACAACTAGCTACCGGTGGCAAAGAAGCGATGGTTGATTGGGATGATGACAAACCAACAGTGGTTGCCTTAAGAGAAATTGAAGAAAATCTAGTCTCTACAGAAAATGTCGATAAACTTGGTGCTGCGCCAGTCGACGAAATGATTGAAGAAAGCATCGAAGAATAGAACAATTCTTGGTAGCTTCGATTTTTGTCCTAGGAGACTGGTGTGTATCTATTTACGGGGCTTAAAGAGCAATTATTAAGCTATTTAGACGCATCACAAGTTGAAAAAATTCAACAGGCCTACATTTTTGCGCGCGATGCTCATGAAGGCCAACTCCGTTCAAGCGGCGATCCTTATATTACCCATCCGGTCGCCGTTGCTAAAATTCTAGCAACACTCCATTTAGATTCTCAAACGATCATGGCGGCTTTAATGCATGATGTTATCGAGGATTGTGAAGTCACCCGTGAAGAGCTCAGCGAAAAGTTTGGCGAACGAGTCGCGGCACTGGTTGAAGGTGTTAGTAAATTAACCCAAATCAAATTTAGATCCCGAAAAGAAGCCCAAGCTGAAAACTTCAGAAAAATGATGATGGCCATGGTCGAAGACCTGCGTGTCGTCCTAATTAAACTGGCTGACCGGCTGCATAATATGCGAACTTTGGGTGCGTTAAACAACGAAAAACGTACTAGAATCGCCAAAGAAACCATGGAAATTTATGCGCCAATTGCTAACAGACTGGGCATGTTTGCCATTCGTCAAGAATTGGAAGAACTGTGTTTTGCCGCGCAGTACCCGATGCGCAGCCGAGTCTTAAAAGAATCAGTTCGTAAGGCTCGCGGAAATCGTAAAGAAATCATTAATAGTATCTCTAACAATATCCAGCAAAGGCTTAATGCAGAAGGAATTGGTGCGGATATTCGCGGACGAGAAAAATCCGTATATAGCATATATAAAAAGATGCAAAATAAAGTCGGTGTTTTTGAAGAAGTAATGGATGTTTACGGCTTCAGAGTGATCACTGATACAGAAGATAGCTGTTATCGTATTTTGGGGCAACTGCACAATTTATATCGTCCAGTCCCAGGCCGTTTTAAAGACTATATAGCAATCCCTAAGACCAACGGATACCAGTCATTGCATAGCACTTTAAAAGGCCCACACGGATTACATATTGAAGTCCAGATCAGAACGACTGAAATGGATCAAATGGCTGAAAATGGTGTGGCGGCACACTGGCTCTATAAGAATCCAACTGATGTTAATCGTGCTGAAGTAAAAGCGCGAGAATGGATGAGTAACCTGATGGAGCTGCAAGAAAACAGCGGTGACTCAATCGAGTTTATTGAAAGTGTTAAGGTCGATTTATTCCCGGATGAGGTATACGTTTTTACTCCCAATGGAAATATTATCGAATTGCCTAAAAATGCCACACCGGTTGATTTTGCTTATGCGATTCATACGGATGTAGGAAATAGTTGTATCGCGTGCAAGGTTGATAGCACCATTGTGTCACTTTCTCGGCCGTTACTAAACGGCCAAACTGTAGAGATAATTACTGCGCCAGGCGCGAAACCAAATCCGGGTTGGTTGAGCTTTGTTGCCACCAGTAAAGCCAGAACCAATATTCGACACTTTATTAAAAACCTAAGAAGAGATGATGCCATAAACCTCGGACGTCGTTTACTAGAAAAATCTTTGGGTAATCAGTCGATAGATTCAATTGATAAAGAAATATTAGAACGAGTAACCCAAGAAACCAATAAAGAAAGCTTCGATGATATCTTAGCCGAAATTGGTTTGGGGCAGACCGCAAGTGTCATTATTGCACATCGTCTATCACCTGACTCGGAAGCTGAAATTAAAAAACATCATGATAGTAACCGGCCATTAGCGATAAAAGGTACGGAAGGAATGATGATTGAATATGCCAAGTGTTGTCATCCAATTCCTGGTGACTCGATTGTCGGTACCATTAGTAGTGGCGGCGGCTTTATCTTGCATCGACAAGATTGTAGAAACATTGCGGATCATTCCACTAAGCTCGATAAATATGTTCCAGTTCAATGGGAAAAGAATGTTGAAGGTTTATTTCGAGTTGAGCTAAAAGTTGAAGTGATGAATCGTCACGGCGTGCTAGCGAAAGTCACAAATTTAATAGCCGACGAAGGGGTCAACATTGTCAATGTCGCGATAGATGCAATGGACGGTTCAACTAACTTATTAAGCTTTGCACTCGACTTAAAAGGGCGGTTACAGTTAGCCAATCTGATCAGAAAAATTCGGTTATTTGACTTTGTAATCAAAGTTTCCAGAAAGCGCTAAGTCGTAAAAACCAAACATATCAAAAATAGCAAATAGGCGTGAATAGTTTAGCGCGTTAATTAAGAAGGAAAATAGCATGAGCAAAATCATAGTTCATACCGATGATGCACCCGCGGCTATCGGAACTTACTCTCAAGCCGTTAAAACTGGTAATACCGTTTATGTTTCAGGCCAAATCCCACTCGACCCAACGACTATGGAGTTCGTGTCTGATGAAATAAAACCACAAATTCATCAGGTATTTAAGAATCTATCGGCTGTTGCAAAAGCGTCAGGAGGTAATTTAAATCAGATCGCCAAGTTAAACATTTTCCTAACTGATTTATCTTGTTTTCCTCTGGTTAATGAAATTATGGCTGAATACTTTGAACAGCCTTACCCAGCAAGAGCAGCGGTTGGAGTCAAAGAGTTGCCAAAAGGTGCTCAAGTTGAAATGGATGCCATTATCAGTCTAGATTAACCTGTTCGCGGGTCATTGATAATCTAATGAACCGCAATGATATATAGAAGCAAGCGTTTGAATAATCCACGAAATGATAAAATTATTGAGCTTTTAAACCGGCGTCAAAAAGACATTACCGTGTTTATGGATGAAGTTCATAAGCCTCATAACCTAGCAGCAATTGTAAGAACTTGCGATGCTATTGGAATTGGCGAAGTCCATGCGGTTTATCCTGAAAGTGTAATTCGTGAATGCCATGGAACTGCCATGGGAAGTAATCGCTGGGTAACCACTCATACTCATCCGGATTTAGCCAGCGGTATCGAACCGTTAAAAGCTGAGGGTAAGCAAGTTTTGGCGGCCCATTTTTCAGATAAAGCGGTCGACTTTCGCAGTATTGACTATACCAAACCGACAGTCGTATTGGTCGGCTCAGAAAAATTTGGAGTAAGCCCAGAAGCAGCCGAACTTGCTGATGAGCATGTTCTCATACCGATGCTCGGGATGGTTCAATCATTGAATGTTTCGGTTGCTACTGCAATTATTCTATACGAAGCCCAACGCCAAAGAGAGCAGGCCGGTATGTACGATTCGCGTCAACTGTCAGATGAACTCTGCGAACGGCTTCGATTTGAATGGTTGCACCCCGAAGTTAAGCGCTTTTGTGAAAAGCATGATATTAGATCGCCAAAGATTGACGAAAATGGTGATATTGCCGATCAAGAGTGGCATCAGCTAAGACAATCAATGATTAGTAAGTAAAATGCTACCGTTGATTCATTTTGAGTTTCCGGTAATCGACCTAAGATCGGCTGATAACTACATTCAACGACATCTAATTAACTCTGCCAACATTCCAGTTGAGGAGTTACAAGAACGAACACATGAATTACCCGAAAAAAGCACACCAATAAACCTAATCGGTGAGTCGAGTCAGGTCGAAATTGCAACTGATTTATTAGAATCCAAAGGTTATTCGATCTGCGCTTCGCTGGTCGCAACGCCACAACTGTTATGCGAATCATTTCCTCCTTCTAAGCTAACAAGTGGTACTGAATCTAAACGTTTCTGGAAACCTGCCAGCGTAGTGCAATATTTTTGTGATCGTGTGGTTTCTCGAGGCGATTCGATGAAAGGGCTGGATCTGGCTTGTGGTGCCGGGCGAGATAGTATTTACCTCGCCCTAAATGGGTGGCAAATGACTTCGGTCGATTCAAGCGAACATGCACTGTTGCGCGTAAAAGGCTCCGCTGCAAGGGCAAATCTTAAAGTCAGCTGTCTTCAGTTGGATTTAGAGAGGAATGTGCACGAACTTTTAGAGCTGGGGCAGTCTTTTGATCTAATTGTGGTAGTAAGATACTTGCACCGTCCTTTGCTTCCTTTGTTAGCTGAATTACTCAACGACTCAGGTTATATCATTTATCAAACTTTTATGCAGGGCTGTGAACAGTTTGGTAGTCCAAAGAATCCTCGCTTTTTGTTAAAACAAGATGAGTTAGCGAAAACATTTCCCGACTTCCAAGTGATTCGTGATGAAGTTGAGCTGTTGACTGACGGAAGACCGGTTAATAGCTTTATCGCTCAAAAGATTATTAAATAGCTGATACTATTGTGGTCGATACTACTGTACTATCTTAGTACTGTGTAAGCTCGATTAACTCGTCTGTATTGAAGAGCGAAGATAAACAGTGAGTTAAAGTTTGTTGACTAAAAATTTGTTTTAAATTGTTTTGGAAACAAAATGCTGAAAAAGGAAAAACAAAGAGCTGTATTATTTGCTGATATCTCGGGAAGTTCAGCATTGTACAAGACTAAAGGAAATAGTAACGCCAAAGCGATTATTGGCCATCTGTTAAATGAAATTCAACTCTTAACTGTAAAGCACAAAGGTCGTGTTGTAAAAACAATAGGCGATGAGGTGATGGTCAGTTTCTTATCTGGGCAGAACAGTATCGAGACTGCGGTTGCCATTCAAGAGAGTTTTTCGGAAAGCTATACTCAACATCATTTAATGGTAAGTATCGGTATCGCCTACGGTGACGTCCTTCTAGAAAAGGGGGATTTGTTTGGGGAAACGGTTAACGATGCCGCCTATTTAACTAAGTTAGCCAAAGGGAGCCAAATTCTTTTTTCCGAAGCTATGCTGGCCGAATTGACTGTCGAGCAAAAATCTAAAGCAAGGGAGTTTGATTGGGTTAAGCTTAAGGGGGCAAAAGAGAGCTCTCCGATATTTCGATATTATTGGCAAGACGAGACAGACTTGCATAATGAAACGCGATTTTTATCAACTGATGTCGTTTTGGAAGAAGTGACCAAGCAAATACTGACTTTAGAGTATGCTAATCAAGAGATCGTGATAGATCCAAAAATGACACCCTATATGATCGGCAGAAATCTTTCGACTTGTCAGCTTGTTCTAGACGACACTCAGATTTCTAGGGAGCATTGCCATATTAGTTATAATCGAGGAAAATTTGTATTAATCGATCATTCTACTAATGGTTGTTATCTAAAACCTGAAAATGGTCTAGAATTTTACTTAAGAAGAGAAGAGTTTCCATTGTTAGAGAATAGCCTTTTATCTCTTGGAGTCCCTTCTCACAAATCGAATAGCCATTTGATACAAATAAAGTATCAAAGCTAAACCGGAAAATACTATGAAGGCATCAATATGAGGCGTATCGCATTTTGGTCACCGAAGGGCGGTGTGGGTAAAACAACACTAGCTCTCAACTTTGCAGCCGCCGCTTATTATTCGGGACTTAAGGTTATTTTGTGCGATTTAGATCCGCAGCAGTCTTCGGTGGATGTCTTCTCGGAAAATAAACTTCCTTTTACAGTGGTAAAAGATATGCCTCAAGTTATGCCAAATGTAGACATATTAGTTTGTGACTATTCTCCCTCTCTTGAGAAGGTGCCGGTAGAGGAAACGATTGTTTTACCAATGCGAGCAAGTATGTTGGACCTAAAAGCGGTGGCAAGAACTTCAAGATTGGTAAGAGACAAAAGAATCATCAAGTGTGTTAATGCTGTAGATACACGAAGGCATGACGAGAGAATGCTAGCAATGAAGCTATATGCCGACGGAGCTCACTTGGTTAAGGACCGCTCCATTTACGTAAGAAGTCTAACCAATGGTCAAACGGTTTTCCAACAGGATGTTTATGGTGCTAGAGACGCTAAACTTGAAATCAACCGATTATTGGAGCGAGTGCTAAAGCCCGAGAGTTGATGGTTCGGTATCTAAATGAGAATGTGAATTCAATAAAAAAAGGAGGCAAAAGCCTCCTTTTTTATTCTCTATAAGATAGAGCTAATTATTTAGCAGCTGCTTTCTTAGCAGGTGCTTTTTTCTTAGCTTTTTTCTTAGCTTTCTTTGGCTTTGCGGCCGCTGCTAGAAGCTTAGCTTCAAGCTTAGCTGCTGCTTTAGCTTGCTTAGCTTGTAAACGTGCAACTGCTGCTGCGTCTTTCTTCGCTGCTGAAGCCATTTTAGCTTTAACACCTTGGATAGCTTTTAGTGAAGCGCTTGCTGCTTTCACTGCATCGTTAGCTGCTTTAACTTTAGCTTTTTGATCTTTAGCTCTAGCTGCTGCTTTAGCTTTAGCTGACATTGCAGACTTAACGGCCTTCTTAGCTGCTGCTGTTTTCTTTTTAGCTGCAACAGATTTTTTAGCTGCTACTGCTTTAGTTGCTGCTGCAACTTTAGAAACTAGCCCTTTTAAAGATGCATCTGCTTTTTTAGCTGCTGCTGAAGCTTTGTCGCTAGCTTTAGTTGCCGCTGCAATCGCCTTATCTACACCCATTGCTGTTTTAGCTGGAGCTGCTTTCTTAGCTGCTGCTTTTTTCTTAGGAGCTGCTTTCTTAGCCGCTACTTTTTTCTTAGGAGCTGCTTTCTTAGCCGCTACTTTTTTCTTAGGAGCTGCTTTCTTAGCTGCTACTTTTTTCTTAGGAGCTGCTTTCTTAGCTGCTACCTTAGTTACTTTCTTTTTTACGCCGCCTTTGGCCATGATTATCTCCACTTATTTTGAATGTAGTTAGTTCAGTTCGAAGTGTATAACTAGATTGAAAAAAATACAAAAAAAAATTAAATAAATTAGCTAAAAAATGCAGTTATTTTTTGTTTTTCGTACTTTTAGCCTGTTAATCGAGGATTTCGAAGTTGATTTAGGTTTAAAACGCTAAAAAAGAAGTGAATTTACAGTGCAAAAATATTTGTAATCTCGCCAAATCGCAAAATTAAAGTTTTTTATTGTGATTCAGAGTTAATATTCTTAACCCATCCAGTGATTAATTTTGCAATAGTGGTATTTTCGATATTAATTTTGGAATTTATTAATGCTGATTGATTGAATCGCCGTTTGGTTGACCTCAATTTTTGTTGCTTAATTAACTCGACAAAATAGTCATCATTATTTTCGGTGGCAAGAGTAAAAATTGGGTTGTCGATAGATTCAAGAGTTGAGTCTAGTTTTTGGTATGCGAAAAAAGGTACTGATGGCTCAATGATCACAATGGGTGTATTTGGAGACATTTGTTTTAAACAATCTAACATCCAGTAGGCTGCCTCCCCGTCTGCTAAAATTATTGTCGGTTCTTCAGTAATTTTGACTAGTTTTAGTGTCTCCTGACAAATCAAAGAAAAATACTCTTGAAAACTGCTGTCAGTCTTAAAGAAACCCTCTGTTTTATTTATTGCAGATTCTGGTTCGGGTTCTGGCTTGTCAGATTCTTGTGGGTTAACAGGTTCCTCATTACCAGTCGCTTTTTGTTCTGATAAAGCTTGTTGTTCAGAATCCTGTTGGCTTGATTGGTTTTGCTCAATTGTCTCGACTGTTTTTATTTTTCTTTGAAAGTCTGGAAAACCAATATTTGAACTAAATGTATTCCAACCTAAATCAGACATTTGACTAGAAAGTGGATTAATTAGACGATTATGTAATGGATTTTCACCCGGTGCATGGAACAAAATTACATTTCCCCGATAAATTCTGCTTTTGAAGCTTCGTTTGAAGACTAAATGTTGTTCGTTAAGCACGTTAATCCAAGAGATACTTTTATTGTCGATATTCAAAGCTAGTTTCTTAGGAGCTGCAATGAATCGGATCTTTGCTGATTGCTCTGGGAGTGTCTCGGCGCTTGGGTCGACTGATTCTACATCGGATTGTTCTGCCGTTGCTGTAAGAGCTGAAGCTAAAATGATGAAGGTAAAAGTTTGTTTGACTAGATAGAACGTTTTCATTTTTGTCATATCCTTTTAGTAACAACTGGTTCTATTTCGCCAGATACTAGGTTGGTCTGAAATAGCAATATCTGATGCTGACATAGAATAGTATGGCATATTTTGTTAAATATTGAGTGTCGGTATCTTTAGATAAGTTTAACCCCCTTCATCAAATTCTCCCGTTTAACTAGATAGAAAGTCTGCTGGTCTTTAAGGTTTGTTTAAATAAATAGCTAATACTAGGTATAAGGACAACAGCAATTCGGATTTAAGTTGCTTTAAGAGAGATGAGTTTGTCTGTAAGTATCATCAATAAACCCAATGTAGTTGTTGCAAAAAACGAGAATTTAAAGTTCACTAGTTCCATGAAAAATAAGACTAGTGATGAGCAACTGATTCTTAAATACTCGAAAGGAGATATGGATGCCTTTGAGGTGCTCTATGTGCGACATAAAGATAGCTTGTTGAGGTATTGCTTAAGACAATTTACCAGCCGAGCTGTGGCTGAAGAATGCTTTCAAGAAATCTGGATGAAAGTAATCAAAAATAGAACGAAATATCAACCAAAGGCTCTATTTACAACTTATCTTTACCGCATCGCAACAAATCATGTAATTGATGTTTATCGTAAAGAGAAAAAAAGGCACTTCGATTGTGAATTTGAAGAAGACTTTTTACCAAATGATGCGGACAAGGTTTCGCAATCCGGGCTTTCCGAGGAACAAAAAATTGTTAATAGAGAGCTAAGGAAGCAAATTGCATCTTTGCCTTTCGAGCAAAGAAATACTTTATTACTCAAATTGGATAACGGTTTATCCCTAGAAGACATCTCTCAAATCATGGGATGCGGCAAGGAAACGGTAAAAAGCCGACTAAGATATGCAACTAACAAACTTAAAGAGTTACTCAGCGACTCTTTGGGAGCGAGACAAATATGACTAACCGCATTCGACAACAAGAAAGTGATGAACTCAACAAGCAGTTGTTAGATGAGTTGCAAACAATAGAAAAAGTTCTAAGAGAATCCGAAAGTGCCGAAATTGACCCGAGCGTTGACAAACAAATATTAGCTGCGGCATATCGTGAGTCGCAGCTTCCACGGAATACTTCTGAATACCGTTTTACTGTTTGGCGAAAACTTTCTCTACCGCTTTATATAGCCTCAGGGTTCGTTTTTACTGTTTTGGCTTATAACACTTTACTTTTGCCCAATAGAGAAGAATTTCATGCCGATGAGTCGGCATCAACGATAATTAGTATTGAATTTTCTGAGGTCTCAACTGAAAGTTTAAGCGCTCCCCAAATCAGGCAGAAGCGAGAATTGCCTACTTTACAATCTCCAGAGCAACTCCCTGAAAGAGTAGTCACTGAATCAGGTTCTTCGGCGATAGAGATTGGCTCTTCTAATGAACAACAAAGACAGCTGATTGACCAAGGTATTTATACCGGTAATCAACTAAAAAAGGCCGAATTTCCTGAAAAAGAGGCATGGGCTCGAGAAATTATTGTTTTGTTAAGAAGTGGAGATACTCAAACAGCTAAGAGTGAGCTGAATGAGTTTAAAAAGATCTATCCTGATTACCCAATTGAAGAGCAAATTAAGGTTCTTTCGCATTAAAGACCCTCGTTTAAGTAGGAAAAATTGAGTCATTTATTGCTCTAAATCAATTCTGTGACGATTTGCCACTTTGCAATTGGTGATTATTTTGCTTGATTCCTACCTAGCGTCCCTTATAATTCCTCCACAATAAGGAGGGGTATGGGTGTCAGTTGAAGATTTTCCCCTTGTATGACCGAAAAGCACCCTAAATTCCTTATTTCTAATAATTCAATCTAAAAGGCGGCTTTGTCGTCTTAACAATAAAAAGTGGAGATCCCTCAATGGCCATTCGACGAAAGTTGATTGCCGGCATAGCTTCATTGTTAACCTTTGTGTTTAACGGTGTCGTACAGGCCGCATCTGATTTGAATATGCGCCCCGGAGTGACTGAAACTAGTAACGAAGCATTTAACCTTCATATGATGGTGGTGTGGGTAATGGTTGCTATTTCAGTTGTCGTTTTCGGAGCGATGATATATTCATTCATTTTTCATAGAAAATCTAAGCATCCAACACCTGCTAAATTTTCTCATAGCACTCTAGTGGAGATGATCTGGACGATAATTCCGATTCTTATTCTTATCTACTTGACCATCCCTGCAGTTAAATTGCTAATAAAGATGGAAGATGCATCCAACCCCGAAATGAGTATTCAAGTAACGGGCTCTCAATGGAAATGGCATTATAAATATCTAGAACATGATGTAGATTTCTTCAGTAATCTAGATCGCTCTCTCACTGAAAAGGACGAAAACTACTTATTAGAAGTAGATAACGCCTTAATTATCCCTGCTGATACGAAAGTTAGATTTTTGGTAACCGCATCAGATGTTATTCACTCATGGTGGGTTCCTGATTTAGCCGTTAAAAAAGACGCTATTCCTGGTTTTATCAATGAAACTTGGACTTCTATCCCTGCAGAGCACGCTGGAAAAACATTCCGCGGTCAATGTACAGAGTTGTGCGGAAAAGATCATGGGTTCATGCCAGTAGTAGTAAAGGTCTTAAGCAAAGCGGACTTTAAAGCTTGGTTAGCGCAAAAAGATGAAGAACGCATTGCTGCTGAAAAAGCGGCTGCTGAAGCGGCAGCGCAAAGCTGGGACATGGAAAAATTAATGACTCTAGGTAAAGAAGTTTATGACGCCAAGTGTGGAATGTGTCATCAAGCCAATGGTCTAGGTCTTCCACCGGCATTCCCTGCACTAAAAGACAGTCCAATTGCTTTAGGGCCTGTTGAAGCGCATATCGATATCGTTGTGAATGGTAAGTCTGGCACGGGTATGGCAGCTTATGGTCCGCAACTAACAGATGCAGAGCTTGCAGCTGTCATTACATACGAACGAAACGCTTGGGAAAACAATACCGGCGATAAAGTTCAACCTGCTGACATTCAGGCTTTTAAAGCCGGTAACTAATAGGGGACGATCAAAATGGGCGATCATCATCCAACCGGCTTTACTCGCTGGTTATACACAACAAATCACAAAGACATTGGTTCAATGTACTTGTGGTTCTCTTTTGTAATGTTTTTAATTGGTGGAGCAATGGCAATGGTTATCCGTGCCGAGCTTTACCAACCGGGTCTACAATTTGTAGAACCAAATTTCTTCAATCAAATGACGACAATGCATGGTCTGATCATGGTCTTCGGTGCGGTAATGCCGAGTATGGTTGGTTTAGCTAACTGGTTAATACCAATGATGATTGGTGCTCCAGATATGGCATTGCCTAGAATGAACAACTGGAGCTTCTGGATTCTTCCTTTCGCTTTCTTCTTGTTACTTTCTTCGTTATTTATGGAAGGCGGTGCACCTAACTTCGGTTGGACATTCTACGCGCCACTTTCAACGACTTTTGGTCCACCAAGTACTGACTTCTTTATCTTAGGTGTTCACATGATGGGTATTTCGTCAATCATGGGAGCGATTAACGTTATTGTTACGGTATTCAACATGCGTGCCCCTGGTATGACGTTGATGAAAATGCCTTTGTTTGTTTGGACTTGGTTAATCACTGCTTTCTTGCTAATTATGGTAATGCCGGTATTAGCCGGTACTGTTACTATGATGCTGACTGACCGTCACTTCGGAACGGCTTTCTTTGATGCGGCTGGTGGTGGTGACCCAGTGATGTTCCAGCATATATTCTGGTTCTTCGGTCATCCAGAGGTTTACATCATGATACTTCCTGCGTTTGGGGTAGTTTCGGAAATTATTCCAACATTCTCGCGTAAGAAATTGTTCGGTTACTCTTCAATGGTTTATGCAACTGCATCAATCGCATTGTTGTCATTCATTGTTTGGGCTCATCACATGTTTGCGGTTGGCATGCCTGTCGCTGGAGAGCTTTTCTTCATGATTGCGACTATGTTGATTGCGGTACCGACCGGTGTAAAAGTGTTCAACTGGGTTGCAACTATGTGGCAAGGGTCACTGACTTTTGAAACACCAATGCTGTTTTCAATAGCATTCGTAATCCTATTTACTATTGGTGGGTTCTCTGGAGTAATGCTAGCGATGGCTCCGGTAGATTTCCAATATCATGACACTTATTTTGTTGTTGCTCATTTCCATTATGTATTGTTCCCGGGAGCGATTTTTGGAACAACTGCTGCAGTTTACTACTGGTTACCTAAATGGGCCGGTAAAATGTACAACGAGACAGCTGGTAAAATTCATTTCTGGCTTTCAATGATATTTGTTAACTTAACTTTCTTCCCAATGCATTTCAGTGGTTTAGCAGGTATGCCTCGTCGTATTCCTGACTACAACATGATGTTCGCAGACTTTAACATGTGGGCAAGTATTGGGGCATTTGGTTTAGGCCTAACTCAAATCTACTTTTTGGTTATCGTTCTACTAACACTTAAGAATGGTAAGAAAGCTGAAGACAAGCAGTGGGAAGGCGCTAGTGGTTTGGAATGGGATGCTTTACCATCACCAGCTCCGTACCATACTTTTAGCACTCCACCTAAAGTTGACTAGATCGGAATAAGAAAATGAACGAGCAGATGCAACAACAAAACAAAAAACTGATATTGCGATTGATGGCAATCATTGGTGGTATGTTTCTGTTTGCATTTGCTCTTATTCCTTTATACAACGTGTTTTGTGATATCACCGGAATCAACGGTAAGACTCGCGGACAAGCGCTCTATCAAAACGTCGAAATTGATAAAAAGCGTGTTGTAACAATTGAATTTTTGACAAACATAAATCGCGGAATGCCTTGGGCATTTGGCTCAAAAGTTAAATCGATGGAAGTGCATCCTGGAGAGCTTAATGAAGTGATCTTTTATGCAAAAAACCCTTCTAAATCTGAAATTATTGGCCAATCAGTTCCTAGTGTCTCACCTGGAGAAGCGGCCTTATATCTCAATAAAACAGAGTGTTTCTGCTTCGATCAGCAAAAGCTAATGGCTGGCGAGGAAGTAGAAATGCCAATGAAGTTTTATATTGACGCCGATTTACCTGAAGATATCACGCGTTTAACATTGTCATACCAATTATTTAATGTCACTGATGCAGTTAATGCTGCAAAAGGTGCAACCAAATAAAGCGATCATCTCGCTGAAATGGAGATTAATTAATGAGCACTGAAACAGAAGAAAAGTACGAAAATTATTATGTGCCCGAACAAAGTGCCTGGCCTATTATTGGTGCGGTAGCTTTATTTTTTATCGCTTGGGGCGGGGCTAATTTTATCCATCAATCTACTGAAGTCGTAGACACTGGAGACCAAAGTTGGGGCGGTTTTGTATTTATGGCTGCAATGGCAGTGATGATATACATGGTATTCGGTTGGTGGAAAGATGTGATTAAAGAATCCATGGGTGGTTTGTACAGCGCCCAAATGGATCGCTCTTTCAAACAAGGCATGCTTTGGTTCATTATGTCTGAGGTAATGTTCTTTGCGGCATTTTTTGGCGCACTACTCTACGTTAGACAGCTAATCATTCCTTGGTTAGGTGGAGAAGGTAATAACGTGATGACTCATGCTTTGTTATGGCCTAACTTTATTCCAGAATGGCCCTTGACCACTACTCCGGATGGTACAACAACACAAGCAATGGGAGCGATGGGGTTACCAGCAATTAATACAGCAATTCTATTAACCAGTTCTTGGACTTTAACCATTGCACATCATGCATTGCTTAATAACAACCGTAATGCTTTGTTAAATTATACATCGATTACAGCATTGTTAGGGATTATCTTCTTATGCCTGCAGGTGTACGAGTATTATCATGCATATAATGACCTAGGATTGACTTTAGGTAGTGGGATCTACGGATCAACATTCTTTATGTTGACTGGCTTCCATGGATTTCACGTTACCATCGGTACTATATTCCTAATCGTATTATCAATTCGTTGTGCGAAGGGACATTTCACCGCGAAACATCATTTTGCTTATGAAGCAGGCGCTTGGTATTGGCACTTTGTTGATGTTGTTTGGTTATTCCTATTTATATTCGTTTATCTGATTTAGATTTTGATAGACCTAAAAAAAACCGAAGCTAGCTTCGGTTTTTTTATGCCTCAAGCAAAGTAATTGATTGAGAAGTAATTGTTTTATAAAGGTTTACTCTGGTTCAACAATTGGCAAACCATGGGGCTCAATCCATCCCATCATCATTGCTACGATTATCAACACAAATAATCCGATAGATAGCCCAATCCGCCAACTTAAGTTAGTCACTGTTTTTTTAGAATCCTTATCGCTCGTTGCTAAAAAATAAAGTGCTCGAAAGAGGCTAAATAAGATCGCAAGCATCATCAAAATTATTACTATTTTTACAATCATTAATGTGTGTTTCCCTAGGTTGATACATTGTAATAATGATAGAATACGCGCCCTGAGGTCTATTTACTAGCGGAATATTAAGATTGCGACATTCAGTCCAATATAAAATCGGACAGTATCAATTAACGATAAATTATTGGTTTCTAATCGTTTTCTTACTAGTTCAGACCGGATTAAATGAGTTGGGTTATTGGCAACTTTCTAGAGCTCAAGAAAAACAGCAACGACTAGAACTATTAGCTGAAAATGAAAATAGTGTGGTTAAAAATCTAGGCTCGATAAGCGAAGCTGAGATTAGAGATTTTTCAAAGGTTGAAGTAGAGGTTGAGTTGGCTTCCAGAAAAAGTATTTTGGTCGAAAATAAAATCCAAAATGGAAACTTAGGCTATCACGTTCTTAACTTAGTTCACGAAGTTGAAAGTAACAAATACATTCTGGTGAATCGAGGTTGGCTTGAAGGACTGGCCAATCGAAGTGAAGTTCCCAAAGTAGATTTGCCAGCGAATTATTGGCAACTAAATGCAAGGTTTTACCCAATTAATTCACAAGTCTTATCAGGGGATGCTGAAATTGAAGAGTATGGCAATACTATTAGAATTCCGGTTCTTGATTCTAGTGTTTTGCAAGGGCTAGAAAAGTTGCTGTCCGCTGATATAGAACCCTACGTTTTACGTATTGATAAGCAAGATACCCACGCCTTAGAAGTTGATTGGGCATGGGTCAGCATGGCTCCAGAGAAGCATCTAGGATATGCGTTTCAATGGTTTGCGTTGTCACTGGCGTTTTTAATAGTCAGTTTGTTCGTGTTAGTTAAACGAATTCCAGAGTAATTCAACTAACAGAGTTTTGTTTAGGTTTTAAAAATCTAACCCAGTTTTAAAATAGAGGTATTCATTGTGGATTTTGATGAAAACAAAAATCAGTCACACAATCAAAATGTAGCTAAGAATCGTAAGACGCTGATTCTATTATTTGTGATGTTTATTACGCCGGTTGCATTGGCGTATGCTGCATACTTTGGGAATTGGTTTTCTGGAGCTTCTGGTGCTCAGGGAGAACTGATTGGTCAAGAAAACCTGACAGATATTGAGGACTATGATTTTGTTAAGGATGATTCACAACTAATTTCCGGTAAAGAGTTTGAGACGCTTTATTGGTGGATCATACCTCTTGACACTAGTCGTTGTGACCAAGCATGCGCCAACATAAACCTTCACACGGTTAATCAAACTTATTTAGGGTTAGGTAAGGAAGCCAGTCGTATCAATCAATTGGTGGTAGTGCCGCAAGACAATCAAGTAGATATCGGAAGCTTTCCAAAGGCAACCAGTCAGTTTAATTCAATAGGAGTTACTCCGAGAGAGCAAACGCACAGTGGAAAGTCACTTGAATTGGAGTCAAATTTTATTTATTTAGTCGACCCACTTGGTAACATCTTTATGCGTTACCCATTGGTCAAAGAGGAAAAAGATGCGCCATTAATGAGTCGAAAATTGCGTAAAGATATTCTTCATTTATTCAAGTACTCGCGACTTGGTTAGTATTTCCTTTGAATTTAGATGTAGGTTAAAACGTTTTACATGAGTCAAACAGCGATCAAAAAACTCGCCATCGCGGCAACAGCTTTTGCTTTAGTAGTAGTGCTGCTAGGTGCTTTTACTCGTCTTTCTCACGCTGGTTTAGGGTGCCCTGACTGGCCTGGATGTTATGGGTTTAAGCACATACCCACGCAACAAGCTGATATTGAAGTAGCCAACCAAGCATTCCCAGAAAGGCCATATGAATTTGATAAAGCTTGGCCGGAAATGGTTCATCGTTACTTTGCCGGAACACTTGGTTTATTTGTTTTGGGGTTAGCTTTGTTAAGCCTTAAACAACAGAATAGACCGATTAGAGGTCACTCGTTTGGCCTTTTAGCACTGGTTATTTTTCAAGCCGCATTAGGGATGTGGACTGTGACAATGAAATTGCACCCCGTTATCGTCATGGCTCATTTAATGGGAGGGTTTGCAACTTTAACATTGTTAGCCATGTTATCCGCTAGGTATCACAACCAATTTGTGTCGCCAATAGCCTCATCATTAGCCCTTCGATATAAAAAATTGGCAGTGTTGGCTTTGGTGATTTTAGTCATTCAAATCATGTTAGGAGGTTGGACGTCAGCCAACTATGCAGCAACAGTCTGCTATGAACTGCCTATATGTCAGGGGGAGTGGCTTAAGCATAGTGACTTTGCAACCGGATTTAATCCTTTTGCCCAACAAGCAGAGAATTATGAATTTGGTATTCTTGAATCAGAAGCGCGTATTGCAATTCATGCGAGTCATCGTATTGGTGCGATAATCGCGACTTTAGTTTTAGCTCTATTTAGTTACAAGCTAATTTCTCAAGCAGACTCGTCCCTATTGAGAAAATTCGGTTTGGTTATTGCTGGTTTATTATTCGTTCAAGTAACACTGGGCGTGTTTAATATTGTTTTTCAATTACCACTTTATAATGCGGTTGCGCACAATGGCGTTGGCGCAATTTTATTGTTGGTCATGGGAATATTAATGACATTGTTATATAGCCGTAACAGATTACCAAGTGAAGAATCGCCATCTTTACAAAAAGAGGGCGTTGAATAATGTCGGAAAATAGTCAACCAGTCTCAGAAAAAGCGAATTTGGTCGGTGTTAAACCTACTTGGAAAGACTACTTAGAATTAACTAAACCCAAAGTAGTACTACTAATTCTAATAACTGCCATCGTTGGTATGTTTATGGCAACACCAGGAATGGTACCTTGGGATATTTTAGTGGTTGCAACGATTGGAATTGGATTCGCTTCCGGTGGCGCCGCTGTCGTTAACCATGTTGTTGACCAAAAGATCGATGCAATAATGGCAAGAACATTAAAACGTCCGGTGGCGAGCGGTAAAATTGGCGACAAACAAGCTATAGTATTCGCCGCGATATTATCGATATCGTCTCTAGTTATGCTGTACTTTTATATCAACCCATTAACTGCCTTATTAACGTTTTTTGGTCTAGTGGGTTACGCATTTGTCTATACAATGTACTTAAAGCGAGCGACCCCTCAAAATATCGTAATAGGCGGATTGAGCGGCGCCATTCCTCCTCTATTAGGTTGGACAGCTGTCGACGGCTATGGCGGCGATATTCATCCACATGCGCTGTTATTAGTATTAATCGTGTTTGTTTGGACACCCCCTCATTTTTGGGCTCTGGCGATTTTTAGAAGAGATGAATACGCAAAAGCGGATATCCCAATGTTACCCGTCACCCACGGCATCGACTTCACCAAAACCAGCATTATTTTATATACCATTTTGTTAATTTTTGCGGGGCTATTGCCTTACTTAACCCATATGTCGGGGCTCATCTATCTTGTTTCTTCGAGTATTTTGGGGCTCATATTTTTAATCTATGCGATTCGATTAAAAATATCCAAACAACGAAAAATTGCTATGGATACTTTTAAGTACTCCGTTAATTATTTGTTGCTGATGTTTGTAGCGCTGTTAGTTGATCATTATTTCAAGTACTAGAGTGGTTTGTTACCATGAATAAATTACTACCTTATATATTGATTGCAATTGCTGCAGTCGCAGGATTGTTGTTGAATCAATATTTGAATCCTTCAGAAAAACAGGCTAATTCTGCTGTAGCGGATCAAGAAAATGGCAATAGAATAGATAATCGATTTGAAACGCTATTAATATACCCGAAAAAAAATCGTCTACCGGCATTTCAATTTGTAAACCAAGATAATCATTCTTTCACGAATGAGAATTTTCTTGAACGTTGGAATCTAATTTTTATCGGCTACACTAATTGTCCAGACGTATGTCCTAATACTCTAAACCAAATGACTCAATTGTATAATTCGCTAGATGTTAAAACGCAACAGAAATTCCAGTTTATCCTATTATCTGTTGACCCAGAGAGAGATACCCCTGATCACCTAAAAAACTATTTAGACTATTTTCATGAAGATTTTATTGGGGTGAGCGGTGATAAAACTCAATTAGATAAAACGGTTAAAGCGCTTGGTGGAGTGTATTCTCTTAATAAGGAAGAGGGCGAATTTTATACTGTTGACCATTCGGCAAGAATTTTTATAGTCGGACCTGAAGCTCGTCGATATGGCATTATGGAAAGCAGTTCTATTGCATCGTCCGACAAATCAACACTCGTGAAAGAATTAACACTTCTTTCAATGTAACACATTAGTTTTTATAACTTAACCGAGTTGAAGTAGGGCCAGAGTTACTTTTTGAAGAATCTGTTACACAATAAAAGTTGAATTATCGGGTTCTATTTTACCCTCGTTTGTAAAGAAGGTATTATCTTTAGCTAAATAGCTCATACGCAAATTAAAATCGAGCATGTAAAATACCGTTATAAAGAGAGCTTAACATCAGTATTCTACCGAGAAGTTTTTTTGGCCGAAACTCCCTAATGATCGCAAGTCTGTTGATCATTAGCCATCTTATTTCCTATCTCACCATTGAGCACTACGTGGTCGAAGCGAAAGATCGAACCATCATGTATTTGGTGACAAATCAAATCAAGCTTCAATACATAGGCTCGGAAACCGATATCCCTAAGAATCTATCTGTAGGTTTCACTGAGACCACAGAGCTAGAGTTATTCTGGTTAACTGGTGGTGCCTTACCAGATGGTTTAGAAATCTCTGAAGATCACCATGCCTATACAGAAGCCGCCAAAGAGTTTTTAGGTGAAGGTACAGTTGTTAAAGTGGAAATATCCGATAGAGTTTACGTCTGGGTAAATGAGCCAAGTCATCCTGAGTACTGGATCCGCATGCCAATCGGTGAATATGACAGTGATATGCCGATATCGATGATTATTTTTTCAGGGATGCTACTTTTCTTAAGTTTAGCTGGGGCTTGGCTAGTAGTTCATCAATTACACCGTCCGCTGAAACGGCTAGCTTTTGCTGCAAGAGAGATAGGTCGCGGTGATTATCCTGGAAAACTAAAAGAGACCGGTCCGCAAGAGCTGGTAGCAGTGACTTCTGCGTTTAATCAAATGGCGGCAGATGTGCATCAGTTAGAAGAGGATAGAACATTACTGTTAGCTGGGATCTCTCATGATTTAAGAACGCCAATTACTCGAATTCGATTGTCAGTTGAATTTATGTCTGAGCAAGACGAAGAGCTCAAGCAAGGGCTTATTGCTGATACCCAAGATATGGATGATATTATCGACCAGTTCATTGGCTATGTTCGCTATGGTAGTGAAGAAAAAATGGAGCATGGCGATATAAACGAACTGATTGTTCAGGTAACTGAAGCTGCGGGAAAACAGCATGACGGTATCGAGACTCAATTGAATAGTGTTCCATCATTTGCATTTAAGCCGATGGCAATGAAGCGCTTGGTGAGTAACTTAATTGAAAATGCTTTTCGCTACGGAAAAGCACCAGTAATGGTTACTTCAATAGTCGACGATGGTCACCTAAGAATCATCGTTCGGGATCACGGTAAGGGTATTCCTGACTTAGATAAAGCTCGATTATTTCAACCATTTGCTCGTGGAGATAAAGCCCGCGGAGGAAAAGGTTCTGGTCTTGGGCTAGCTATTGTGCAGCGTATTGCTGAAATGCATGGTGGTACTATTATTCTCGAAAACCACTCAGAAGGTGGTCTAAAAGCATGTTTTGAAATGCCACTAAATTAAAGACTTTATCCAAATAATCATTCCCAATGTTTCTTTGCCCAGTTGGCAGTTTTCTGCATAATTTGTTTAGAAGATGCGTTGACGTTATCTAAAATTTGCTTGTTTAGTAGTGCCATTTTCGGCTCTATATCAAAAGAATTGTCATCTGCTGTACTAATCAGTTTTGCATTTTTAAGTACGCTAATGGTCGTTTTGAACAAGTTTTTATCAAACGATTCAGGAGCGTTAAGGCTGTATAATGCTGCTAATCGTTGGGCAACTAACTGGCTGTGTTTTTCTAGTTCCTGTCGACTGGTGCGTCCGTGCCCTGCTTGAGAAGAAAGCAGCGTCAGCAAAATGCCATAACGCAATAATGTCGGTCTCACAAATTGAGCGATTAACATTAATTGCTCAAAGTAGTCATCAGATTCTTTGGGACGAATAAGCTGGTCATTGATTTGAGAGATTAGCTTTTCTTGGATAAAACAATCAATAGCTTTATTTAGATTGTCTTGCAATTGCTGTTGATCCCATTCGATAAATAGTTCTTGTTTTATGAAAGGGAAAATTGCCAAACATCGTTCGATTAGCTGACTGCGATTCATTTCTTGATTATTAACAAAACAGCTGGCAACTAACGAGTATGCAATAAAAACATGCAAAATATTATTTCGATAGTAAGTTAGTAAGATTGCTGTTTGTTCGTCCGTGGTAACAATATCTCCCATCGGGTTTTCCACTGTAAAAATGGTTCCTAAAGATCGCGCTTGCTCAATTAAAGTAGCACCATCTTCATCTGGAAGCCCGGTATTTTTACTATAGGGAGCCGCCTTGAGAAGATTTAACAATAAATTCAATTGTTGTTCGAGCTCTTTGTGACCGATTGCGGTGCGTTCTGTTGATAGAATAACTAATGCAACCATACTGATTGAATTGAGTGTTGAAGCAGCATTAATTCTCTGCATTACTAATTCTGCTAATGCTGAAACCCTTGGTGTTAACCAGTTTGGCTTGGCTGCAACTTGGCCACGATAATCATGCCAGTTGGGCTGAGTGTGATCGAGATATTTATTGAGAAAAATAGGCTCTGCGAAGTTTAAATAAACCTTACCAAAATTTTGTTTGAGGGTTTTTCTAATCCCCAAAAGCTGCCCAAATGATTCTTTCTTCTTCTCTGCTCCGCGAAGCTCACTTAGATAGCTTTTGCCTTCGAACATGCGCTCATAGCCAATATAAACCGGTATGATAGCAACTGGTTTTCGAGTGCCTCGCAGTAAAGATTGAACGGTCATGGCGAGTAAACCAGTTTTTGGTGGCAAAAGCCTACCCGTTCGACTTCTTCCACCCTCGGGAAAGAATTCTAGAGGGATCCCTCGATCCATCAGTTGGAAAATATATTCATTAAAAACGGCAGTATATAATTTGTTTCCACCAAAACTTCTTCGTAAGAAAAATGCTCCTCCACGTCTGAGCAGAGAGCCTGCTGGCCAAAAGTTCAAATTGATTCCGGCGGCGATATGGGGTGGGACTAATCCTTCATGATAAAGAGTATATGAAAGCAATAAATAATCGATATGACTTCGATGACAAGGAACGTAGACTATTTCGTGAGTTGAAGCTAAATCTCGCACCATTTCAGAGTTGCGGACAACCACACCATCGTAAATTTTATTCCAGAGATGAGTTAGCGTAGATTCCATAAATCTAACGGCTTTGTATGAATAAGCCGAGGCGATTTCTTTGGCATATTTTTCTGCTAACTTTGCTGACTTAGCGACGGAAATTTCTTTAGTCTTAGCTTCTTTATCAATCGCGCCTTTGACATTATCACTTACCAAAATATTAGTAATGACTTGAGCTCTGTTGGTAATTAACGGTCCCATCGCAGCTTGTCGCAAACGATGAAAATGAACTCGTAAAGTCCGCGTTAACTTTGTTACTTGTACGTCGGCACTAACCCCCGTATTCGCCACTTGTCGAAGGTCGATAGGTTTAGCTATTCTAAAAAACGTATTCCGTCCCTGAAAAATAAACAGTAAAAACTTGCGCAGTGGATTAGCACTTTCTGTGTCGGTAAAAATTAACCTAAGAAGTGAGTTTTCTTTTCCAGGATTTCGCCCCCAATAAATGGAAATAGGAACTAATTGATGGTTCTGACTGCTATCGTCTTGTTGTTTCTTTAGTAAGGTGTTGAAAAATTCTTGGTATTTCTTAACTGGCTTGCCACCCGTTCCGAAAAAACTTTTCGACTGTAAGAAAAATACTGAACCATTTTCAATCTCTGACTGTTTAGACTGAATTAATTTAGGCTCAGGTAAATTGAGTTGCTTCGCTTTATGTTTAAGCATAACAAAGCTACTGGTTGAGCGGCGTTGCAACACATAATAAATAGGTGACGAAAGATCGATGTCTAAATCTTGCACTGGCGCTTCTGGAATCACTTTGCTGGAAACCAGCAATTTGAGTGGAACAGATACGATCTTGTGATACAGCTGATTAAAAGGCATAAAGATCCAAGTTGTTATTCATTATAGGTTTTCTATGGCCAAGCAGTCATTTTAAGTAAATTGTTTAGATTAAGCAAAAGAGCAGCGAAAATTTACCTAAACCAGCATTTGAACCGGGTGTGGGTGGTCAAGAAAGTCCCTAGGGCTAGCGCTATATCCATATGCCCCCGATTGATAAATCACAACTAGGTCGCCTATCTCACATTCGGGAAGATTGTATTTATTGGCGAGTATGTCTAGCGGTGTACACAACGGGCCGACAATTTGCAGAGCTTGTTTGGTCGGTAGTCCCATTTTGTTGCCAATGGCGACAGGATAGTTTTTTCTAATGACTTGGCCAAAGTTACCAGATGCGGAAAGGTGGTGATGTAAACCGCCATCAACAACGGCAAACCTAACCCCACGAGACTCCTTTATATCAGTCACTTGAGCGACATAGATGCCTGCTTCACCGACTAAATATCGACCAAGTTCCATAGCGATATCGATATCCCCAAATTGCTTTTGAAATGATTGAATATGCTTCGCTAGTGATTCACTGATAGAGTCTAAGGGCAGTGGATTTTCTCCTGGAAAATAGGGAATACCCAAACCGCCACCAATATTCAACGATTTGATCGGTTGTGGCGCATGGAGACTG
The DNA here is from genome assembly GCA_039969155.1 of Kangiellaceae bacterium. Taxonomy (GTDB): domain Bacteria; phylum Pseudomonadota; class Gammaproteobacteria; order Enterobacterales; family Kangiellaceae. The sequence continues at coordinate 50,687 of JBDVOJ010000105.1, forward strand.
ATCTTACTGGCTAGCTGAAAAAGGTTGTCGTGGGCGAGTTGAATCGAAGCCTGATTGAGGTTTTGAGAGCCGGTAAATATATGCAATCCTTGGTATTCCAAATTGAATTCTTGGATTTTCATGAGTGCATCCGGAACAAGCTCAGCATCGATCCCAAATTGTTGAGAGCCTCCACCCATTTTCATTCCCGAAGATTTCAATTCAAAATCGGGATTGACTCTAATGGCTACCTTGGCAGAGGATCCAATTGATTGACACAGAGCTTCAATCCTCTCTAGTTCTGTAAAAGATTCGATGTTGATAGTAACGCCACTGGCGATGGCCATAGCCAATTCGACTTCGCGCTTTCCGGGACCAGCAAAACTAACGTGATCAGCAGGCTTTCCGCTATTAAGGGCTATATTCAGCTCGTTGCCACTCGCCACATCCAAGCCGTCCACTAAAGGGGCGATAAAATCGACCAATGCCGGCATAGGGTTCGCTTTAATGGCGTAGTGTAACTTCAATTGCGACGGCATCGCGCTGCGAAAGTCAGCAATTTTGTTGGAAATCACACTGCGATCGTAGGCGTAGAAAGGAGTTTGGCCTGCACGAAGTTTTAGATTAGAGAGCTTCACTTGGTTGACTAATAGTTCATTATTCTCATACATAAACTGTGTCATTGGCGGATGAGTGACTTTTGGTTTCATATTTAAGGGAGCTCTTTTTGTGATAGATCGCTATTAATGTTCTTCGGCCACCGGAATCGCTAATCTCGGCTAATTTTCGCTTAACTGCTTAACTGCTTAACTGACGATATTTTTCCTGCAATAATGGTCGATTGATTTTACCATTCGGATTTCTAGGAAGCGAATCCGCAATTTCCAAAAAGTGCGGATGCATATAGTTGGGCAATTGTTTCTTAAGAAACTTCATTAATTCCGGCTTAGTTATCGTTGCGTTTGCCGCTAAGGATATGACTAATAGAATAGCTTGGCCTAATTGACTGTGTGCTATTCCCAATGCCGCTACTTGTTGAACTGACGGATGTGTCGTAGCAATTTCTTCCAGTTCGGATGGGCTAATCCGATAGCCAGAAGATTTAATCATGTCGTCATTGCGGCCGACGAAATACAGAAAGCCTTGTTGGTCTCTGGTAACAATATCGCCAGACCATACAGCTAATTCCGAACCGTACTCTGATTGCAGTTGACTGGGTAATTTTCTAAATTTTTGTTCAGTTTTATCTTTGTTGTTCCAATAACCTAAGGAGACGTGGACGCCAATATGGACTAGTTCACCCGGCTCGTCGGCCTGACATATTTCACCTTTGGTATTGATCACCAATATAGTGGCATTTGGGATCGCTTTACCAATTGAGGTTGGCCTGCTACACAATTCTTTCGGATCTAAGTAAGTGCTTCTAAACGCTTCTGTTAAGCCATACATTAAATACACTTGAGTTGCCGGCAGGGTAGTTCTTAATTTCTGAGTGATGGTTGTCGGCATTGCACCACCACTATTGGTTATATAGCGAAGACATTGTTTGGCATCCGTTGGCCAGTCTAAGTCAGCCAGCTGCATCCATAAGGGAGGCACAGCCGCTAATCCAGTAATTTGGTATTTAGCCACAGCACTAATAACATCGCGAGGTAATAGGTATTCAAGCAACACCACTTCAGCACCTACTAAAAATGCCGTAGTTAGTTGGCTGAGTCCATAATCGAAGCTAAGCGGCAATACTGCCAGAATCTTGTCATCGCTATGATTAGCTAAATACTCCGCTACGCTGTTAGCACCTTCAATCAAATTGCGGTGCGAGAGCACAACACCTTTGGGTTGTCCGGTACTTCCCGAGGTATATAGTATTGCGGCAATATCGTCGGGCTCTCGCTGAATGTGGAGTCGCGCTTGATTTAACGGCTCAGTTCCCACCTGTGCCAGCTGATCAATCCATCGCTCGCAGTTTTCAGGACAATCTTCTGGCGAACAGTCTGTCAGCAATATTCGGTTCAGGTGCAAATTGTTTGCCAAGGTCTTTTGCAGTTGCCGATATCGACTTAGCGAGGTGATCAAAACAGAGACTTGGCAGTTGTCGAGTATATAGCCAACTTGCGGCGGCTTAAGTAACGAATTAATTGGAACGAATACACAGCCTGCTGTGGTGGTAGCAAACAGGCTAATAACTGTTTCCATTTGTTTGGGCAAATACACGGCGACTCGCTCACCGGGCTTTAGTCTTGGTTGGCTCGGCTTGAAATCGGCTAAATCGGCCCCGATTAAGCCTGAAGCAAGTGCATTAGTTTTTGCTGCTAACTCACTATAGCTAAGACTTTGATCTTTATGAGTCAAAGCCGTTTTTGGTGCAAATCGACTTGCAGCCTGAGAGATGAAATCTTGAATATTGGTGAACATCATAGTGTTTATCGCTGTCAATTTGGACTGCTTTCAATTAAGCCCGTTGCATTTGTTGGCTAGATGTCTGTTGGCTTGCTCTAATGAATTCTAGATCTAAATAATTTCAACAATAAGAACTACGTTACATCAGCGATCTAGGGTAAAATTCGTGCAATTCTAGACTGATCGGCAAAGCAGCCGATAACTGAGTTCTTTTATTGCTAAATAGACATCATTATAAAAGATGGTTCGGTCAATAAACAATCTCAATTAAAGAACTTAAATAATCAAGTTTCAAAGGCAAATTATGAGTGACAATAGTTCAATTCCAACCGATAAAGCATCAACCGAGACAGTACCAACTAACTTTATCCGCAATATCATTAATCAAGATTTGGCATCTGGCAAGCATACCAGTGTTTGCACGCGGTTTCCGCCCGAGCCTAACGGATTTCTTCACATTGGTCATGCTAAATCGATCTGCATTAACTTTGGGATTGCGCAAGATTACAACGGCAAATGCAACCTGCGTTTTGATGATACTAATCCTGCCAAAGAGGAGTCTATCTATGCCGAAGCGATTGCTAAAGATGTCGAGTGGTTAGGCTATCAATGGAATGGTGAAATTAGACATTCAGCGGACTATTTTGAAAAGCTATACAGCTATGCTGAAGAGCTAATCGAGAAGGGCGTTGCTTATGTTTGCGAGCTTAGCATTGATGAGATGCGTGAATATCGAGGCACTTTAACCGAGCCTGGCAAAAATAGTCCTTTTAGAGACCGAAGTGTCGAACAAAATTTAGACTTATTTCGACGAATGAGGGCCGGAGACTTCGAAGATGGAACCTTAGCGTTAAGAGCCAAAATAGATATGAGCTCGGCTAATATCAACATGCGTGATCCTGTGATTTATCGAATAAAAAAAGCACACCATATTCGTACTGCTGATAAATGGTGTATTTATCCTACCTACGATTTTACTCATGGCATTTCGGATGCGATTGAAGGTATTACCCACTCATTGTGCACATTAGAATTTGAAGATCACCGTCCGCTTTATGACTGGTTTTTAGATAACATTACCATCGATTGTCATCCACAGCAGATTGAATTCTCGCGACTAAATTTAGAACATACAATCACTAGTAAGCGAAAACTGAATCAACTGGTGACAGAAGGGATTGTCGATGGATGGGATGATCCTCGCATGCCGACTATTTCGGGAATGCGGCGTCGTGGGTATCAGCCTGAAGCTATTCGTGACTTTGTCACTCGTACCGGAGTGACAAAAAAAGTTCACACCGTGGAAATGAGTTTGCTGGAAAACTCTGTTCGTGAAAATTTGGGGGATACAGCTCCTCGTGCGATGGCCGTGCTAAAACCTCTCAAAGTGACTATTAGCAATTATCCAGAAGGTAAAGTGGAAGAAATTCAAGCGCCGCGTCATCCACAACAAGAAGCCATGGGTTCGCGAACCATCTTTTTTAGTAAAACATTGTTTATTGATCAAGAAGATTTTAGAGAGAGCGCCAATAAGAAGTATAAGCGATTGGTATTAGGTAAAGCCGTGCGGTTACGAAATGCTTATGTCATCACTTGTAATGAAGTGGTTAAAGATGAGCAAGGTAATATTATTGAACTGATTTGCGAATATGATGAAAATACCCTTGGCAAGAACCCAGAAGGTTATAAGCCAAAAGGTGTTATTCATTGGGTTTCAGAGTCCCATTCCAAAGTTGCCACAGTAAAACTTTATGACCGATTGTTTAACGTTGCTAACCCCGCTGCAGAGGAAGATTTTTTAAGTGCAATCAATCCTGATTGTTTGCAAGTATTATCCGATGCTCGTGTGGAAATGTCTCTTGCGGAAGCCAAGCCTGAAGAGGTTTTCCAATTTGAAAGGGAAGGCTATTTTTGTGCCGACAGGTACGAGCATACAGCTGAACATTTAGTTTTTAATCGAACGGTCACGCTGCGCGATAGTTGGGCAAAAATAGAAGCTAAAGGGTAGGTAACAGTTTGCTCAATGAGTTTCTATTATTAGCTACAGCTCACTTGTTTGCTGTAGCTAGTCCTGGTGCTGATTTTGCCGTCGTGCTAAAAAACACCTTACGCTCGGGCCAGCGAGTTGGGACTTATACCGCTTTAGGGATCGGGCTTGGTATTTTTGTCCATGTTGGTTATACCTTGTTAGGTGTCGCGATTGTGTTATCGCAGTCGCCCATTATATTTGATTTGGTTAAATATCTTGGAGCAGGTTACTTACTGTGGCTTGCTTTTCAAAGTTTTCGTTCTCGCCCTAAAGCGGCGTCGACTGAATCAGAAATAGTACATATACAACTATCTAAATTTAAGGCATTAAAACAAGGCTTCCTAGTGAATGTGCTAAACCCCAAAGTGACGGTGTTTTTTATCGCTTTGTTTACTAGTATTGTGAGTCAGAAAACGCCAATTTGGATACAATCATTTTATGGGATTTGGTTGGCAGTATATACTTTTCTGTGGTTTAGTTTAGTCGCGTGGTGGTTTTCAAGAACGACAATTTTAGCTTGGTATCAGCGTCACGGATATATCATTGACTGGCTAATGGGTGGAGTTCTGGTTGTTATAGCTGTTCGATTGTTAATTTAACTTAGTCTGACTCTGATTTTAAAAAGGCAGTGTGACTAACAACTTTATTTCGGCCTGTTTTTTTAGCATGATACATCGCATCATCTGCCCGTTTTACTAAATCAGTGAAGCCTTCCTTGCCAATCTTTAGTTGAGCAACGCCTACACTCGCACTTATCGGAATTTCAGCGGGATTTAAAAGTGCGATATCCTTCCTAATTCTTTCCGCGATATTAGTAGCATTTCTTTCATCGCACTCATCAAAAAAGATTAAGAATTCTTCCCCTCCAAATCGCGCTAAAATATCCTCTTGGCGACATAGTTGTTGGAGTAGTTCAGCTAACGATTTCAAAACTAAATCGCCAACAACATGACCTTGAGTATCATTGATTTTTTTGAAATGGTCGACGTCTAAAATAAGCACACTCACGGGGATCTTCTTACGCATCGCTCGGGCAACTCTGTGATTAGCCATCTCTAACAAATAGTGACGATTGTAAAGGTTGGTGAGCTGATCTCTCATCGCAAGGTTGATGAGGGCGTCATGCTGTTTTTTTAGAATAATTTGAGTTTTTATTCGGGCAATCAGAATGGCTGGTCGGACAGGCTTAGTCAAAAAATCTACCGCACCAAGCATTAAGGCTTTCTCTTCATCTTCTTCTGTTTGCATTGCGGTTACAAAGATAACCGGAATACTAGCAGTCGTTGGTTCGCGTTTTAGTTGTTCGCAGACATCGTAGCCATTCATGATTGGCATCTCAACATCGAGTAAAATTAAGTCTGGCTTATCCTTCGAGTTTGCAATCCTAAGACATTGCTCTCCTGATGTTGCGACTTTAATTTGATAATCATCTTTAATATATCCAGCGATCAATTGGATATTGGCTGGTTCATCGTCAACTAGCAGGATACAAGCTTTATCATCAAGTAGGTTTGTATCCATAAAATGGTCGGTCTCTAAGCTCTCTTTGTATGAAATTTATCGTCTCGGAACGGGTGATGCTTAGCTCTTTCGGGCTTACAGCTATGACTAAAAGTGTAGTTTAATTTCTACTAAATTGCGAGGGCTATCAATTAAGATGTATTGCTGAAAGTAGCTGCTACCACATTTGCTGAATTTTGCTTTGAATATTAGCTATCTGTTTGTATTTTGGTTCGCTTTCCGCCACATGCTGTTGATTTTTAGGATAAAAGCAGGATTCAAGCCGTTGATACACTGAATTGGTTAAAAATCGACTTTTAGCACCATAAACGTGTTTACTCCCATATTTGGGTTGTTCGGGAACCCAGTATTTAAGTGGTTGGATTAAGTGAAGCGATTGTTTTGCACGGGTAATTGCCACATTGAGTAGTCGCCTTTCTTCTTCAATGCCTTTAGGCGACTCTGTAGCGTATTCATTAGGAAAATTACCGTCAGCCACATTCAAAATGAATACATTTCTCCATTCTTGTCCCTTTGCACTATGAATGGTAGAAAGTATTAAAAAATCTTCATCCTTGTGTGCCTCACTATTCAAATCACCACTTGCAATTGGAGGCTCCAAAGTTAGCTCACTGATAAATTTTTCACGGCTATGATACTGTTGAGCGATATTAGTCAGTTGTTCTAGATCACCTGTGCGAACATAGGCATCGTCATAGATTTCTTCCAAAAGAGGTCGGTAGAAATTATTGACGAACTCCATCTCTGAAGGCCATTTTTCGTGTTGAGATTGAGACTCTATTAAAATCGAAACTAAGTTAAACCAATATTCATTAGCTGCTGTTGGTACGCTGAAGCCTCTTAAACACTTAAATTGATGTTCATTCAATTGTAAGAAATCGATCGCCTTTTTGGCAATGTTTGGTCCGATACCAGGTAAGAGTTTAAGTACTCTAAATGCTGAAATTTGATGCTTGGGATTATCGATCCACTTGATGATAGACAGTAGATCTTTTACATGCGAAGCCTCTAAGAACTTTAATCCCCCATACTTGACGAATGGTATATCGTGACGCATCAATTCAACCTCTAAACGGTCACTATGATGGCCACTACGAAACAACACTGCTTGTTGTTTTAAATCTATCCCATTTTCTCTTTCTGATAATACCGTTTCCACAATGTATTTTGCTTGTTGTACATCGTCCTCAACGGTAACGATTTTTGGTTTATCTCTTGTCGATGTATGCTTCTTAATTTGATGTGAAACTAGTTTTTTGTCATACCCTATTTTACTTTGAGAAAGTAGCTCATTAGCCAAGTCTAGAATAGGTTGAGTTGAGCGATAATTAATTTTTAACGAGATGACTTTTGCCGCTGGAGAGAACTGGTGCGGGAAATTTAAAATGTTTTCTATTTCTGCACTTCTAAAGCTATAGATTGATTGAGCGTCATCGCCTACAACTGTTAACCCGTTACCATCTGGAAAGAGTCTGGCTAAAATTCCAGCTTGTAATAGATTAGTGTCTTGATATTCATCAACCAAAACATGATCAAAATTTTGGCGGATTAATTTTGCAATCTCGGGTTCATCAACCATGTAAAACCAATAGAGTAGAAGGTCATCATAATCTAGGGACAATTGTTCTAATTTTTTCTGTGAATATAGTTTAAAAAGGCTGGTAAGTTCATTCTCCCATTCTTCACACCATGGAAAGTCTTGTTTCAAGACCTCAGAAATTTTTAATTGAGAGTTGACGCATCGAGAATAAATATTTAAGCATGTAGATTTTTTAGGGAATCGTTTATCTCTACTAGTTAATCTTAGTTCGTGTCTAAGTACATCAATAAAATCGGCAGAATCGTTTCGGTCAATAATAGTGAAATTTGGATCGATGCCCATGGTTTGGCCATAGCGTCTCAATAAACGATTAGCGATGGAATGAAAGGTTCCCATCCAAGATAGGTTAAAATTAGCGACTGGTTTTCCATTGGTTTTTTGAGTTTCAATGACAATTTTTTTTGTTCTGTCACTTAATTCTGTTGCGGCTCTTCGAGAAAAAGTCATCAATAGAATTCGTTCAGGATCTACCTTATTTAAAAGTAAATGCGCAGCTCGATGAGCAAGAGTATTGGTTTTTCCTGTACCTGCCCCAGCAATTATTAAAAGCGGTGAGCTAACGAAATTAGTGAATTTATCAAAGTTTCCGAAATTAACTGCCTGTTGTTGCTCTCGATTTAAAGTAATAGATTTCATAATAGGGCAGCAGAGTTAAGCTGCGCCTAAGTTAAAAAAATCTTCTTGTAAGTTAGGCCTTGACTCTACGTGGTTGAAAAAGGAGTCGGCTGTTCGAGTAGTAAGAAGTTTATTGGTTGAAGTAGTAGCCTTAGTAAAAGCAAATAAAGATGGCTTAGCTATTGACTTAGTTGCTGTTTTTAATTTTTTTGACTTTTTCTTTAAAGTGGCAATTGTCGTGTTATTCGTATTTGATGGTTTATTTAACATGCTAAATAAGTTAGTCCGATTTAATATTACCTTAATTTCACTTTTTAAAATTGCAAGTTGTGATTCGGGACTAATTTGCTGTTGTATTTTCAAACTTGAAAGTTTTTTTATATCTGACAAGATGAAAAGTAAACTAGTATGCTCCTTAAATAGTCCAATTTGAGTCGGTTTACCTCCACTTGAAGGAGTAAACAAGTGTTTATCTAATTGCCGTTTGAGCTGCTTATTTAACTGATTGGCTCGCATTTTTTGAATTCTCAAGTCTAACTGAAGTGATAGCGGGATCACGGCTTTAAACTTTATCGAGTTATTTTTATCGAAAACACTTAATGTGCCTGATTTCAAATCTATATCAGAAACTTTTAATTTTGCTACCTGACTGAATCGCAATTGACAGTGGTAAGCAAGCTTTGCCATCAGTTGGCTTGGGCCACTCAAGTTTTGAATGATAGTCTGACAAACTGAGGCTGAAAAGCGATCTGAAAATCCTCGACGGGTTTTGCTTTTTACAAATTGCTTGAGCTGAAGATCCGTTTTGACAAACTCTCGATAAAAAGAGTGGATGGCACTTAAGGCTAATTGTTGGGTGCTATTAGATACATATTGTTCAATCGCTAGAGCGGAAAGGTAGGTTTCAACATCATGCTGATTTAGGTCGCTTGGGTGGGCTCCGTTATGAAAACGCATTAATTTCAAAACCCATATCAAGCTCTGATGAGCGACATGCTGTGATACTCCATTGTGTTTAGCAAAGGTTAAGTACTGCTTAATCAATTGCTGTTCTATCATTTGAGGAGAGTTTTGTTCGATTAAAGTATTTAATTGAAGCATTGGCAGTACCCAGCTAATAAACTATTTGTATAAATACTACTTGTGCAAGTAGCTTCTGTCAAATGTTTTAATTTTCGGCTTGGTTAGGGGCTGCTAGGTTGAGTTGCTGCGAAATACTGAAAGCTGGCTTGTGAGAGATTGTCTATATCGGTTGTGAGATATTTCCTAATAGAGCGCCCAATATTCACCATTTGTTGTTAGGTCTTTTCGCTTTAATGTTTTGTTGTGAGCGAATAAGTGTTTGAAAAATCGAGTGATATTCTAAATCAGGATAGATTGGCTATAATTTTGGTCGATGATAGCTAATAAAGTAGGGTTGTAATAAATTGTGTCGAAAGTATTCTATCAATCAAGCGACAAGGATGACGCTGGAATGAAAGGAGCAACGAGATAGGATTCTCGTATCAAGGAATCGATAAATAAGGAAATAGCAGGGAGCAAATTTTTCATTGGATGAAAAAACGGATACGGGCGATTTTATCGCCCTTTCTTTTGCCTGCTAAAAAAGTTTTCTAATCACCTATAGGGTCGACTTCCATTCGCCATTTCACGCGGTTTGCTGATTTTAATTTATCAATTGCAGGCAGGCTTCGATCTAATAACTGATGAAGGTGTATCCGAGTATTTGATTCCAAATATAATTGATAACGGTACTTTCCCGCTTTTTTGGTATACACCGCAGGTGCAGGTCCCAGCAGCACAACCTCAAACTCGGGATGACAATTTAGGGCTTGCTTAACTTCTTGCAAAAACTGTTTTACTGCTCCAAGCTGACTTGCTTCGGCTTGAAACAGAGCGCTAAAACTAGCGGGCGGTAAGTTGGCTTCCTCTCGCTCAGCTAATGCACTCTTCGCAAAGGTGGCATAACCGCTTTGAATAACTTGCTTTAACATTGGGTGCTCGCTCAGATGGGTTTGAATGACCACTTCACCTGCCTTATCAGCTCTACCTGTTCTTCCTGAGACTTGAGTAATAAGTTGTGCCGCGTATTCAGGAGCCCGAAAGTCACTACTGTAGAGTGCGCCATCCATATCGACCATTCCAACTAAGGTAACATCTGGGAAATGGTGACCTTTAGCCAGCATTTGAGTGCCGATCAATATATCAACCTGCCCTGTTTTTATTTCGCTTATAAAGTCACTCATTGCTTGCTTTTTGCGAGTGGTATCGCGGTCTATTCGTCGCACTCTCGCTTGGGGAAATAACAGTTGAATACTCTCTTCTAGCCGCTCAGTTCCCAACCCAACAGGGATCATTTCCTCGGTTAAACAGTCAGGACAATGATCGGGGGCTTTGCGACTTGAACCACAATGATGACATTGTAAGTTTGCGCTATGTTGGCTATGTCCGTGATAAGTAAAGTGTGTATCACAACGCTTACATTGACTACTCCAGCCGCAATGATGACACAGTAAGACAGGGGCGTAGCCTCGCCTATTTAAGAACAGTAAAACTTGCCCTTGTTGTTTTAGGTGGTGAGAGATACTTTCAATCAGAGCAAAGGAAAGACCGTGTTTCATCGGTTGATTTTTCAAGTCAATTACTTTGAACTTGATTGGTTGGGAGGTCATGGCTTTTTGGTCAAGCTTCAATTGACCAATTTTGCCTTTTTTGACATTCATTAAGGTATCGACCGAGGGAGAGGCGCTGCCCAGTAATATTGGAAATTTTTCTTGAGATCCTCTTACCATGGCTATGTCTCGAGCAGAATACCTAAGCCCTTGCTGTTGTTTAAACGAAGAGTCATGTTCTTCATCAATAATGATGATCCCAGGATCTTTTAACGGAACAAATAAAGCGGAACGAGTACCAATAATAATTCGACTTATCCCTGCTTTCGCTTTAAGCCATACTTGAAGACGCTGCTGCTCGCTCATAGCAGAGTGAAGCATTTCTATTGGAGTATTAAAGCGTTGCTGAAAGCGTCTTACTGTTTGTGGCGTTAGGCCTATTTCTGGGACTAAAATTAAAGCTTGCTTTCCTTGTTCTACAACTTTTTGAATTATCCTTAAATACACCTCAGTTTTTCCGCTTGCGGTCACACCAAAAAGCAACCAACTCTTGAAAGCCGATAAGGAGTTGCAGACTTCACTTATGGCATTAAGTTGCTGCGGATTTAAAGTTAATTGTTCTGGAGTTTTAGTTGATATAGTTTCAGGTTCCTGTGAACTCTGAAAATCTTGAACGACCCACTTTTTTCCCGCGAGAGCCTGCAGTGTTGCTCTATTAATGCCGAAACTTGAAAGCCCATTGTTAGCAATCCCTCCGTTGCTATCATTAAGCTCGAGTATTTTCAAAGCCTGCTGTTGTTTGATCGCATTTTTGGCTATCAGGCTATTTTTAATCGCTTCATGCCCCAAAGGTGTAAGTTGCCAACGGCTTTCGCGAGCAATTTTGCACTCTTCTCCTTTAAGAAGTAGGTTTGGCAAAACCGTCTGCCAAACCTCTCCGATCGGTGCATGGTAATATTTTTGCATCCAATTAGCTAAAGCGATTAACCTCTGGTCAATAAGAGGATGCTCATCGATAACACGTTCAATTGGTTTAATTTTGTTCGGATCAAAAGTCGCTTGCTGGCTTATGGAAAGGACGATCCCAACCTTAATTCTACCTGCGAACTTGACTTCAACTCGCATCCCGACTTTGGGAGAAATTCTCGAGCCTCGTTCTATTTTGTACTCAAATACTCTTCGCACTGGCACTGCTATTGCCACACTGATAAACCTAGTTTGCGTGAGCGGAGTTTCAGCAGTATGAGTCGATTGGGAATAGTTCAATGCAAAGTTTGCTTGTGGAGGTTAAAAAGCTATTTTGTACCATGCTAGCTCTGAGCACAAGTATCAAAAAAGCTATTTAGAGAAGACTAGGCCCCAGCTATCACTGCGGCCTGATTGTTGAATAGAAGAAGGAGTTACTTGGCGGTTAGAGTTTGTAACAGCTGTTTAAATTTAACTCTCTTCTTATAGCCTTCGAAGAAATACTTATGTACAACTTCAGCATTTTTATTAACCACGATAACTCCTGGATATGGAATTCCGTAGTGTCTATCGCCCTCAGAGTATTCAGCATTAACTACTTTCAGCGCTTTAAATGACTCCACATTTTGATCGGAAAGCAAAGAGTAGTTGAGTTTATTGCTTTGCGAAAAGATCCTTAGAATTTCTGGTGAATCGTAGGAGATGGCGGTAATGCCGTATCCAGCTTGTTTAAAAGCCTCGGCTTCGGCATTTAACTCCAATAAATGGCGTTTGCAAAAGGGGCACCAGTCTGCTGACCTAAATAGCACGATAATAGCACCCTCAGATCCCAGTATATTACTTAAGTCTTGTTTGTCAGAAAACTGGTCAAGTAAATTTAGATCCGCTACTTTTGAGCCTATTTGAGGACCTGCTTCGATTGATTTCATTTCGGCATTGGCAATACTTGAAATAAGAGTGAGACTTGCAATAACAGCAAATTGTGATGCGATTCGTCTCAAGTTGGTAAACACTTTTATCATTATCATAAGTTGTTGGATCCTAGTTCCTGATTGAGTTATTTGTAGTCGTTATGGTTTTCTTAATAGAGTGGCTAAAGGTAACTAACCATCGTCTGAACCAAAGGTTACATAAATTCGTTGATATTTGTTACGACCATAGATCTTAACTGGATAATGGTCCGGTGCTGGTAGTACCAGAATTAGGCCTTGCGGCACTGTATCAACATCGATTGATAGACTACAATGAATTGAATACAGAAATAAAATAAGAAGCTTAAAATGACAGAGTCAAAAAATCAGCGACGTCCGCTTTACTTAAGATATGCAGGTCCGATACTTCTTGAGACCTCTCTTTTGAATAAAGGCAATGCTTTTACCGAAAGAGAAAGAAGAGAATTTAACTTAGAAGGTTTGTTACCTCATGCGATAGAAACGATTGAGGAGCAAACCAATCGAGCTTATCAACAATACTCTCAGTTTGAAGAAGATTTAGATAAACATATCTATTTGAGAAACATTCAAGACACTAACGAAACACTTTACTACAGCTTGATTACCAATCATTTAGAAGAAATGATGCCAATTATTTATACCCCAACCGTGGGCTTGGCTTGCCAACTATTTTCGAAAATATACCGAAGAAAACGAGGCGTGTTTCTATCCTACCCAGATCGCGAGCGCATGGAATACATGCTACATAACTCCACTAAACAAAATGTTAAAGTCATCGTAGTGACTGACAGTGAAAGAATTCTGGGGTTAGGTGACCAAGGTATTGGCGGCATGGGGATCCCAATTGGTAAACTGGCACTCTATTCAGCATGTGGTGGGATTAGTCCTGCATACACTCTGCCTATTACTCTTGATGTGGGGACCAACAATCAGGAATTGTTGAATGACCCTATGTATATGGGGTGGCGACACGAGCGAATTACCGGTGATGAATACTTTAAGTTTGTTGATGATTTTCTATCGGTGGTTAAAAATCGTTGGCCTCATGCTTTGGTGCAATTTGAGGATTTTGCTCAAGGTAATGCAACGCCATTACTGCAAAAGTATCAGGACAAGTTGTGCTGCTTTAACGATGATATTCAAGGGACCGCCTGTGTCACGGTAGGCACTTTGCTAGCCGCTTGCCATGCACAAGGTTCGCAGCTTAAAGATCACAGAGTGGTTTTTGTCGGGGCTGGTTCAGCAGGATGTGGCATTGCTAATCAGATAGTGGCTCATATGAAACAGGAAGGATTATCTGAAGCTCAGGCACACAGCCAGATTTATCTGACTAGTAGTAAAGGTTTGCTAACTGATGATATGGATAGCTTGCGAGACTTTCAAAAAGACTATGTTAAGGCTAAAAGTGATGTCGCAAGTTGGAGTAAAGATGATAATGGTAAAATCACCTTATTGGATGTGGTTAGAGAAACCAAACCAACCATATTGGTCGGAGTTTCAGGGCAACCCGGACTAATGAGTGAAGAGATTATCAAGACCATGTATAAAGATTGTAAAAAGCCAATCATCTTGCCTCTTTCAAACCCTACCTCACGGGTCGAAGCACATCCAGAGGATGTTCTTAAATGGACGGAAGGTCATGCTATTGTCGCGACTGGAAGCCCGTTTGACCCGGTTAAGCTTGCAGGTAATGAATACAGTATTGCTCAATGCAATAACAGTTATATATTTCCTGGGATAGGGCTTGGTGTTCTCGCTGCCAAATCAAAGCGAGTGACTGAAAAGATGTTTATGGCAGCTAGTGAGGCACTGGCAAGTTGTTCGCCTTTGGTGAAAGGACAGGGGCAGGATTTGCTTCCTTGTCTGAATGATATTAGGGAGGTCAGCCGAATTATTGCGGTTGCTGTTGCTAAGCAAGCGATGGCAGAAAATGTTGCTGAAACAATCGATGATGATAAGTTGGCGCAACGAATTAAGTCCAACTTTTGGAATCCTGAATACCGAGAATATCGTCGAACGTCTTTTTAAAGTAATTCTAGATGCCTAGTCATGTGAATACATGGCTGGGTGCCTTAAGTTTACCCGCAGCTTTCCGTAGGAATGGTATAAGTAGCCGCCTACAGTCAATGAGTCGCCTTGCTTGAACTTCAATTCAGATTTTGAGAAATATTGAAAGTCATTGCGTTTAATTCCTATCCAGAGCTTTTCGTCCAAAATTATCCAACGATACTTGTTACTATCTTTCACTCGTGAAACTGTTCCGGATACCCATTGGAAACCTCTTTCATTGGTTAGGTTTCTTGCTGATTTGTTCACTTGAGGTGAACTTTTCCATAGTCCGACTTGGTTTTCCTGGGCTAGTTTTTGAGCCTTTCTAAAACAGTGCCACAAGTATTCGTTTGGGGGCACGACCATGGTTGATGATGCTCCCAACTTGACTAGCTGTAGATTGATTAATGCTCCCTTGGCATTAAAGACCAAAGCGAGTTCACGTCCGTACCTGTCTTTGCGCTTTTGGTCATACAGCAAAAAGATTTCTGAGTCTTTGGGAGCTAGTTTAACCAGCGTTTCGCGAGATGCCTTTGCATAGTATTCCGCAGGCTTATTTGTTTTCGGATTAATTTCCGGTGCATTAATATGAAGCAGACGAAGCTTTCTACCAGTGCGAGTGTGGATGGTATCTCCATCAACGACCCACTGAACATGGTCACGAACACCAAGCGGTGCAGTAAGGTTTGATATTTGAGGGCAAAGAGGAGTTGCCGCAGCGGATAAATGGTATAAAAATGCAATAAAAAAGGCGCTTATTAGCGCCTTTTTTGATAGCTTGGTTGCCACTTGAGAAAGTATCTAAAATATTACTTCTTAAGTGAACGAGCCGCGAAACGTTTTCTGAACTTATCAACACGTCCGCCAGTTTCAGCTGATTTTTGCTTACCTGTGTAAAAAGGGTGGCACTCAGAGCAGATATCTAAATTAATATCTTTACATAGAGTAGAACCAACTTCGATTTTGTTGCCACAACTGCAAGTAGCAGTCATTTGCTCATAATTTGGGTGAATATCAGTTTTCATCGTATTATCTCGTTTTCGCTGTGCATCGCCAGATGAGCCATAATTGGTCAAATACCATACACATTTAATGGATGCGCGATTTTACAGGGGGTTTTCGAGGAATGCAAACATTTAAATTGGGTCTAACAGAGCTGCTATCTGTAATCACCTTAAATGCCTGTATGTTGAGGCCTTGCAGGCTATTCCTACTGGACAAATATAGTGGCTTAAACACTATTTAAATACGGTTTTCTTGGAGAACCGACTTAAAGCACTTGAAAACGTAATCTGCGACCTTATATTAAAGGTACAAAAGGAAAACATTAAAACCGGTTTTATAGTTTCTTTTTCAATTTATTGATGCAGCAAAATGCTAAATTTTGAGGAGACACTATGATGAACTTAACACCTTGGCAATCGATCCGTAACTTTGACGATCTATTTACTAATTTAAACCAATCTCTGGCTAAACGCTCCGTTCAGGAAGGTATGCTATCTGCCGATTGGATACCCTCAGTTGATATTACTGAAAGTGAGACTGCTTATATGATTAAGGCAGAATTACCCGAAGTGGAAAAAGAAAATATCAGCGTCAATATTGATAAGAATATTTTAACCATTAGCGGTGAACGTCATTCCGAGAAAAGAGATGAAAAAGAACATCGTGTAGAACGTTCCTATGGCAGCTTTAGCCGCAGTTTTTCATTACCAGATAATATTGATGATGCTGAAATAAAAGCTGAAAGTAAAAACGGAATGCTATATTTGACTATTCCTAAGGCGCAAGCAAAACAGGACAAGAAGAGGATAGAAATACACTAAGCAATAAAAAAGGCCGAGTAATCTCGGCCTTTTTACTTAGAGCTTTTCCAAATAGATGACAGTACTCGATGAGTCCTTACAAGTTGTACTTGTCCAATATCTTTTGGTACTCCCCAGATGCCTTAATGCTTTCTAAGCCTTTGTTGAAAGCGTCGACAGTTTCTTGAGAAACACTTTTTCTACTGAACATTATTGCGACATCTCCACTGTTAACTGATATTTCGGTGGCGGCAATTTGGTTCGAAAGCCCTTTGCTTTTTATGTTATATGCTGCAACAAAAGGATCTTCCATAAATCCATCTATTTTTGCTTGAGTGAGGTTGTAATAATTGACTTCAGTTATCGGCACGTAAGTCAGTTGCTTGGCCAATTCTATATCATCTTGAATTGATGAAACCATATCTCCGTATATATAGTCTTCGGTCAACCCGAGTTGAAACTTTGCTTGTAAGAGTTGTTCAAGTGTTTTTCCTGAATGTTTTTCTACTTGATCCGTTCTTACATACAACACAAACGATTCCTTGCGGTAAGGAGTTGAAAACATCGCGAATTTATCTCGCGCAACCGTTTGACTTGCACTACCGAGTAAATCAATCGAACCTTCTCGAATTTGACCAAGCAAGTTCATCCAATCATTTTGAGTAAATTTTAAATCGCATCCTGCTTCACTGGCCATTGCGGTAATCAGATCGACATCAAGCCCATTTACTTGGTTGTCGGGGGTTAAATATTGGTAAGGTGCCCAAGGATCCCATCCCATGGTAAGTGAACATTCATTTTTCTTTGGTAAGGGGGGAGTTTCTGCAACCTTAGCGGGGCTGCTGGTAGCTTGTTCCTCTGCGGGTTCTACAGACGATTGATCACATGAGAGTAGAATAGAAAGGAATGCAAAAACAACTAGCGGGTAGAGTTTCTTATTCATTTTAGAGCCTCCTAGTAGTGTTCCTCTTTTAAGTGTAGTCCTTTATTGGTTGTTTTGCGAGCAGTGACGTAGTTTTCTACCGGCAACAAAAAAGCGCCCAAGGGGGCGCTTTTTTCGGTTGCAATTGAGTAACCGGATAAATATAACTTGATGAGATTACGACATGGTTGACTTAAGTTTTTTCATGGCGTTCTTCTCAAGTTGTCTAATTCGTTCTGCTGAAACTCCGTATTTATCAGCTAGGTCTTGAAGAGTAGCTTTATCTTCGTTCAACCAGCGAGCTGCTAAAATGTCCTGACTTCTTTCGTCGAGAGTTTTTAGTGCGTTCATCAACTTTTGTTGATGATGCTCTTGCCAATCTTCCGCTTCAAAAGTTTCAGCTGGGTCGCTATTAGCGCTTTCTAAATACGCTGCAGGGGCGAAACTTGATTCGTCATCCGCATCCGAAGGTAAGTCGAATGCTGTGTCTCTAGAATTAAGCCGACTTTCCATCCGGCGAACTTCAATTTCAGCAACACCTAAATCCTCAGCAACTGCTTTCACTTCGTCGTTTGTTAACCAATTTTGAGATTTTTTAGCACTGCGTAAGTTAAAGAAAAGTTTTCGCTGTGCCTTGGTTGTAGCGACCTTAACAACTCGCCAGTTTTTAAGCACAAACTCATGAATTTCAGCTTTAATCCAGTGAACGGCAAACGAAATTAGTCTGACACCGACTTCAGGGTCAAAGCGTTTTACTGCTTTCATAAGCCCAACATTGCCTTCTTGTATCAGGTCTGCTTGAGGAAGCCCATAACCACTGTAGCTTCGTGCAATATGAGCAACAAATCTCAAATGAGACATGATCAGGCCACGAACGGCATCAAGATCACCCGTTTCTTTGTACTGAAGTGCTAGAGCGCGTTCTTCTTCGGCAGAAAGTACTGGGATAGCGTGAATAGCAGTAACATATGACTCAATATTGCC
This sequence comes from Kangiellaceae bacterium, assembly GCA_039969155.1. Lineage (GTDB taxonomy): Bacteria > Pseudomonadota > Gammaproteobacteria > Enterobacterales > Kangiellaceae. The sequence goes on from JBDVOJ010000105.1 coordinate 69,122, forward strand.
TTGTGGAAGCAATAAGTTCATTGGTTGTAATGCTTTACTTGATTGTTTTTTCATAATCGTTCTCCTCTTGCCAGTTTCTCAAGCTTTACGCGAGAATTGCGTTCTTAACAAAAAAGCCCGCAATATAAGGCATCAATGGGAATATTAATCATTCATTGCTGCTTAGTTTAGCACTCTTGTATAGAGAGTGCTAATATTTTTGATGGTAATTTGGTCAACCAAAAATATAATGACTAATCTATATAATTCAATAGGTTACTAGCTAATATGACTAACGATTTTAAAGAAAATTCAATCCAAACTGTAAATATTTGCGTCGAGAGCCGATTTTACTGCTTCCGTTCAAACACAGGTGACTCTCAACTATTCACTAGCCATTATTGAGATCAATACGTTAATCATATGATATTGGATGCTTAACGCGGCTCGATGTTTCGAATGTGTCGACCAACACTTAGCCATGAGCCTAATAAACCCAAACCACAACTAACGCCAATTAGCTGAAGACTCTGAGGAAGGGAGAGTCCATTGATAGAAAACTCACTCTGATAAAGTCCGGCAAGCTTGGTGACTGGGTCATCTAACCAAATAAGCGAAATCTCTAAAATTAGCCAACATAACACACCGGCAAACAAACCATACCAGAATCCAGTATATAAGAAGGGACGGCGAATGAACGCATCTGTAGCGCCGACCAATTTGACCACTTCAATTTCTTCTCGGCGGTTTTGCACCGATAATCGTATGGTATTTCCTACTATCAGTAATACCGCTAGTCCTAATGCTAAACCTAGTGCTGAAGCGGCTTTTTCTGCGAGCTCTAAAAGAGCATGCAGTTTTCTCACCCAGTCTAAATCGAGTTGGGCTTTTTCTACACCCGGTAGAACTTTAAATTCAACCAGTAATTGTTCCGAAATTTCTGGACTAGTATGAGTCGCTTTCGGCTGGATTACTAAAGTAGGCGGTAATGGGTTGCTATCTAGCTCAGCAAGGGCATCCGCGAAACCAGAGCGCGCGCTAAAGTCCTTGAGAGCTTGATCAGGGTGTATCACATTTACTCTATCGACCGCCGGATTTTTTCTTAAGCTCTCTGCGAGTTGTTCGGTTTGAGATTGGCTAGAAGTAATGTCTAAATAGAGCGATATTCGACTTGCGCCATCCCAGCTTTGAGAGAGGGTTTTGCCATTGTCTAATAGTATTTGTAATCCTGCAGGCAGTGCTAAAGCAATTGCAATAACCAATACCGTCATAAAATTAGAAAACGGATTATCAAGTAAATCGTTAAGTCCTCGCTTAGCTTCGATTTTATGCAGCCGAAGCAACATTTTAAATCGCGCAGAAAGACTTGCTCCTTCATTTAGACTGGCGCCTGATGGAGAATCAATACTCATCGTGATGTCCCGAACTATCGCCAACCAAGTTTTCGTCGGGTAAATCGTCTAATCCGTCTTTGGTAAAAAAGCCCATATCAGAATCCCTTTCATGAAACTCTTCACCGTGATTAATCCCTGGTGAGTCGTCAATCTGATCTTGAACAAGTCGGCCTTCTTTCATTACTAAGGTGCGATAGTGCATTTGTGCCAGTAAGCTTAAATCATGCGATGCAATCAAAAGACTGACGCCAACTTGATTGAATTGTTCAAAGAGCTTCATAATTTCGGCTGAAAGTTCAGGATCTAGGTTTCCGGTAGGCTCATCAGCCAGCAACAACGGTGGCTTGTTAACTACCGCCCGCGCTATACCGACTCGTTGCTGTTCTCCGCCCGAGAGCATGATTGGGGTATTTTTTTCTTTCGACAATAATCCAACTTTATCCAATGCAGCGCGAACACGGCGACCGATTTCTCGATGGTCGTATCCGGCTATCATTAATGGCAAGGCCACGTTGTCGAAAACACTGCGATCAAAAAGTAACCGATGATCTTGAAAAATCATTCCGATATCGCGTCTGACAGCAGGTATCTTTCGGCGTTTTACTTTGTTGAGGTTTTTTCCATTGATAATCACTTGACCAGAAGTTGCTCTTTCCATCAAAGAAATCAGTTTTAACATGGTGCTTTTGCCAGCCCCTGAATGCCCTGTAAGGAATGCCATTTCACCCGACTTAATTTCCAAATCGACATTACGCAGCGCGTCTTGGCCGTTAGGGTATCGTTTGGAAACTTGGGCGAATTGAATCATAAATAGCTTGTCCTAATGATTGAGCTCGGCTTAAATGCCAAATTTGACTGGATTATTGTTGGTCAAATAGCGCATCAATATACTCTTTGGCGTTAAATGCTCTAAGGTCTTGTTTTGCTTCACCGACACCAATATATCGTATTGGCAGCTTCATTTTATCGGCCAAAGCGAACACAACACCGCCTTTAGCTGTACCATCTAATTTGGTGATGGTTACGCTGTCTAAATTAACGACTTTGTTAAATTCGTGAGCTTGGACCAAAGCGTTTTGACCCGTGCCGGCATCGACAACTAACATCACTTCATGTGGTGCGCTGGCATCAATCTTTGACATCACTCGTTTAATTTTCGCCAACTCATCCATCAGGTTACTTTTATTATGTAAACGGCCTGCGGTATCAGCAATGATAATATCGATTTGGCGAGCCTTTCCACGCTCAACAGCATCATATATAACCGAAGCACTATCCGCACCGGTATGTTGCGCGACTACCGGAACATTATTGCGTTCACCCCAAGTTTTTAATTGCTCAACCGCGGCAGCTCTAAAAGTATCTCCGGCAGCCAACATGACACTTTTACCCTCAGCGATAAATTGATGAGCTAATTTTCCTATGGTGGTCGTTTTTCCGACGCCATTGACGCCAACCATCAGAATAACAAAGGGTTGCTTTTCTAAGTCGATGATTAGTGGCGCTTGAACCGGCTCAACAATTTCTAGTAGCAGCTCCTTTAATTTAGACAATAAAGCTTGGGTATCTTTAAGTTCTTTTCTAGCGGCTTTCTCAGTGAGTGTTTCAATGATTTGATTGGTCGTATCAACACCAACATCGGCCATTAACAGCAGTGTTTCTACCTCTTCCAATAACTCTTCGTCTATTTCTTTTTGACCAAGAACCAAATTGGCGATTCCCTCAGAAAACTGAGAGCGAGTTTTTGATAAACCACTTTTTAGTCGCTGAAAGAACGATTGTTTATCTTGAACAGCTGTTTCGCTGGATACCTCTGACTCGCCGGATATTTCAGAATGGTCGCCGGTTAGTAGGTGATCGGCATCTTCAGAAACGGTCTGAGAGGCTGCTTGGTTTACTTCGTTCTCTGCTGAAGTGTCGGATTTATCGACATCTTCGTTCGTTGCAGAGTCATTGTTCGTCACAGAGTCATCATTAGACTGCTTATCTTTTTTACCACCGAACCAGCTGAATAGGCCGGTTTTTTGCGATGATTTGTCTGACATAGGGTGTACTTCTGTATAAAAAGCTAAATCAGCCATTATGCTAACATTTTCTATTCTCTCAGACTATCCGCCCGCTAGAGTTTATTTCAGGCTAATTTGTAACAGTCAAAGTGTCCTTAATTGGAGCGGAGTTGTCTTGCGAATGAGTAATTCTGCTCGGTCTAATGATGAGCCTGTTTTATCCTATTTAATCTAAATTATTGATTGGGACTAGCTAATCTTTATCCTTTTATTAGTTGATGGTGACCTCTAATATTGTCCTTTTACTATTAAACCTAACCAAAATAGGGGTATTTTGATGCCTTTTTATATCCAGCAAGGTGAAATCCCGTCCAAGCGTCATATTGCATTTAAGAAACCCAATGGCGAGCTTTATCGGGAGGAGTTGTTTTCAACCCATGGATTTTCGAATATTTATTCGAATAAATATCACAACAACATGCCAACCAAAGTAATTAAAGTTGAGCCTTATAGCTTAGATCATGGGCAAGAATGGCAAGATAAGATCCTACAAAACTACAAGATTCATACTGCACAATTAGACAGTTCGGGCAATTTTTTTAGTGCTCGAAAGCAACATATGTTTAATGCGGATGTCGCTATGTACACCGCAAAAGTCACTCAAGATACGGATGACTTTTATCGCAATGCCTATGCTGATGAAATTGTTTTTATTCATGAAGGCACTGGAACACTTTACTCAGAATACGGCAATATCGAAGTAAAAAAATGGGATTATCTAGTTATTCCAAAAGGTACCACCTATCAACTCAAATTCGACCATTATGATGATGTTCGATTGTTTGTAGTTGAATCGGCAAGCATGGTGACCATCCCTAAGCATTACCGCACTGAAACGGGTCAAATGCTTGAGACCGCGCCTTATTGTGAAAGAGACATTCGAACGCCTAAATTACAGCAGGCGATCGTCGAAAAGGGCGAGTTCGATTTATATATTAAATATGGAAACCGCTACCAAAAAACAGTGCTTGAGTGGCATCCCTACGACTTAGTGGGGTGGGATGGTGCCTGTTATCCGTGGGCTTTCAATATCGATGACTTTGCGCCTTTGGTTGGCAAAATTCATTTACCACCAAGCGCTCACCAAGTCTTTAGCGCTAATAATTTTGTGGTGTGTAATTTTGTACCGCGACTTTATGATTTTCATCCGGAATCAATCCCTGCTCCTTATTACCACTCTAACGTAGATAGTGATGAAGTGCTGTACTACGTCCATGGCGATTTTATGAGTCGCACCGGTATTGAAGCTGGTTCTATTACATTGCATCCAATGGGGGTACCTCATGGTCCGCAACCTGGAAAAACTGAAGCTTCTATCGGCAAAAAAGAAACTTATGAGTATGCCGTTATGGTAGATACCTTTGCACCACTAAAAGTAACCAATCACTTTCAAAGTTGTATGGAAAAAAATTACAACCAAAGCTGGTTAGAATAATTTTAAAAAAGAATTAATGAAGTAAAAAAATACTGGAGAATTATCATGTCAGAAACAACTAACCCACTAGGGCTTACAGGAATAGAGTTCACCGAATTCGCGTCAGCGGACAGTGACTTTATGGAAAATGTTTTTATGGATTTTGGCTTTTCCAAAACACAAAAGTTTGCTGGAAAAGATATTGTGCATTTTGTTCAAAATAGAATTCATTTTTTATTGAACCGAGAGAAGAGCGGATTTTCTGCGGATTTTACTAAGTCTCATGGTCCAGCAATTTCATCCATGGGGTGGCGAGTAAAGGATGCCGAGTTTGCGCAACAAGAAGCTGTAAGACGTGGCGCCAAAGCTGCCGATAAAACCGATTTCCCGTATCCTGCGATCTATGGGATCGGTGATAGCTTAATCTATTTTGTAGACCGATATGAAGGTTCTGGCACTATCTGGGATACCGATTTTGAAGATTTAGATACGCCAGTTATGCAAGAGAGCAAAGGGTTTATCGAAATCGATCACTTAACCAACAATGTGTACAAAGGAACCATGGAAAAATGGGCTAACTTTTATAAAGATGTTTTTGGTTTTACTGAGGTTCGATACTTTGATATTAAGGGTGTAAAAACTGCATTGCTTTCCTACGCATTAGCCAGCCCTTGCGGAACTTTTTGTATCCCAATTAATGAAGGTAAGGACGATAACAATAACCAAATTGATGAATATCTTGAAATCTACGATGGTCCAGGAGTTCAGCATTTGGCGTTTAGAACGGAAGACTTAGTTCGTTCTTGCGATCTCTTGAAAGATTCTTATATCGAAACTTTAGATATTATTCCAGAATACTACGAAACCATTTGGGATCGTGTTCCTTGGGTTAAAGAAGATAAAGAGAAAATTAAACAGCATCAAATCTTAGTTGATAGTCAGGCAGACAACACCTACTTATTACAAATTTTTACTAAGAATTTATTTGGTCCAATATTCATTGAAATGATCCAAAGAGAAGGTGATAGAGGCTTTGGTGAAGGCAATTTTCAAGCTCTCTTTGAATCGATCGAACGTGATCAAGAAAAACGCGGCGTGTTATAACGATCGAGAAATTATCGAATCGAATTAGAAAGAGGCCTCAGGCCTCTTTTTTTTGCTCGAATAATTATGCAGGAATATAGAGGGGTATCCCGATAAAAAGGTTTTGTCTAACGGGCGTCTCTGTTATCTTTGAAAGATTGAACATACAAAATTTGTTTTGCAGATAGAACTCAAATGTAGAAAAATAATGAAATCAAAGCTCACAGCCGCTATAGGAACATTGCTATTGCTTATTGGTGTTTCTCAGTACATTTTTCCGCTTTTCTTAGATCAACTAGGCTCATATAGCGGGCTAGTCGGCTTTTTATTTATTTTTGCTGGCATTTCATTGTTAAAGATTCGAAAGGATCAAATTAATAAATAATAAAACTATAGGGAATACCATTTGTATGAGTATAAAGCTAACTGAATACAGCCATGGCGCTGGTTGTGGCTGTAAAATTTCTCCTGCAACCCTTAGCAAAATCTTATCCACTGACATTCCCAAGTTTCTCGACCCTTCATTGCTCGTTGGTAATGAAACGAGTGACGATGCAGCGGTTTACGACTTGGGCGATGGAACCTCTATTATTAGTACTACCGATTTTTTTATGCCAATCGTTGATGACCCTCATACATTCGGAAGGATTGCTGCTACTAATGCGATTAGTGACATCTATGCCATGGGAGGCACGCCAATAATGGCAATCGCTATCTTGGGGTGGCCGGTCGAGAAGTTGCCGGCAGAGGTTGCCCAAAAAGTGATTGAAGGTGGCAGGGCGGCGTGTGCTGATTCTGGAATTGTCCTTGCGGGTGGGCATAGTATTGACTCTCCAGAACCGATATTCGGATTAGCTGTCACAGGAAAAATGCCAACCGACAAAGTGTTGCGAAATTCCACCGCTTCCAAGGGAAACTTGCTTTATCTCACTAAACCTCTGGGTGTTGGTATTTTAGCTACGGCGCAAAAGAAAAAAATCTTGAGCGCAGAAGATCAAAATATCGCGCCAACATTAATGTGTCAGCTAAATAAAATCGGTGCTGAGTTTTCGAAATTAGAATGTGTCAAAGCCATGACCGATGTTACAGGATTCGGATTGTTTGGACACTTAGGAGAAATATGCAAGGCTAGTGGCTTATCAGCCAAGGTTAATATGCAAGCCGTACCTAAAATATCAGAAGCAGAAAAATATAGGGCATTAGCAGCTATTCCTGGTGGGACATTTCGTAATTTTGAAAGTTATGGCAATACACTCTCAGATTTATCAGAGATTGATAAGCACTACGGCTGTGATCCTCAAACCAGCGGCGGTTTGTTAGTGGCGGTTGAGCAATCGGATAGCGCCAAATTTGAAGCTTGCGCGGCAGATTTTGGGCTTACAATAAAACCATTTGGTGAGATGATCGAATCTTCAGAAAAACTGATCTATGTCTAGTTCACTGGTTAAGAGTTACCGCGAATTATTTCTAGATAGTGTGCCGTTGATTGATTTACGGGCACCTATAGAATTTAGCCAAGGAGCGTTTCCAAGTGCGGTCAATCTGCCACTGATGACCGATCAGGAGAGAGCCGAAGTTGGGACTTGCTATAAAAATCAAGGCCGCACACAGGCGTTAGCGCTTGGCCATCAGTTGGTGAGTGGTACTGTTAAGAATCAGCGCGTCCAGACATGGAAAAGCTTCGTTAATAATGCCAACAAGCCAGTGACTCTTTATTGTTTTCGCGGTGGCCTTCGCTCTAGAATTTCACAACAATGGTTAAAAGATGTTGGTGTTGAAATAGCCGTCGTGGAAGGAGGATATAAGGCGCTAAGACGATTCTTAATTGAAGAAACCGCCCGAATAGTGACTCAAAATAAACTGTTTTTATTGACCGGAAATACAGGCAGTGGCAAAACTAAACTACTAAATCAACATTCGTTTTCAATCGATCTTGAAGGTATTGCTCATCATCGAGGATCGAGTTTTGGTAGTCGATTAACCGAACAGCCGACACAAATCGACTTCGAAAACCAATTAGCCGTGGCGTTATTGAAACACGAAAGTCGAGCCGAAGAGTGTCTGTTACTTGAAGACGAGGGACGATTAATTGGGGCAAGGTCGATTCCTTTGTTAGTCAAACAACAAATGGATCAAGCTGATCTTATTCTTATCGAAGAAAGCTTAGCGTTTCGGGTTGAGCAAATCTATCAAGATTATGTGGTCGCTTTGAGCCAAGAATTTGAGTTGTACTACCCAAATAATGGCTTGCAACGTTACCAAGGGTTCTTGTTGCAGGGATGCCAAAAGATTGCAAAGCGGCTAGGTGGCGTTAATAGCAAGAAAGTAACTCAACTAATCCAACACGCTATTCAGCGCCAAAAAAATGGTAATGCCCTAGAGTTGCATCAGGACTGGATTCATTTTTTACTCAAGAATTACTACGACCCGATGTATCGTTATCAGATCGCTAAAAAGCAGTCTAGAGTCGTTTTTCGGGGCAATTCAGTGGAAATCGGTCGATATTTAAGCCAACTAACTGGCTGATAATCTAGAGACTAGCTCACTATATAGGAGCCAATTGGGCAGCCCGCTCTAAAAGTTTTCAAACTGAGACTTTTTTCAACTATCTCAACTCGATCTATTGCAATTATCGACCTACACTTAAGGCAAATAAATATTTTAGCGGGAGTGAGGGCTAATGATCAGTATTAACGAGCAGGAAGAAGTATTTACTTTCGTCAATCATGAGATTCACACAAAATCGGCAGCGTTTATGGCTGCGTTGGCTGAGATGAATGTCGAATTCACACGTTTGAACACGGCTGATGTGCAAAATGAAGGAATTTGGCCCGATCGTTTTTACTATATTGTCGAAGGTAATATTTCCGCTGAATATGATGGTAAAGAGTTATACCTGTATGAAAAGGGTGATGTAATCCTTCACCCAACCATCGAAGATGTCGAAGAAACAGGGCTTTATTATTCGGTTAAATCAGAAGTCGTGGTCGAAAGTATGCCAATTCAAAAGCTTCAGCAAGTACTTGCTAGCAATGTTGAGTTGGTGGGGCAATGGATGACCATATCGGCTCTTAACCAATTGCAGCTCAATCAGATGATTGGGGTTCTAACCGAAAAAGAAGAGAGAGCAAACCCTGGTTTTGGTCGCTATAAAGCCGGAATGGCAATCATTAAAGAGGGCGAAGAAGCTGATTTTGTTTACTCTATCAGCGAGGGCACCGCGGTCGCAGTACATAACGATATTGAAGTTGGTGAGATCCACAAAGACGAAATTTTTGGCGCGATTGCGGTACTAACCGAACAAAAACGAACAGCAAGCGTTATCGCCAAGACCGATTGTATTGTATTGATGGTGCATAAGGATGAGTTTTCTAAAATGGTAAAATCCCATCCCAAGCTGTTTTTGAATATACTCACAAGTCTTGCCGAAAAAATTATTTCTTTAAATTCAAAAGTCAGTGAATTGGTCTCTTAAAGGCCGAATTATCCAACAAATTTGTTAATTTGGGCTAATATTATAGAGTTGAATCTATATAGGACTATCACTACTAAGTGAGCTATTTTAAGTTATTTATAACGTTTTTCTTTTTGCTTTTATCCGGAAGTCTCTTTACTCCTGTCTATGCCGAAAAGTTGATCTCGGAACCCGAGTTTCGTAATAGCGAATGCCATTTAAACTTTGGGTTGGCTGATTGGCGACCTCTGCAATATATTGATGAGAAGGGGAAAGCTCAGGGCTTTCAGGTCGGGTTAGTCAGAGCTATTGCTGCGGAGTTAGGTTGCAGTTTAACTTTCATAGTGGGTGACTGGAAAGAAATCATAGAAGGACTCAAGGAAGGGACCATAGATTTTGTACCAGATGCAACAAAAACACCTGAACGAGAAGTTTTTGCTAATTTCTCTATTCCATACCGTAAAGACTCCTTTGCAATTTATGTTAGAAAAAAAGATGTACAGTCTTATGCAGACCAAGACATCGATGATCTGAAAAAGGCGCAGTTTCGACTAGCGATTAATCGTGATTTTTTATACGGGCGTGAGATCGAAGCGTGGCAATCAGATAATAATTTTAATAACGCTATCACTTATTCTGACAATACCGAGCAAAATATTGGCAAGTTATTGTCCGGGGAAATTGACGGATTTGTCGAAGATCCTTATGTAATGGCTTACTTGTTTCGAAGTACTAAAGTAAAAAAGAGTATGACTACACTGCCGTTACTGATCAAATCACATCATTCGTGTTTTATGTTTAGTAAAAAGCGGATTAGTTCTCAGTTTATCCAACGCTTTAATCTAGCGCTAAATAAAGTCAAAGAGAGACCAGAGTACCAAATTAGTTGGTTTGACCTATAGTTGCTGATAAATTCAGCAACTATAGATTTACGATTGATCTTAGAATTGGTAGATTAGGAAAAACTGCCGATAATTCTAAACTAAGATTTAGTCGATAAGCTGATATTGGTTCTTTAATACTTCTAGTATTTCTGCTTTAGGGTTCTTAGAAATATTGACTTTTTCACCAATTATTTTTTCGGCAATACCAACATAAGTCGACGAGATTTTCATCAGAACTTCTTCCGGTAGGTCATTATCCCTAGCCAGTGCCTGTCTTTCTGGCATTCTATCTTTGTTGAGTAGAATATCTGGGTCTGGGAAATGACTGAGCAGAAGTTGCCTAAAGTCCTCTTTTGAATTTTCAACAACTTTGCCATCTTTATAGGCTTTAGCATCCCAAATTCGAGATGAATCAGGTGTACCGACTTCATCCATATAGATGAGCTTTTCAACACCTTGTTTGTCTTTAACGTAACCAAACTCAAATTTAGTGTCGACAAAAATCTGATCGATTTCAGCGAGTGCATCACTGATTAAGTCGAAGCCTTCTTTCAGTAGTTTTTCATAAGTGTCGATATCTTGTTTAGACTTGAAATTGAAAGCTTGATAATTGTCATCGATGTTTTGTCGAGTAATATTCACATCATCAGCTTCCGGTACTCCAGGAATTCCTTTCAAAATACCTTTGGTGGATGGCGTAATGAGAAGCTCAGGTAATCGTTGATCTTTTTCCAAGTTATCCGCGATTTCGATTCCACAAAACTCTCTTTCTCCTTTGGCATAGGCGCGCCACATTGAACCAGTAATATACTGACGACAAATAGCCTCAATCATGACTGGTTTGGCTTTTTGCACGATCCAGACGAGAGGGTGTGGAATATCGAGAATATGGCTATCGGCCAATCCTTGCTGTTTGAACATTTTAAACCAGTGATTAGAAATGGCATTAAGTGCCGCGCCCTTTCCAGGAACGCCATTCATTCCACCTTCACCGTGCCAAACACAGTCAAACGCGGAGATTCTATCGCTAATTACCATGATCGCTAGCGGAGAGTCAGCGGCAACGTCATAGCCTTTTTCTTTAATTAATCGAGCGCTATCGGCTTCAGTTAACCAATAAACAGAACGAACTTTACCACTGTGCACAGGCAATTCCGTTCTAATAGGTAAATCATCATTTACGTCTAAAACTCTATCTGCAAGACTCATTTTATTTCCTTGGGTTAATATTTTTGAATTAATCGTTAATTGTGTTGCTATATTTCAATCATTTCGAAATCTTCTTTGCCAACTCCACAGTCAGGGCAAAGCCAGTCTTCTGGAACATCATCCCACTTAGTACCAGGGGCTATACCGTCTTCAGGCCAGCCTTTTTCTTCGTCGTAAATCCATCCACAAACGATACATTCCCACTTTTTCATAAAATTGCTCTTTGGTTACTTTTTGAACATCAAATACCGAATCGCGCATTTTACTACAACTGGTACTTTTAAAACAAAAAATTCAAAATATTCAATTCGAACCCACATCGGATTTGATATACTTGCCGGCAATTAAACTGAACCAATATGAGTTTTCTATTGAAGGCCAATTCTTTAGCCCTCTTAACTGAGCAAGACAGCTTAACAGAGCTTATGAAATCGCTAATGGGTAGCGCCCCAAAGTTAGACTGTCTTTTTGAGGGGCGGGCTAAGGTCAGCCGTGACGAAAGACAATTATTGGATATACCCGCTCGACAAATGGCTCATGTCAGAGAAATTACCATGGGCACGTCGAAAAATCTGTGGTTGTTTGCCAGAACAGTGATCCCTAAAGAAACTCTAGCGCGAGAAGCTCATCGCCTATCGAGAATGAGAAAAGTGCCACTGGGTAAGGTTCTATTTGGACAGCTAAAAGCCCAAAGAATCCAAATGCGATTAGATTTAGTTTTTGCTGAAGAAGTGAACCTACAACATTTCGATATTTCATCGGATTTCCCGTTGTGGCAGCGACGCTCTATATTCCAACTGAATACTGGAAGACTGTTGATCAGCGAAATATTCCTACCCAATTGTCCGGTTTATGAGTAGTCGGAATACCCAAAAAAATAAAAGAAATAAAGTCAGCTTCTGGGAAGTTGTTAAATATACCTATGTGCAATTTACCCAGCAAATCGCCTTGGTTCGTGCTCGAGTCATAAATTTAATTGGCCCGTATAGAGCGGGGCGCATAAAAGAATATGGCTTGTTGATGAGAGTCGACAAACCCATCGGGACTCTTTTATTACTTTGGCCGACCTTGTGGGCGCTTTGGTTGGCATCACCGGATTTTCCAAATGTAGGACACATTGCAGTATTTACCGTTGGGGTATTTCTTATGCGATCAGCAGGTTGTGTGATAAACGACTACGCCGACCGTAATATCGATGGCGGAGTAGCTCGCACTAAATTAAGACCAATGGCTCGCGGTAGTGTTACGCAAAAAGAAGCGTTGATTCTATTCATCGTGTTAGCTCTTTTGGCATTTGGATTAGTGTTAATGTTGAATCAGCTTTCAGTGATATTGTCTTTTGTGGCTTTAGCTATCGCTACTATCTATCCCTTTATGAAGCGCGTGACCTATTTTCCTCAAGTGGTGCTGGGAATGGCGTTTTCAATGTCTATTCCTATGGCCTTTGCGGCAGTTCTCGATGAAATACCAGCAACTGCGTGGTTATTGTATGTTGCCAATTTACTATGGGTGTTAGCTTATGACACTTTGTATGGCATGGTAGATAAAAAGGATGACTTAAAAATAGGGGTCAAATCCACCGCTATTTTTTTTGGTGAGGCCGATCTGCAGATTACTGCAACCATTCAAGGAATGTTCTTATTCGGAATGATACTGGTGGGAACCAAGTTCGGTCTAAACTATTTTTACTTTATAAGCTTATTGCTTGCAGCTGGCCTAATTGCTAGGCAAATCTACAATTGCAGAAATCGCCAGCCAGACGCTTGCTTTAAGGCGTTTCTTAATAATAATTGGGTTGGGCTTGTTATTTTTGTCGGTTTGCTACTTTCAAAACTAACTAGCACCATAGAGCCGACTTTATAAATTGTGTATAACAAAACTGACCCTGGCTTAGGCTGATAGAACAGGTTAGGTCGCCAGAATTAAATTGTCATTTTCTAACATTGACTTTTAAAAGGGGCTTTTTAGATGGATCCTAAAATACTGGTCGTTGAGGACGATTTTGCTAACCAGCAAGTCGCGACACTATTTCTTGAACGATTTGGCTATCAAACGGAGATAGCGAGTAATGGACAAATAGCGGTTGAGCTTGCCAGTCAAACCAAGTACGGATTGATTTACATGGACTGTCAGATGCCAACAGTTGATGGCTTCGAAGCCTCTAGGCGATTAAGAAATACGCCGGGCCTTAATCAAACAACTCCAATAGTCGCATTAACGGCAAACATGGTCTCAGGTATTAAGCAGCGCTGTATAAGTGCTGGAATGGATGATGTCATCTGCAAGCCAATCAATATGGACGCACTTGAGTTAATGAGTCAGCGTTGGTATAACCAAAAATCAGGATTCTTACCATTAGAATAAACTCTATCGATTAATCAATTCCTAAACTCATCGGTCGATCAGGGGAACTGAGCTTCCCCCAGCAAATACGATTAGTTGATTATTCTCTGCATGCTGTGGGGAGATGGGTGTTCTTAATATCCTGACCAGAACAGCTCCAATCATAACCACCACGATTGTTCAGTTCTGGCACAAAACGCACTCGCCCTTGAGCCAAAACCTCGGGTTGTTTGAACACGATAAAATAAGAACCTTCTGCGGCCAGCAAAATTTGATAGTTTTCGGTATTCGATTGAACTGGTTGTATTCCTGCTTGCTCTAAATTATTTGGCCAATAACCACTGGTCGTCGCATATTCCTCGATGGTGACCTGAACTTGTGAGGTTTCGGTGATTGCTTGTGCGATCTTAGCTCGCATGGTGTAATCATGATAGGCTGGAATGGCAATGGCCGCTAAAATTCCTCCAACGGGAATAAGTAACACAAAAAAGACTACAGCGATAATGCCTGCAACAGACATTCCGGAACCGGGGTTTTCACTGGCCGTTCTGATCTGCGATGCCCCATAACGCTTATTGACCACTAATGTGCCTGCAATCATATCGTGCAAAGCTTGTTTTCGAGCAGTAAAACCCGCCATAAGATAACCGATAGTCAAAGTGAATTGAGTAATAAAAGCAGAAAAATGGCGTCCTGTTGCATGAGCAAACGAAAGTGGTTGGCCTAATCGGTCGGTGACTTTGATCCCCATGATCTTTTTGCCGATAGTCGCTTGCGCTGAAGAGCTTTCCATTAGGGCGAAATATAACCACCATCCAGGATAATAAAACAGATAGATGCCAGCAGCGGCAAAAGCAGCCTCGGGATTGTTTACCACCGCAAACATAGAGCCGCCCAACAAACTGACGACAATGCTGAATAAAACGAAAAATAGAATACCATCGACTATGTAGGCGACGAATCGCTTCCAAAATCCAGCGAAGGCGTATTCAGAAATCATTGCGCCTTCGTTATTTGATGTTGGAGATTGGTAAGGCGATTGTTGGGCTTGCATCATACTGGCACCACAATTAGTACAGAATTTTGCGTTACTGGCATTGGGCACGTTACAACGACTGCAGTTAAAAGAACTCATGTTTTTTTCTCTAGTTTTTGAGCTTGGATTTGGACCTAATGATTGTTAACAAATTCAAACTGACATTAGACTTTGCTTTAGCTTACTATAGTCCAACTTTTATCATTTTTGAATTCTGATTTTAAATACCTATTTGCTTGAATCGCGCCTCTTCGAGCAGAGTGGGTACTGAGGATAATCATGTCATATCAAATACTTGTTGGACTATATGTCACAGATGATCGCTTGTATAGCGATTACCGAGAAGCGATGACGCCGATATTAGAGAGTTACGGTGGCGGATTCGGCTATGATCTAAAAGTAAGTCAGGTATTAAAATCAGAAACCACCGAACCCATTAACCGTGTATTTACCATTGTTTTTGAAGATAGAGCCAGCAAAAACGATTTCTTCTCAGATTCAGCCTATCTCGAAATTAAGAGCAAGTACTTTGAGCCTTCAGTCAGCCATACAACCTTGATAGCTGACTATGAATTAGCTTGATACTTTAAGACAAGAGTCATTTTCAATCAGAATATAGCCCGCATTAGTACTAATGCGAACTATTAGATATTTGTTTCTGGCTACAAGGCTGCTACGGATTAAGATTGACGATAGACAGCTTTTGCTCAACCAATTGTTTGGCTAGCTCAAAATCAATTTGATCTAATGAAGTAGCATCTAAAGTGAGTTGCGAGAGAATCTCTTCTTGGACTTTGCCTCTTGCTTTAGCTTGAGCATACGGCAAACGATGAAACATCACCATGGAATATCGTGGACAAAACTGATTAGGAAAGCGATTTTCTAGCTCGAATGCCAGAGCGCTTTTGAGCAAGAATTTTTCATCTCGAACAGAGTCGCGCATAGTAATGTAGTTTTCTATTGCCATATCTGCAATCGCATCACCATTTTCCTTGCGTTGTTGATCAACACTCGAAAAAATCGATCGCCAGTTCGATGAAGATAGGTCGGATTTATCACTATCAATGGTTTCTGCTAACGCGATCGCATCTTCAAAACCACAATTCATTCCTTGACCGTGAAAGGGCACCACCGCATGTGATGCATCGCCTAAAATCAATGCTAAATCTTGATAGTGCCACGGTGTACATTTTACTGTCGCTAGTTTACCTGTTGGATTTTCAAAAAACTCTTCCTCTAAGTTTGGTAACAGCGGCAGAGTGTTGGGGAAGTATTCTTGGAAAAACGCCATTACTTTTTCTTGGCTATCTAAGGATGCGAAACTGAGCTCACCGTCACTTGGCATAAACAAAGTCACGGTAAAGGAACCATCTTCATTGGGTAATGCAATTAGCATAAAGCCGCCGCGTGGCCAGATATGTAAGGCGTGTTGGTCGATTAGAAATGAACCATTTTCGCCTGGTGGTATGCGAAGCTCTTTGTAGCTGTGCCCCAAGGGTAAAATATCCAATTGAGTCGAAGCTTTATGATGAATCGCTTCTCTGACCGCGCTAGCGCTGCCATCGGTTCCAATGACTCTTTGAAAAGGGTGCAGCGTTTTTTCGCCGGTTTGTTGATCGATTAAGGTTAGTTGTTTATTCTCAAAATCGACATGTTCGCATTTCTTTTCGAAATGAATTGTAACCAAGCCAGATTGCTCGGCTGCCTCTAAGCAAATCTTATTCAAGTCGCCGCGAGAAACGGAGTAAATAACTTCTTCCTCTTTTTGGCCATAGCTTTGAAAGTTTTGGTTGCCAGCTAAATCATGGACCATACGGCCTTTCATCGTCGTTAAAGTCGGTTTCACTTTATCCATTAGTCCTGCTTGTTCAAGTGGATAAATGCCGCGGTTGGCAAGCGCTAAGTTGATCGAACGTCCCGCGCTAATATCGGTTCGTCGCATATCAGGTCGACGCTCAAAGACTTCTACTCGAAATCCTCTTTTGGCCAATAACACCGCTAGCAATGAACCAACGAGTCCAGCACCGATTAAGGTGATAGTTTGTTCGGTATTGTTAGATATTTTATCGTTCATTACTCAGTTCCTTTGATGGCATTTTCCAGTAGTTCAACAAATCGAAATGCTTCTGAAAAATTGTTGTATAGCGGAACCGGTGCAACTCGAATCACATTGGGATAGCGCCAGTCACAAGTGACACCATTACGTTCTATGGTATCAAAAACTTGTTTGCCACGTTCGTCAGAATCACCAGGCTTTAAGTTGATTGCTAGCGATAATTGACTTCCCGAACTCTCTATCTCTTTTGGGGTAAGGATGCTTACTTGCTCTGCTAAGCGGCTTTCCAACAAGAAGCGCAAAAAGCCGGTTAACTTAAGCGATTTTTCTCGTAGCACTTCTATACCACCGGCATTCTTAATGGTATCGAGTGAGCCTCGGATTGCGGCTAAAGACAAGACCGGCGGATTGGATAATTGCCAAGCTTCGGCTGATTGCATCGGTTTAAAATTATTTTCCATTTTAAACCGAGACATTTTGTCATGTCCCCACCAGCCGGCAAATCGCGGCAACGATTCGTTTTTATGATGATTGGAATGCACAAAGCAGCCAGCGACTGAGCCGGGGCCTGAGTTTAAATACTTGTATGTACACCAACAAGCAAAGTCAACATTCCAGTCATGCAGTTGCATGGGAATATTGCCAGCAGCATGCGCCAAATCGAAACCAACATGACAGCCCTTAGCTTGAGCCACTTTTGTGATCTGTTGCATATCGAATACTTGTCCGGTGTAGTATTGAACGCCAGGCAGCATAACCAATGCTATTGATTCGCCTTGTTCCTCGATCAGTCGAAGAAGGTCTTCATCTCGAATAGTTTCTTCACCTTCGCGAGGGCTAATAAACAGCATCGACTCTTTCGGGTCAAAGCCATGAAATTTGATTTGCGATTCGACTGCATAATGATCCGATGGAAACGCATGTTCCTCGATTAGGATTTTGTGACGAGTAGCGGTAGGGCGGTAGAAACTAACCATCATAAAGTGTAGGTTAGCGGTCAGGGTATTCATCGACACCACTTCGTTATTTTGGGCGCCGACAATTGCCGCAAAACCTTCCGCTAAAAACTCGTGATAAGGCATCCAGGGAAAGTCGCCACTAAAATGCCCTTTAACACCAAGCTCTGCCCATTGGTCTAGCTCCCGACGAACATACTCGGCAGCCAACTTTGGTTGTAAGCCCAATGAGTTGCCGCATAAGTATATTTCGTTGTTACCTTGTTGATCTTTTGGGATAGAAAACTCGTTTCTAATCGCTGCGATAGGATCTTGTTGGTCGAGTTTTTTTGCAAATTCTAACGAGTCTTCATATTTCATTATTTTTTCTCTAGTGAAAATAATTGTGGTCGAGATGGAACGGCATCGGTTTCAATTTCAGGGATCTGTAAATTACATAGATAAAAACCGTCTTCTAATTGGTTGTCAGCATAGATCATTTCTGTAATGGTTCTGCTGACTCTGCATTCTTTATTGAGTGTTTTTTGTTCGGAAGTTAAGTTCCAAAAAAGTCGATGATTACTTAGCATTCCTTGGTCATACATTTTATCGACTGAAGGAAAATCTACTAGCAAGTGACAAATTTCTCGTTCAACTAAATAACTCATAGCGTCGTTGGTCAAATAGATCGGATAGTTGTTTTCATCATAGCAAGTGGATTGCTTTTCTTTTGTGTTAGGCAACGTTCTAATCACCACGCCATGTAGTTGCTGATTAGAATAATTGGCAAGTTTTAGCTGCAACATTTCTCGAGTGATAACCAGATTGCTATCGTCAACACTCGGTCGATAAGCTTCGGTGTTTTGCGTTCCGGAAATCGGTTCAAGAGTTATAAGCGCACAAGGAAACAGTGATTGTTTAATGGCATTGTAAACAGGTACTAAGTCATTAATCAAATGCGAAATCGACTCAGTATGAGTGCCATTGCAATGTGGAATAATGGTTAATTGGTTCACGTTACAACTTCCGCCGCGTTTAGTATCACCAATAAAATCACCAGCAACCAAGGTGTCACTAGTGCACTCGGGAGCACCAAAATGATTGGGTTGCGAGCCATTAGGTAACAGCGTGATAGCAATGCTTTTACCCATGGATAAGTCTGAACAATAAGTAGTGTTATCGATTGTTATTTTAAATTTCATAATCAGCTACTCAAAACGTTTTTTATCTAAACCAAGCCACTCAAGCGCTGTACCATGAAGCAACCGCGCTTTTATTTCTGCATCAAAGCTTGATTGGTTAATCAGTTTGCCTGGCTCTAGTTCGCCTAGTGGAAATGGATAATCGGTTCCCAGTGCAAGTCTATCCGCGCCCATCAAATCAACTAAATATTTCAGCATCAGTGGATCATGGACTAAGGTATCTAAGTAGATACGGTCTAAGTATTCTCGCGGATTAACTGGGTTGTCGACAGCCACTAGATCGGGGCGACAATCAAAGCCATGTTCGATTCGGCCTATCGTGGAAGGAAACGAGCCACCACCGTGAGCAAATGCCACTTTTAGTTGCGGAAGTCGTTCAAATACGCCGCCAAAAATCATAGAGCACATCGCTAATGAGGTTTCGGCCGGCATGCCGACCAGCCAAGGAAGCCAGTAGTCTTTCATTTGTTCTTTACCCATCATGTCCCAAGGGTGAACAAATATTGAAGCATTTAAATCTTGTGCCGCTTCAAAAACCGCGAAAAGTTCGGGAGCGTTTAAATTCCACTCGTTGACATGCGAACCGATTTGAACGCCTGATAAACCCAACTCGTTAACACATCGCTCTAATTCTTTAATCGCGAGGTCAGGGCTTTGCAGTGGAATGGTACCCAATCCCGCAAAACGGCTAGGGTGTTGATCGCAAATTCCAGCAATGTGGTCATTGAGAAGCTTTGAGATATCGAGTGCATCGGCTGCTTTGGCCCAATAACTAAACATCACTGGTACGGTTGAAAGAACTTGTACATCAACTTTATGTTGATCGCATTCTTTCATGCGAACTTCGGCATCCCAGCAATTGGATTCTATCTCACGAAAGAAATGATCTTCCTTCATCATGCGAGCGCAGCCGCATTTATGATGGTCGAGATGGATCCAACCGCCATAGCCGTATTTCTCTTTTAGATTCGGCCATTCTTTTGGCAGGATATGAGTGTGTATGTCGATTGTTAGCATGGAGGTTTCCAAAGTAAATTTAAAACGTCCCTCTCCCCAACCCTCTCCCTGAGGGAGAGGGGGTTAAAGAGTATAGGCAAACTGATTCCCTCTCCTCGGAATGAGAGGGTTAGGGAGAGGTCGAAATGTTTATAGTTTCCCGTTAGCATAAATTCAAAAACGTTACTCAAACTCATATTTATTATGTGGCATGGTGTGATTACATTTTTCACACGTTCTTAATTCTTCACTGGATAAAAAGCGATTAAACACCGCGCCAAAATCATTTTCTATATCGCGCAGTGGGAAGTATTCTTCATAGAGTTTGTGATTACATTTTTCGCAAAACCACATTAATGCATCAGTTTCTTCAGGTCTTCTCACTTGTTCGATGACTAGCCCGATGGAGTTTTCAAAGCGAACCGGTGAGTGAGGGATTTTAGGTGGTAATAAGAAAACATCACCTGCGCCTAGCCGATACTCAACCACTTCATCATTTTGTTGAGTGCGAAGCAGTAGCTCTCCCTCTAGCTGATAAAAGAATTCGGGCCCTTCATTATAATGAAAGTCTTTGCGTCCATTGGGGCCACCAACCACCATAATGATCATGTCGCCTTCTCGGTAAACTTCCTTATTGCAAACGGGTGGCTTTAATTTATCGCGATTCTCATCGATCCATTTTTTAAAATCGATAACTTGCATTGGTGCGCTCATGGTTACTCCTCCCAAGCAAAAAGCTTTGCGGTCATTTTGTTCAACAGTGGTTACCTATTCGTCGATAGTCGCGATGCATTTCAATTCAATCGCTATCGGCGTAGGTAAACAGTTAATTTCGATAGTTGTGCGACACGGTTGGTTATCGGCGAAGTACTCGGCATAAACCTTGTTATAGATTTTGAAGTCATCGGCCATATTGGTTAAAAATACCGTTACATCGACAAGATTCATCCAGCTCGAACCCGATGCTTCCAAAATGGTTTTGATGTTGTCAAAAACGCTTCGACACTGCTTTTCAATATCGTATTCGACAATATTGCCCTCGGAATCAAGCGTGACCCCAGGGATTTCGGTGGTACCAGCCTGTCTAGGACCAACACCCGATAAAAACAGTAAATTACCGACTTTGCGAGCGTGGGGGTAGGCACCAACCGGAGGTGGCGCTTTATCAGTACTAATTTTTGATGGATCGTCTTGCATACAACTTCTCTCTTTAGAATTTATAACCTTGCCAAAAAGCCACTAGCTGAAGATCGATCTATCACTGTCTAGTACTACTTTGTTGGAACGGTTGAAACTATGTGTAAATGCATATTTGGGGAGGATGGCTTAGATATTTCAGTGCCTTTTTGAGCAACTCTTAAGATTAGAGTACGGCGCTCAATCCCCTAAGAATGGTTAATTCAGGATGAATTTGCAGCCACCAAGACTGGCAAAAATGTTTAGAGATGTTTTTTGGCTATGATTCAAAAACATAAGTTTGACTAAGTTATGTAGCGGCAAATTATTCTAGGGCTATTTTAATCATCAAGGCCACTGATTGTAAAGCCTTGCTCTGCAGGCAGTAAATTAAGCAAAATATCTTCAAAATGTTGGAATATTGCCAAATAGTGGTCGTTAAGGTCAAACGGCGTACAAATTAATCGATAAATGGCGTAATATTTGATGGTTTTAGACAGAATGCCTCCAACACAATCTAATAATGAGACTTTAAGGGATTACACCATGCAGGTGTCAGACGAATTTGAACAATGTCGACGTCAGGCATACTCTCTCGCGTTACGGTTGCTCAATAACCAAGATGATGCGTTAGAAGTAGTACAGACTTCGATAGAAAAAGGCCTTAACCATCCCAATGCTCCGGCATTGGATCATGCTGAGTTTAAGCCGTGGTTATTTACCGTAGTGCGTAATAAATCGATTGATATTTTGCGCCGCAAGAAGAATTTGCCTCATGTGGAGCATGAAGAGTACCACTCTGCAGCGCCACAGAAACATGAGCCAGAACGCTCGCTGCAACAAATGCAGCTTAAAGAAACCATCGAGCAAGCGCTCGAATTACTGAACACGCAACAAAGAGAAATCGTGTTGTTACGTGATTACCACAATTTTAGTTACGCAGAAATTGCCAAAATTCTTGGTATTGCAAAAGGTTCTGTTATGTCCAGATTACATCGTGCCCGAATGGCGCTAAGAGAAATTCTCATCGACCGAGGTGTTTCTCTAGGAGGTCAATCATGATTGAAAAAGAGCCGCAAAAATCAACTTACCAACAAGCTGTGTCGCAAAATAAACAACATAAAGAAGACGCTAATTTGTCACATGAGAGTATCCAAAGTCTTAGTATGCAAAATAGTAAATATGAAATGCTATCGGGTTATCTTGATGAGGAGTTAACCCAACAAGAAGCACAAAAAGTCATGCTGCTTTTAGAAAGCGATGAAGACTATCGCCAGCTACACGATGAAATGCTGGCTATGCGCCAAGAGGTTCAGTCACTGAGTTTGCAAGAAAGTGAATTGGAACATCTGGACAGATTATTTCAGGAGCCGGTTGCTAAAACCTCGCGTATTTTTGGTTTTGCTTTGCTCGCGATTAGCGCGTTTATCTTAGTCGCTTTCACAATGTATGCGGTTGTTATCAACACGGCTATTAATCTTTGGCTTAAGTTTGCTATAGGATTTTTGGGTGCAGGCGGCTTATTCCTATTATATAGCGTGCTTAGACAACGAATGATGGTATCTAAAAATGACAAATATAATCGGGTGAAAATGTAGCCATGGCTATTCACAGAATAAACAAATGGAACCAAAAGGATAGTCTATGAGCAAAGTTATTTTGTCGACAACGGATATGATTCATGGCAAGAAAATCACTCGACATTTAGGATTGGTTCGCGGCTCTAGTATTCGTACTCGCCATGTTGGTCATGACATTCTAGCGAGTTTAAGAGGGCTAGTCGGTGGGGAAATTCATGAATACACCAAGCTCATGGCAGAAAGCAGAGAACAAGTACTAGATCGCTTAATGGATGATGCTAGAGAACTTGGTGGCAATGGAATTGTTGGGATTCGGTTTTCGACTTCACAAATTGCCGCTGGAGCGGCTGAGTTGATGGTCTATGGAACGGCTGTGTTTATTGAAGATGCAGACGAGTTGGTTGATGGTTAGTTATGTCTAAACGAGGCGAAGAATGAAACAGAAATCACCCGTCCTCATAATTCTATTATTGATCGCTAGTTTATTCTTAATCGCTGGAATTAGTTACTTAGGAATTGAATATTTCGAATTTGAACCAAGCGGAGTGCAAACTTCTAATGGAGAATTCTCTCTTGGTGTTAGTAGTAAATTAGGATGGATACTCACAGCAGGATTTGTCGCGCTGATGTTTGTTTTTATTGTTATTCGAAGATTGATAGACAAGCTTAGAGATAAGTTTTAGTTTAAGCTTTCTGACTCTTTCTCTGTGAGCTTGTTTTTTGCTAGCACTGTTGTTAAAAGGCGCCAAATTTTTTCCGAAAAATAAAAAATGGGTCAAATCAACTTGTAAGTTTAGCTAAAAATAATGACATTCAACGCCGAGTAGTTGTGAAGCCATTGATGAAATTGACCAGCGAAAACGCGATAGTCCGACTTTCAAGTTAGACAGTATGGAAATAAAGCTATATGACTTGTTTCACGTTTTGAGCACAGTGGCACGATGCTCGTAAGTGTGTGCCATTGCGCTTAAAGTTACGGAGCTAGAATAGGTAAATAAATCCGACGCTTACTTCCGCCTCATAGTTGCTGCGAGCAATTGGACTTTCTTCAATATTGCTACTAAAACGCTCATAGAAAGCTTCGCCAAAAACCTGCCAATTCTCGTTAATATAATAACGATAATTGTAATCTACCCCAAAAGAACGAAGACCGCCACTCAACAAAGTTTCATTCAATCCAGACTCCGCGGACTGTGTTGCGTTTATGCCGAAACCGCTATTGGCGTACTCGCTATCGTGATACACCACAACTAAAGAAAAGTCGGAGCCAGTTCCGTCCTTTTGGTTGCCAAAGCGGTGTCCAACTCCAAATAGACCAAGATTACCTTTGTCTCCAGCCACGATTCGTCCAACCAACCAATTACCCCAATCTACATCGAGAGCACGACGTGCTTGTAGCACTATCTCATTCCCTTCTTCTTGGTCTCCGAGTCCATCCAAGCGACCTTCATCTGAATCACTTTCTTCGCGGCCTTCATCAAAGGCCACGGCTGCTTCCAATAGCCAGTTATCAGAACGGAGACCACGCCAGCCAAGCGCCTCACCTGCCCAGAAGAAAATATCATCACCACTACGCCATTGGGCTGCACCAGCGGGCTGGATTTCGAAACCAAATTCATCCGATCCTTCGTAGGCCGATTCATATTCGACACCAAAGCCCAATCCGAAACTCCAGCCATCTTTACCCTTGGTAAAGTCGTCCACCGAGGGCAGAGGTACTAAGACTGTTTTTCCGTCCTTCGCTAACGCTGTTTGAAAACAAACGCCTTGTAATAAAATTAGCAATACTACACCTGAAAGCTTAAACATTTTCATTTCTCTCTCTAGTAATTTTCGACACAATAACAATATAGACATTCTTACGTTCAAGATGAGTCGATAGATCAGAAGAAATACAGTTGGTATATTTGGACTTGATTGAAAATAGTAGTTTCTATTTCTAAAGCTATTAGGGGGTTAAGAATAGATAGTTACTCTTACTCATTGAGAATCATAGTAAGACTTGGGTCAGTTCAACTTAGAAATTTAGTTAGAATGAATTTTATTCAACCATAAGTAGCCGTTTAGTCATCGATGAAATTGATGTAGAAAAACACCTAGTCCGACTATCAAGTTGAGCTGACCCACATTATTTAAAAGCACCCTAACTCTTTTCTTCTGGAATAAATTGATACTACTTTCGTTTCCTAGACTGACTTTGCGCTCCACTATTGTTTGGAATTCAAAAGGAAATACATATGGAAAAGGATAAAAAAAGCATTAAACAAGATGCATACACCGCCTATGGTTTGCTAGTAGGAATTATTGTTGGCACGTTGGTCGGAACTTCATTCGATGGTGTTGGTATAGGATTAGGTTTAGGGCTAGGAGTGACTTTTGGGCTTATATTCGGTGCTGCAATAGGCAGCAATACTGATAGCTAAATTAAAAATAACTTAATACAAAAAATAGGAAATCAAGATGGAAGTTTTTGGGATTATTGGAATGTCTATGGGTACTATGGGGTTTATATTCGGGGTGATGGCATTTACTACTCTGACTCAATTGAGAAAAGAACATGATGCACTCAAGAAGCAACTTGAAGAATCCGGGGTTTTAAAATGAAACTTAACACGTAAGTCGGGTAAAGCCGTCAGCGAATACCTATAACGCTACGCGGGGCACACCGACCCGACAGCATAGTCTCTAGCGGGTACATTGTTATTTGATTCAACCATTGCGTCGGGTTTCGCTACAAGCTCTACTCTAACCTACAATGGACCCGACTTACGAGTTACTCAGTAATTTATTTGTCAAAATTAACCCAACCAATCACCTGCGACTTGTCCCCATCATGTACAGGTACGGCTAACTCCCCTCGAGCTTGTTTTAAATTTTTAAACTCAGTGGGTAAATGGTCATAAGTTGTCATCACAAAGATTTTTTCATCGCTGTTATTGCCAACTTCCAAAACCAATTCCTGATTAGCACATGACTTACCGCGACATCTAAATTCAAAGTAATCAGGATAATAGGAAGTAGTTCTTCGATAGCTAACGGTTTTATTTCCTTTGGTGATTTTCTTTAAATCGAAACTTTTTGGAATGTATAAACTGATTTCCATAAATCCAGGAAAGTCTGCGTCAATTCTTAAATGCTTTTCGTTGGGCTTCGAATCGCTGGCTGTCACAGATATTTCTGCTGGATTTAGCTGTCGGTTGTTTTCAACAATCACCGATGGTCGCTGGTAATCACTCCATGGATAAACCTGCTCGAGCTTAATCTTTTCAATTAAGGCTTCTCTCAGTGACTGCGGTATCTTGCTATTTTGATTGCCAGTGTTGATAAAACTTTGCCCATCTTGATGTTGAACATACACAATGTTGAGGTGTTGCGGATTAGCTGCAGAGTAGGGGGATTGAAAGCTTGTCCACAGAATACATACGATTAAAAGACTTAAGCTAGTTAGCCCAATGGGATGAATAGAGTTTTCTTTGGAATTTCCTTGCTGATTAGCCAATGTAGGGAGCAAGTTAGCTAAGCAAAAGCTCAACATAATTCCGACTGCAATGGACATTCTGAAAGTCACCATAATTTCCAAAATAAACGCCACCGCAACATAAGTCACTGCGCATGCAAGCGCGACTGCAATAGTTATTTTTTCGATTAAAGCATCTAAAGATTCAGAAGTTTTATTAACATAAATAAAAGCAATACCGGCAGTGGTCATTACTAATGGAATTAGGAATAAAAAAGTGATGCCCGGAACGGCTATTGCGGAAATCACGCTGAGGGTCACCCAAAAACTTCCAAGTGCGGCTAACACTTCTATTGGAGTGCGTTTGGCTAAGCCGTAGCGCCCTATATAAATTATAACGGCTAGAATACCCAACCATAAAACAAACCTCATAGGCAGTACATTGCTAAGCCATGGTGTGCTATTGCCACTTAGCATTTGGACTAGGTTTTGCAATCCAAAAGAAACAGCTGTTCCGGCGATTACGGAACCTAATATAACCAACAGTGAAATGAAAATTGAACCTCGAGTGATATTAAACTGCCTTATGGTCAGCATTCGAATCACTATAAAAAGACCGATAATGATTAACGTGAGCGTTAAGTTAATACTTTCCGACCAACTGATCACAAATAGACTTAGAATGTCGGTATAAACTAAATTTCCGGCATCGGTATTATTTAAATCCAAATCCTTAATGGTTTTTAATACTCCCCAAATATTATCGCCGTGATGTTGCAGGCTGCCCAAATTTAACTGTTCTAAATTATCTAAAGGCGTGTGGTAGTGGGGCAAGTTTTCTGCATGGGCGAAATTCAATCCTTGTAAATTTCCTTGTTTGAAAATTGTTAAGTCAGTGTCATTTGGCAGCACTTTATAAGCTTCATAAAACAGTGAGCTAGTCAGTGCGGATGGAGTGGTTTGCGCATAAATATCGACAAGCCAGCCACTGTCTTCACCTGTTTCAAACATCACACTTTTACCGGTAGTCCCTCTCGCTTCAATATTCAAAGCAATTTGCACTTCTTTCGCTAGCGGATGCTCATCCATAAAGGCTTTTGCACCCATGAGTCCATACTCTTCACCCTCATTAAACAAAAACACAATGGTATTTTTAGGTTGGTCTGATTGCGATAACAATCGCGCGGTTTCCAGGAGAGTACCAACAGCGGTAATTGCATCACTTACTCCGGGACCGGCCGGAACAGAATCATAATGAGCTGATAGTAGAATTCCTTTACTTGGACTGGAACCTTGGACTTTAACAATGATATTTCTAACTTGGGTGCACCGACCTGAACCGCTTCGTGCTCGGCATACATCGGTTTGTTGGATACTTGGCTGATAACCTAAGCTTTCTAAATACTGAATAATTCGATCTTCCACCACTCTATCGGCAGGCATATCGACCACGTGAGGAACTTGCTCATTGGTTAAGTGCTCTATTAATTGAAAGGCTCTTCCTGCTGAGAAAATCTCTTTTGACGCCTCACTTGATAAGGGCTGAATTGGTGAGGTTTGCCATTTAGTCAGTATCGCTAAAACAACGATAGCGGCAAGAGCGATCAAAAAAGTTTGGTGAGTCTTAATTACAAAGAGTTTTGACATGATGCTGGTCCCTTAGAATGGAATACTATTTCAGTTTGCTTTTTTTGAACGCCAATTAACACTGCTAATCATTGTCTTTGCTTAAACGATGAATGCACTGATTATCAGATTGTTTGGGCAAGGATATTTCTATAATGTTCTCTGCTTTTTTAATCGAGATAGTCGGGCAGGAGGGAACGTGAATACGATAATGGTCGTTATTTCCGTTTAAAGACCACCCATTAATAACCTTGATGTTTTCTCTAGAAACTTTATAAGCGAAAGTATTATCAAACGGGCGACCACCTTCGGTCGAGGTTAAGGTCTCGCCAAAAATGTGCCATTGCTGACTGGAGCCAAGATATCTGAGCAGAGAATTTCCTTTTAGCGATAAATCGGAAGGAGCCATTTCGCGCATTGTTTCGGCAGAGTGAGCATCAAATATTAAATCTCGATTTCCAGAAGCTGATAACCCAGCAGTAAAACTGATAGCAACAGCCGGTATCATTAAAAGCAGTTGTTTCATAGTGCGTCCTCTAGCTAGCCTTTAGATAGAATTAGTTAAGGGTGTCAGTCATTTAGCTCTGAGTCTACAGTCTTTAAATCTCGCATCAAGGGTTTAGTGCATGCTAAATCAGATGGCAAGACGCTATTAAGGCCTAAAAGCTCAAGAACTGACTGCTTTGCATCCAGCAGACTACTAGGTTAATAAGTATGATATCCATTACTTTATGTAAAGCTTGCTTGACTTTGATGCGTTGTTTGGTGTAAAGTGTGTTTTACATTAGGTAAAGCAAGGCATACAAATGACGTCTAAAGATGAAAATAACTCCCAAGACGAGCAATGCTCAGATTGGAGCAGTGAAACCAAGAAGAACACCAAGAGCTTGGCTATCTGGACTAGCGCTTGGGTGGTAACAATGGCGATTGCAACTTTTGGGTCGTTGTTGGTTTGGCCGGAAATCGAATGGTTAAAAGTTGTTAGTGTGTTGATTAATTTATTAATTGGTATCGGTGTGATATTTGCCAATAAACGCCATTTAGAAGGGTTGGACGAATTGCAGCAAAAAATCCAGCTAGATGCCATGGCAATCGCGCTTGGAGTCGGGCTAATTGCAGGTACCAGCTATTCGACTTTAGACAATATCAACTTGATTTCCTTTGACGCAGAAATTTCTCATTTAGTCATGCTCATCGGAGTGACCTATTTGTTGGGAGTGGTATTAGGTCAGAGGCGCTACCAATGAAGAACCGATTAAAGGTTTTGCGCGCTGAGAGAGATTGGACCCAAGCTGATCTTGCACAAGCGCTCAATGTATCAAGGCAAACAATAAACGCTATCGAAAAAGGTAAATTCGACCCCAGTTTACCGCTAGCTTTTAAAGCGGCCAGACTGTTTGAAATGCCGATTGAAGAAATTTTTGAAGACGAACACTAAACTGAAATAAGGAGACATAACCGATGAAAAACGCTACAAAACTAATTATCTTAAACGCTATTTTTTTCGCATGTGCGATGTTAATCGCTGCTTATTTTTCTAGCAGCAAAGAGCAAGGCTTATTGATCAACAATTTTTTGATTGCTCTCTGGTTTGCTTGCAATTCTTACCTTAGTAAAGGCAACACTAAAAAATCCTGTTAAGAATAAGGAACCATTGTGGTTAAAAACATAAAAGAGCGACTAATAAAATGGCGATAATAGTACTAGTTTTTTCGATTTCCTTGTCACTTCTCGATAAGAGTGGGATAACCTCCTTCAACTTGGCAAGTGAGACTGAGTTTAATTCAACCTCATCATGGGTTGTAATCGCTACGATATCAATTATCAGCGTTTTGTTATTTAAATTGATTGCTGCGCTTGGGTCTTATCTCAAGCGTCTTTAGCTGAATAAGCTCTAAGTAGCCCGCTTTCGATAGAATACTCCTCCATATTGCCTCTCTTTAGTTCTGTGAACTAGTACCAAAAATTACTCAGTAGTCTTCAGTTTTCATTCATCTAGTTCGACATAAACTGTACCTAACATGTCAACATATGTAGGAGAACTACCATGACTAAGTTAATATTTTCGGGACTATTAATGCTGACTTCAGTGTCACTTGCTAATTTAAGTCAAGCAGCCGAACGGTTTGAAAAACAGTCAGAACCACAAGCCAAAGCTTCGCAACAAGATGCGAAAATGCGAAGAGAAAAGCGTGAGTTAACCGGAATCAATAAAGCCGATTATCGTCTAGCTAAAGCAGATGAAAAACGTAAAGAAAGAAAACATGAAAGACGAACTGAGCGTCGTGAAAAAGCCAAAGAACGACGTCAATCAAGAAGAGAAGATCGTCGCGAAACTCGCAGGGAGAATCGTCATGAGCGCCGTCACGAACGTCGAGAAGAGAAAAAGCATCGTCGCTATGCTAATCGTCGACATGACCATCATGGACATGCAAATCATCGAAAGCATTATCGTTCACATAAGCACCATTCTCATGGACGTAAGTGGCATCGAGGGCACGGTCATTATCATTACCACGGACGACATGTAGCGAGTCATTCAGATTACTATGGAACGTTTTATGGATACTACGATGTATATGGTGACTATCATGCCTATGACTATGGGTATTATGACCGACGTGGACGTTATCACCCGCATTATCATAGTCGGCATTGTGGGCATATTGAGACGCCGTTATTAGGGGCGGTTGTAGCTGGGATTTTGATTTCTAGTGTGTTTGATCACTAAAAGAGCAAGTTAAAAAAAGAGCCTCAAAAGGCTCTTTTTTTGTGTGTAGATAATTATTCTTACTTCAATCAAGAGAAAATTTTTAGGGGCGGTTTCGCAGCGCTACAGCTTACCTGCGATTTACTTTTTTCAATAGCTAAAAAAGTAAACAAAAAAGCCAATTGCTTGGCCAGCAGGGCACCGATATTATAGATTTTCGTTTAATTACGATCTCATGAAACGCCCAACATAGAGGATATTCCGAAGCCGTTTTCGTTCATACGAGGTACGCATCAACGAGGTACTAGATTTGGCTTCCGCTAATCAATTCTTGTGCTCTTTTTTAATTCTAAAGCAGGATAGGATTTAAACAATTGAGTAATTTCTAACAGAACAACGGCTAAAAGACAAACGGATGGTGGGCGATACTCATAAAAGCACGACTAAATTGAGAGTTTGATTTCGGTGTCCAGCTGACCAAGCGTTAAGCTTTTTTGGTTACTTTTGGAGCTTTCCAAAAGTAGCTCGCAGGTAAGCTTCAGCGCTGCGAAACCGCTTTTGACTCTAAATTAGGTATTCGAAAAACAAAAGAATGCGTTAAACCCTTTTGACATCCACCGCCACAACTTTATACTCCGGACACATCGTCTCGGTATCACAAACATCCCCAGTCAACCGATTCACCATTAATTCCGGAAAATGAAAAGTAGTAAATAAAACCCCCGGCTTAACTTTTTCACTTAACTCCGCGAGCATTTCTATTTCACCACGATGGCTTTGTAGTTTGACTTGATCGTGATTATTTATATTTTTTTGTTCAGCATCTTTGGGGTTAATTAGTAAGATATCCTTATCAACTAATTCGCCATTGCCGGTGCGTCGTGTCATGGTGGCAGCGTTGTAATGTTCTAGTATTCGGCTAGTGGTCAAAATAAATGGAAATGCATGGCTATTGTCTAACATCTCCTGAGTTTCTTGCCATGGGTAATAATGAAACTTGCCTTTACCCCGTCTAAATTCTGTGGTGTGCAAAATATCCGTTCCAAGGCCATCATCTAATACTGGCCATTGTTTTCCTTGTTGTCCCAGTTCGTCCCACTTAACTCCGGCAAAAAACGGTACTATTTGAGAGATTTCTTTGAGTAATTCATCAGGTTCTGCGCTTTGTGGTTTACCGCTCATTCGTTCGATCATATCTGCCAAAATTTGGCCATCAGTTTTACAACCTTGCAGTGGTTTAACGGCGGCATTTACGGCTTGAATTCTTCTTTCACCGTTAGTAAAGGTGCCTGACTTTTCTAAGAATGAAGAACCGGGCAAAACGATGTCAGCGAGCTTTGCAGTTTCTGACATAAATATTTCTTGGACAATCAAAAAATCCAAATTTTCCAGCGCTTTTAATACATGTTGTTGGTTGGGATCGGTTTGCGCAATGTCTTCACCTAAAACCCATAGCGCTTTGAGGCTGCCGT
Organism: Kangiellaceae bacterium; assembly: GCA_039969155.1. Lineage (GTDB taxonomy): Bacteria > Pseudomonadota > Gammaproteobacteria > Enterobacterales > Kangiellaceae. Next base: position 101,194 of record JBDVOJ010000105.1, read on the forward strand.
CAATTGCTGCATTAAACATTTGCGGAATTTTTAGTCCATCGGTGGTTGGCATTGCGACACCGTAATGCACTTCATATTTCTTTTGATTCTCAGCAATATCTACCGGTAAATAACCAGCACCTTGATGTGGTTGGCAACCCATGTCGGCTGCACCTTGCACATTGTTTTGGCCTCGAAGCGGGTTAACACCAACGCCCGCTCGTCCGATATTACCGGTCATCATCGCGAGGTTGGCAATATTCATTACGGTACGGCTACCTTGTGAATGTTCGGTCACACCTAAGCCATGAAAGCTCATAGCGCGGTCGGCCTTGGCATAGGCTATTGCTGCTTGCTTAACGAGGTCTTGCTCAACACCAGTAATCGCTTCAAGCTGATTGATATCTAAATCTAAAATGCTTTGCTTAAACCCATTCCAATCTTCACACCGTTGTTCAACGAATTCTTGGTCGACTAATCCCGCTTCTATGATGAAATAACTCATCATATTCAGCAAAGCAACATTGGTTCCAGGGCGAAGTTGCAGATGATAAGTCGCAAAGCGAGCCACTTCAGTACGTACCGGGTCAATGACGATGGAAGGCAAGCCTTTCATCAGTTTTTGTTTAATTTTTGCGCCGGTAACGGGATGGGCGGATGTTGGATTCGCCCCTATCACCATAATAAAACCCGTATGCTCTATATCTTTTATGGAGTTGGTGGCAGCCCCTGTTCCGAATGATTGTTGCATTCCGTAGGCCGTGGGAGAATGACAAACCCGTGCACAACAATCGATATTGTTGGTGTTGATCACGGCTCGCAATAGTTTTTGCATTAAGTAGTTTTCTTCATTGGTACAACGCGCTGAAGAAATTCCCGCGATACTGTCACCGCCATAGCTTTGTTTTAGTTGAGTCAGTTTGGATTCAATTAAGGAGTAGGCTTCTTCCCAACTCGCTTCAACAAATTCGCCATTTTTCTTAATCAAAGGTGAGGTTAGCCTATCTGGGTGATTATAAAACCGCCACGCATAACGGCCTTTTAAACAAGTATGGCCTTGATTGACTTCGGCATCGTTTGGCGCTCGAATGGAAAGCACTTCATTATTTTTAACCGAGACTTCTAAATTACAACCGACACCACAGTAGGAACAAATGGTTCTAATTTTTTCTTCGGCCTGCACTGATTTGCTTTCAAACACATCGCTTATGGCAGAAGTTGGGCAAGTTTGCGCACAAGCCCCACAGGAAACACACGCAGATTCGTCAAACGATAAGTTGCCACCTTTGATAATCTTGCTGGCAAAACCGCGTCCTTCAATTCCTAAAACAAATTCACCTTGTATTTCATCACAAGCTCTTACGCATCGATAACAATTAATGCATTTCGATAGGTCGCTGCGCATGTAGGGATGTGAAGTATCTTTTTCATAGTGGCCATGATTGGCGGCGTTTTTATAGCGAACATTTCTGATCCCAACATCAGCCGCAACATCTTGTAATTCACAGTTACCGTTGACTTCACAAGTGAGACAATCCAGTGGATGATCGGTAAGCACTAATTCGACAATGTTTTTGCGTAATTTCTGAATGGAAGGCGAGTCAGTGTGAATGTGCATACCTTCTGAAATGGGAGTGTGGCAAGACGCCATGACTTTAGTTGGACCATCAGCTTTTAATGCCACATCGACCGAACAAACTCGACAAGCACCAAAAGCTTCTAGTCGCGAGTCATCGCACAAAGTCGGAATGGAGAATTGGTTACGCGTAGCAAATTGTAAAATCGATTCGCCGGATTCAATTTGATAGGGCTGGCCATTGATAAAGGCAACGGTATCAACTTTATCTTTAGGGCAGTCGTCTTTAGGATCGTCTCTGCTCATTTCTAAACCTCCGCCACAGAAATTTTCTGTAAGGACTTAGTATCAAATAAGTGCTGCATCTCTGGCATAAAATATTGCAGCGCATTTTTAACCGGTAGTGGAACGCCACCACCTAAAGCACACAATGAACCTTGCTCCATGGTTTGCAACAAGTCTTCGACCAGTTCCTTATCTAAAAGGTTTTCACCCTTTATCGCTTGAGCAAACATTTCTTTTCCTCTGACTGAGCCGATTCGGCAAGGAAAGCATTTTCCACAAGATTCAACTTCAGTAAATTCGAATAAGTGTTCTATATACTCGGCAATACTTTGTGATTCCGGAATACCAATAATACTGCCGTGGCCTAACAAAAATCCATGTTCTGCGAAAGATTCGAAATCGACGGTAAGTTGATCAAATTTTTCCACGGGAACCAACCCACCTAATGGACCACCAATATGCAATGCTTTAATGGGTTTAACAAAGCCGCCGGCTTGCTCAATCACTGACGCGAGTGTTTCACCCATGGCGATTTCATAAATGCCGGGTCGTTTAAAACAGCTATCAAGAGACAGTAATTTAGAGCCTGTGGAACGACCATTGCCTAAGTTAGCATATTGCCCAGCTGAATTTTCTAAAATCCAATGAATGGCCGCAAAGGTTTCGACGTTATTTAAAATAGTTGGTTTGCCAAATAGCCCTTTAACGGTCGGAAAAGGAGGGCGCACCGAAACCATTGGTCGTTGTCCTTCAATCGATCGAAGCAATGCTGTTTCTTCACCGCAAATATAGGCACCCGCACCACGCACAATTTTAAATTGAAAACTGAAGTTTAATTCTTTAAGTATCTCGAGGCTTTCAAATTCTTCAATGGCCGATTGAATTTGTGAGACTGAGTCAGGGTATTCGTCGCGAATGTAGAGAACGCCCCATTGTGCGCCAGCTAGATAACCCGCAACTAACATTCCAAACAACACGGCATGTGGCCGTTCTTCTAGCAGGTAACGATCGCTAAAGGCTCCGGGGTCGCCTTCATCTGCATTACAAACAATGTATTTCTCTTCAGACTTTTCGTTGGCACAAGATTGCCACTTAAACCCAGTAGGAAAACCAGCACCACCTCGTCCTCTTAGCCCCGAGTCAACAACTTGTTGGAGTAATTGCGAGCGGTCAAATTGCTTGGCTAATTGATTAATCAACTGGTAATACTGATCAACGTCCTCAATCAGTTCGGTTAACAATGGTTTTTCTAGCCGACATTCAACATGGTAACTTTCGTTAGAGTCGCTTTGTTGGTTAATGATTTCCGCTAGATTATTAATATCACTGCCAGAATAGTTTTCGCCAGCTAACTGAAAAGAGCTATTCTCATGACATCGCCCCAAACAAGTGACATGGCCTAATTCGTCGTCTTGGAAATGTTGTTTGAGTTGTTGTTTAACGGAATCTTGAGTTCCGGCACATAAGCAAGAGGAGCCGTTACAAACATAAGCTTTTTTATTGGCGTTGTCGCCTTGGATAAAGTCGTAAGCGGTCGAAGCGCCATAAATATTGGCTTCTCCTACTTTGTAGTCTTTGGCAATATCCTTTAAACGAATGGGATCGCCTTTGGCTTTGACGATTTGTTCAAACAGGTTTTCTTCGAGTCCCTTACGCGCGGATAATTGTGTGAGATTTTCGGACATCTTCTTTCCTACATAAAAACGTATCAGAAAACAGCAAGTGATAATAATTTCGATTTAGCGATTTGAGGGTTTTATCGCAAGCTGATCTGCATGAGCCGTATACAAGTTAAAACGTTCATCTTTGGCGAAGCCTACTAATACTATATCAAATTGATTAGCTACTTGTATCGCCAAATTGCTAGGCGCCCCCAAAGCAATGATGGTTGAAAAACCGGCAGTAACGGCCTTTTGTACCAGTTCGAAGCCAATCCTGCCTGATAGCACCAAGATCCCAGCCTGTTCGAGCTTGTTTGTAATTAGTTCGTGGCCAATTAGCTTATCTAATGCGTTGTGCCTGCCTACATCTTCAAAGAATGGCGAATTCGCTAGGTCTAGTTTTCCTTGTTTTTCGTAAATCAGCCCTGCGGCATGAACTCCACCGGTTTCGGAGAATAGTGGTTGTTTTGCAAGTAACGCTTTAAGCGTTTTGACTAGTTCGCTGTCCAGCAACTGTTTTACCGGTTTGTGATCTTTTCGAGCCTTAAGTTCCAATGCCGCTAAGCTGGTTTTTCCGCATAATCCACAGCCAGAATAGCTGGCATGGCGGCGAACGTTAGCGGCAAGATCCAATTTAAGCTGTTCGCTTAGTTTTGCTGTGATCAGGTTCGCTTCTGGGCGGTGATCGTCATTCGAAATAGCGAGATCCATTATCTGATCGGCATCTGTGATAACGCCTTCGGTAAACAGTAAACCGTATACTAATTGCTTATCATCTCTTGGAGTTCGCATGGTGAGACTAAACACTTCACTATGATCGCCTTGAGAGAGACTTATCTGTAAAGGTTCCTCAACCGCAATAATATCCTCAGATAGTTCTGAGGAGTCCGGTTTAACTAAGAACCGATTGATTCTAATTTTATTCGCAAGCATATACTTCGCTCATACTAAGTCGGCTATTCTTCTGTGTTAATAATACGCTAGTTTTCAACCAAGGGTGATTTTTGAATCATAAAATCCTCCTAGTATATCGCTGGTCGGAGAAGGGGGGCTTTGATATCTCAAATAAAACTGCTCAATAAAGAACTTTGGCTAGTTGTCAGACTCTAACCAATTTAAGTCATTTAAAGCCAACGATTCGAGGATTTAAGACAATGAAATTAAAATGGATCATGTTAGCCATGTTTTACATTCCAAGTTCAGTTTTAGTAGCACAACCATTATCATCTACTGAACAGCAAAAAATCGATTTTCTCAAGTCTGAATTAGTTAATTCAAATTGTCTGTTTGAGCGCAATGGCAAGCAATATAACGCTAAAAAGGCACTTAAGCATATTAATCGAAAACATAGCCACTTTGAGGATGATATCGATAGTGTCAGTAAGTTCATCGAGTTAACAGCTACCCAAAGTAGTATGAGCGGAAAGCCCTATTTTATAATCTGTGGTGATAGCAAAGTTGAATCTGCGCTGTGGCTTAAAGCAAGACTGAGTCAAACTCAAACCAACAAATAACTACGAACTTCCAAGAAACTGCTACACTAAATAGTTATAGATTCACCCGTTTCTTTGGAGCTGATATGAGTGGTTCACTCAATTTATCTGATCATCAAAAGCTATCTATCACTTACCGAGTTGAGCCTGGTTGTTTAGGGCCTGATGGGGTCAACGTGGCTGATGAGTTTTGCGCTGTTGCTCAACAAGAATTTAAGTCTCTTGATGCAGACTGTGTCATTTGGAATATTGTTGCGAGGCATGATAAATCGCTTCCGGAAATGCAATTTCATGTACTGGGGAAAATGCTGACCGAAGCGCAAGCCAGCAAATACTTAGCTGGATTCGAAAAAGATCTTGATGAACTAGAAGGGCATTTGAGTGATAAGTTGGCGACCCTAATCGATAACTTTATGGGGCATTAACCTTTCACCAAGTCCTTCTTCGTTACCCTTTCCTATGTTTTCTCCAGGCGGATTTGACAGTCCCTGCAGTAAAGTTGTATTTTTACGAGTGGATTTTACGCAAGTTTGTCTATAACAATACAAGTTCGTCTATAACAATAAAAACTGGAGGGAACGATGGATAGAAAATATATAATGACTAGTTTGGGCTATGGGATCGTTGGACTGGTACTAGGGATTTACATGGCGGCATCTAAAAATCATGGTCATATGGTCACTCATGCGCATATTATGTTGGTCGGCTTTGTGGTCTCTTTTATTTATGCTCTTTGTTTTAAGCTTTGGCTTAATAATTCAGAATCAAAACTAGCAAAAGCGCAGTATTACTTACATCAAGTTGGTTCATTAGGATTAGTGATTGGACTATACCTAATGTATGGAAACTATATTTCACTAGAAACACTTGATCCAATATTAGCCATTTCTTCTATTGCGGTTTTAATCAGCATGATTTTGATGAAAGTGTTGTTTATCAAAGCTAAATAAACTGATTGGGCTGTAGTTAGATTGTCACTTCTACACCATCGCCTTTAGAGCATCTGCTAGCTTTAGCATTTGCTCTGGGGTGTTATAAATCGATGGGGTTACTCGCACACAATCACCCAGTGCTGGACCGGTTCGCCTAACGGTTAGAATGCCGTGCTTTTCAGCCAATTCTTTAGCTATCGCATTGTTCGCTTCAGTGCTGGTTTTATTGTTTAATCTAAATGACGTTAGTGCCGCGACCATTTGTTTATCATCGGGTGTCATCACTTGAATTTCTGGAACATCACGCACTTGAGCAATCCATAAATCTCGCAGGTATTTAAGTCTAAGTTGCTTAGCTTTGGTGGTGATTTTGTTATGGAATCGAATCGCGCTCGGAATGGTTAAATAAGCCGCAAAGTTTGCCGTGCCAGTATCGATTCTGTCGAGTATATTAGCCGCGTCTTTAGTTTGTTTCGACTGGTGGTTCTTACCCATATAAGTATCGATATCAGAGAGACGATTTTCATTAATAATCATTGCTCCGCATCCGATGGGTGCCCCTACCCATTTATGCAGATTGACTCCGACAAAATCACATCCGAGATCTTTGATATCAAAATCAACATGGCCAACGGAATGTGCAGCATCTAAGATGATATCGATTCCTCTTTGTTTGGCTAGGCTAGCAATTTGTTTCACTGGACTTATTAACCCTGTCCAATTGTTTAGGTGAGTTAACAGCATTAGTTTTATTTCGGGATGCTGATCAAAGGTCTTTTGGTAGAGCTGTAAAACACTTTCCCAGTTAGCGGGCTCCGGAAAGTTGATCTTTATCACTTCAACCCCTCGTCGTTGTTCTAACCAACGAAAGGCATTCTTCATTTCTGAGTAGTCCAAATCAGCATATAAAACCTTATCACCCGGTTTTAATTGATTGTAGCCACCAATTAAAGCTTGCAGTGCTTCGGTCGCCCCTCGAGTTAAAGCTATTTCCGATTGTTTCACATTTAGAAAATCCGCTACATGCTGGTGAATTCCCATAAATTCCTGCCACCACTCGGTTCTGGCAAACAGGGTATTTCGATTATTGATTGTTTCAGAGTGATTAATGTAGTCTTTGAGAACAGGCTTGGCCATAATTCCCCAGTAACCGTTTTCCAAATTAATGATATCGTCTGTGGTGTCGTAGTGGCTGGCAACTTTTCTCCAGTAGGCTTCATCTGTTGCGACTCCATCAAGTGGTGGCGTCGGTGGCAAGTCGAGTATTTGGTTTAATGAAGAATCAAAAGGCCGGGCGATAGCTTTAGTACTTGAATTAGTGCTTGCAAAAGCGGCACTTCCTACAGCGCTGAGAGCAAGTCCCGCTGACTTAATAAATGTACGTCTGCTGCTATTACTCAATTTAAAATCCTCTTGTTTAGAGATTACTTAATTTGTGTCGCTATTATCTCATCTTGATTTCGTTAGTGATTCTACTCTTAAACGCATGATTAAATCATATTCCGTAGCCAGAGATTTTTCTTCGATTGTCTAGTCTTTTTTATCCTTATCCTTATCCTTATCTTTATCTTTATCTTTATCTTTATCTTTGTCTTTTTCTGTATTCTGGCCTTTATCTTCAAATTGTTTCTTATAGGTGATATTCGCGCTAACTTCTTCGCCGCTAATCGCTTCAAAAGAGATGCTTGGAGACAATCTGTATTCGATAATCCAACCACTGTTTAGCTGGTTGCTTGAATCAATGTTGGTGCCAAATCCAACTGACAAACGGTCATTGATTTGAGTACCTATATCAACACGTGTGCTATCTGCTTTAGTCTTGGTTGTTATATTAATATTTTTAATACCAAGCGCATCAGCAATTTTACCAGCTAATCGATTAGCCTCAGAAACGCCTAAACTAATCGCCGCATTGGCTAATGCATTACCTTCTTGTTGCGAAAGCGATTTTAGTGAACGCCCTGTAAGCAGTAGAGCGACCACTTCCTCATCGGGCATTGTTGGTTCGGAAAATAATCTTAAGCTTGGATTGGCTAATGAACCATCTGCTATAACCCCAACTTTAATCTCTTCGATCTTTCTCGATGCCTTAAATTGTATTCCAGGATTATCTGGCGTTCCAAGAAATAGCAGCTGACCTTGTTCAATGGTCAACACTTGTTTGTAGGCTTCAAACTCACCATTTTCTAATACCAGCTGACCATTAATAGCCAAGGGTTTTCCGGTTTGAGCGCTAGTCGATAGTTTTCCAACCAAATCACTTTTAAGCCCAAAGCCTTTAAATGAAACATTTTCTTGTGCGTTAACTTTTATCGCAATATTGAATGTGAAAGGCTCTTGCTGAGATGTATTTCTGTTCACAATCACTTCATCATCTGACACTCTAATCGTCTTGCTAGGAAGTTGTGAAAGAGTGACTTTGGCCTCATTAATATCGACATTACCTTCTACTTGTAAATGGCTTTTCTTGAAGCTGGCTTTCAGTTGCGGTGAGAGAACTAATTTATACTCTTTGCTATCGATTAGCGTTAATTGATCGCCGTTAATTTCGAAGTGGCTATCAAACTCCGGTAGCAAAGCGACTTCGCCTTTTAAGTTAACTTCACCTTGGTTATTTCGAAGAACGCCATTTAACTTTGTTGTTGATTCGTCACTTACGAGTGATATAAGGCTATCTTTAATATCGAGTCCGAGCTCTTCCATGACTAATTGCTCGACCCGTATTTCTCCTTGCCCATCTAGCTTAGGGTTGGTTAGATTGCCGGATAGTTTAACTTGGTGGGTCCAACTCCCGGAAAGCTGGTCAATTCGAGATTGCCACTGCTTTAACCATTCGAGGTCAGTAATTCTGATGTCGAGATTGGATTCAATCTTTGAGTTCCGAGTGAAAGGTAAATCGACTTTGGCAGAACCGGTTATGAAGTCTTGGTGTTCAAGTTTAAGCTCGAGATTACTTTCAATCCGCTGGTTATTCAGTGTGCCCGTCACACCAACACTGACAAAATCGAGCGTCTTTTTCGAAATGTTTATGGTTTCTGTTTGGCTCTCATCAATAATGTTTGACGCAGGTAGTGTCCAACGAGCAGATTCTTGAAAAAACGAATACTCCAGTTGATTGCTATTCTTTAAATTGAACGTTGCACTGCCTGGGGCGGCGGACAGTTGCGACAGCCATTGTGGCGTTTCTAAGCTCGCGTTTAGTTCGTTCCAATTAGCGACAATACTGGTTCCAAGCGGATTACTATTTACTATGTTGACGTTTTTTAGACTGACATTGTATTGTTCTCTAACAAAATTTAGCTGAGGTGAGCTCAAATCAATCATTAATTTGTCTAGGGTTGACAAGGTTCCACTAGCTTGTAGCGAACCATCGAGTTCACCCGATAGCCCATTGAGGATTTCTACATAGGGAAGTCTGGTAACAGCTCTGAGTTTAAAATTTTCGAGTTGCAAGTATGCCAACCAATTGCCTTGCTTAACGGTTGCATTGGCACAGGCGGTGCCAAAGTTCTTAATGCAAAGTGACTCAATTGATTGTTGCGCACTCGATAAGTAAATATTTTTTGCGGTGAACTCTAATGGTTGTGATGAAGCTGCGCTAGAAGCTAAATCGAGTTGAGTGACCGCAGATAATTGGTTGAGTTGCCAGGCTAGCTCTGAATGATTAACCTTGTCGCCTTTTGTTAGCAGTTTCGCATTGATGGCTAATTCAATGGGTTTATTTTCCGCAACGCTAAAGTTACCATTAATAGTATGCGCTTGTTGTGAACCTTGAATATTCAGTTTAATTTGATTGAGGTTGAGCTCATCTAAATCGAGTTTGCCGACACCGATTTTACCTTGCCATAACTCGTTAAGTTGAATATTCCAATTAATCTTTTCCGCTATAGCTTGAGCGGACGAAAATCCAGAGATATTTCCATGCGAGTTTAGAAATAACTTGTCTTGTTGTTGTGTCAGAATAAACTGGCTGTTGATGTCTTTAAGTCGAAAACCCAAAATTTCAAAATTAGCAGCTTGAACGTCGGCTGAAATTCGATAGTCTTTTAGTTCGCCCGAAGTCAGCTTTCCGGCTAAATCAAACTTTGTCTTTAGATTTGCCAAATTGGCTTTTTTCGAATGAATCGACAACTCCGAGTCGTTAATCGTTGCCAGCAGCTCAACGTCAACCGGTACAGCAGGATGAGAACTCTTCGATCGTTCGGTCTTTTGCTGATTTAGTTGAAGTTCTATTTCTTTTGAAACGTCACTTAGAGAAATCTCTAATTTGGGATTGTCGCCAGCAATGGTGTTGGCCGAGGTCTCTTTTATGGCGTCCCATTGTCGTCTTTCAATATTAGTATAAAGACGGGTCTCCATTTGACTGGCTTGTTGCCAATTGATTAGATTGTTGGAGGTTACTTGGCCAGTTAATTGAATTTCCGATATGCCAAGCCAGTCAAATTGAGATTGATAAGTCGTGTCCAACTGAGGCCAATCAAGAGTGTAAACTAATTCGGCTGATTTAATTAAAGCTTGGGGGGCGATATTGTTCAGGTTCTGCTGTTGCAAATTCGACTTTGCGTCGATATGCAGTTTGTCCATCCAACTCCAATTCCCTTCGGTCGAGCTTAGTAATGGTTTTTCAGTTACAAGGCTAAACGTTGACTGGCCCAATAACTGACCTTGAGATTGAATCTTGCTATTGACTTTTTCACCAGTTACCGCCATTTGAAACTGGTAAGGTAGATTAGAGGACGTCGAAATTTCCAACTGGCTAGTAATGGTGTGCGAATTATTAACAAACTGCAATTCAGAGTATTTAAACTCAACCTGCGAAGGTGATTCGAAAGTCTTTTCTTTGTGTTGTTGCGATATGGAAAGATTTGATAATGCAAAGTCTTTGAATTGTTGGTTAGAGTTAGGTTGTTCTAATAAAATCCTTTTAACGGTAATTTGTTTGACGTTTAGTTTAATCGGTATTTGGATCTGATTAACCACCTCCGGTTTAATCAGTTGGGTGATCGGTAAGGTGAAATTGACAAAAGGTGACTCTGACCCTTCAGTTGCTTTTGTTTGCTCTGCATCGCTCAAAGCAATCGTCAATTGCTCGAGTTCCAGCTTGTCGCACTTAAATGCTTTCCAAATTAAATCTAGCCAATTGCATCGAAGGTCAATTTGATGGCTATGAAGTTGCGAGGAACTAGACTGCCAAATAATCGTCTCGAATTTGACCGTGTCACTCAAGCTGCCGCTAGCATTTGAATAGGTAAGCTCTGCGGGAAGGTAGGCTTTACTCTTTTCGAGACTCCACTTAAGACCAGATTCTGTAAAATATATCCAACTGACTAACAGGCTTATTAAACACAAGATTCCAAGTAGTGGCAATAACAACCACTTAGTCAGCTTTGTGTTGCTGAGTTTCTTCATAGGTCGGGGCCTATGGTGACATGCCAACGCCATTCATTGGGATGATCTAACGAGCGTGCATAGTCGATGCGAAACGAGCCAAAAGGCGTTATCCAGCGCAGCCCAGTGCCAGCAGAAGATTTTAATTCCGGTTTTTTCCAATCATTAAATGCGTTGCCATGATCGTAAAAAATTGCCCACCGAAAGTTATCGGTGAATCGCCAGTCGAGCTCTGCTGTGGTGGTTAACAGGTGTTTGCCGCCGATCAGTTTGCTGTCAGCATCAGTCGGTCCTAAGCTTTGAAAGTCATAGCCTCTGACTGATATATCGCCGCCAGCAAAGAAACGATAACTGGTAGGCATCAAACGCACAAAGTCTTGGTCGTCCATGCTGGTATAACCGATTTGAGTTCGTAACATAAAGCGCCAGTCTTCAGTGATAGACCAAATTTTCTTTAGCTTTTGTTCTGTCTGAATAAAGTTAAAACCCGGGCTGCTAAAAGACTGATGACCGAATCGATAGATTTGTTGCCATCGCCATCCATTGTCCGCTTGGAATGGGTTTGTCACGCTGTAGTAATCCAATTGTGCCGAAGGAACGAGATAGCTGATATGGCTTTGAATATTCTCATTTTCTCTAACTTCTTCAAAAGCGGTGGTAAGCGCATATTGGCTATTCCAGTGATCGGATAGTTTAAATAGAACAATCGATTCATAGGTGGCTAGGGTGGTTTTTGCCAAGCGATCATCTCTGATTTTATAACTGACTCGGTTCAGCCATTCGTCCGTGGCTTTGTCGAGAGGGATCCTATATTGTCCCGATACACTACTTTCCAGTTGGTTAAGCTCGAGACCTAAAGAATATTTGTGACCAATTTGATTAACTTGTCTATCTAGCCAATTGACCCCAAACTTGGAGCCAGAATCTGTGCCGTAACCGAGCGACGTTTTAAGTTCATAACGTTCCATATCAACCAGATTAAAAAGCAGCGAGACCGTCTTTTTTTCTGTATCGATGATGCGGTCAATATTCACCATTCTGAAATAGCCACTTTGGTTTAGGTTTTGTTGAGATTTAAGCAAGCTGTCTTGTTGATAGAACTGACCACTCTGAACACTTTGAAAGCCACTCAAGAATGAGGAGGATAAGTGGCTCCCCTCATATTTAATATCGGTTAATGTATAGCGCTGTCCAGAATTAAAATGCCAATTAACCTGAGCGGTTAAGGCTTTTTCATCGATGGTTAGCTCACTGAGATCGAATTTAGCATCAAGAAAGCCATACTCTTCGGCAAAGCTTTGCAGTTTAGATTTAAACTCACTGTAAACACCATGATTCATTGGCGTTGAAACGGCGAAGGGCTGCTGTTTTAGTAGTTTTTGAAACGCCGGAAGTGGCTGCAAGCTGCCGGATACTTGAATATTGGGAGTAAGCCATCGAATAGGAGGACCCGCAGCAATGTTCAACAGCCATTGACTGTGATTTCCAGATAACTCGATTTTAGGCTGATAGTAGCCTAGAGCTCGCAAGGCGCTGACGGTTTTCCGTTTTATGTATTCGTTAGAGCGAGGGAAACCAAGCGGTGAGAGTGGCAATTTTCCTTGCTCGATAGACAAATGTGATTCAATATTTTGCTTGATTGATGATTCAACACCAGATATCTCAATCAAAGTTGAGCGTTGTTCATCTTGTGCGCGCAATTGGAGTGGATTAATAAACCACCCAACGGCGATAAGACTAGTAGCAAATAAAATTGCTAAACGATTAGACAAGGCTTAATTCCGCTTGCTTGAAACAATACATTAGTTACTATTAAAACCTGAATGATAGGCATGTTATTGTCTCTGATCCATCTTTGATTGTATAGACATTAGCGACGAGCTAAATAAATCAGGCATACACTAAGCAAGCGGCGGTTTAACCATGCGCTTATTGTATATTTTCAATGCTCAATCTAGACCGCCAATTATTGCGTTATTCTTATCGCTAAAACTGGCTACTAAAAATCGAATGGTGACTTCGAGGAGTCAAAGTATGAACAATGGTTATTCTAAGCATTGCGTGCTGATCACTGGAGCTAACCGCGGTATCGGGCTTGAGCTGACAAAGCAATAATTGAATAGTCAACGATGCGTGATAGCGAGCTGTCGAGATTTAAATGAGTCTTCGGAATTACGAGAACTTCAACAGCACTATACCAACCAGCTAATGCTCGAAGAACTAGAACTCTCAGATAAGTTGAGCATAGAGACGTTTTGTGACCGAATCACCGCAAAAAATTACAGTATACAAGTGATGATCAATAACGCGGGTTTTCTTGATAGACAAAACCAGAGTATTTTTTCCATCGATTACGAGGTCGCTCATAACGCACTATCCATCAACGCTTTAGCCCCACTTTATTTAGTGCATAAACTACTAGCAAGCCTAGATTCGGAAAACGCTAAAATTGTTATGATATCTTCGGATATGGGGTCGCTGTCGATTGCTCAGCCTGCTGCTTGGTATGGTTACAGAATGTCTAAAGCTGCGGTCAATATGTTGGTGCACAATTTATCAACTGAATTTAGGCAAAGCACTCACTCTGTTTTTGCCATTCACCCTGGTTGGGTACAAACTGATATGGGAGGCCAAGACGCTGCCATATCCGTGTCCGATTCTGCCGTTGGTATACTGACTACGATTGATAAGCTTTGTAAGCAGCAGTGTGGCGGCTATTATGATTTCACCGGCAAGCCAATGGACTTTTAATTAGAACTTTTTTTGTATAGGAAGCTTAGTGAATTAATTTGCCATTAGTTTCAGAATTCTTCCTTGATAGTCAGCATGAGGGCTACCACGATCAATGAGAATTAATATATCCCCACTCGGTAGTTGCGCAATGTCTCTTAATCTACCGGTATTGGATAGTAGAATGTCGGTCTCGTCAGTTTCCAAGTTATAACCAATGAGCTGTCGTTTTGCCAAGGAGCCTATTAAAAAATAATCATTCCATTCTTCAAAATTGCTGGCTTCAAGTTTTACAAGACTCGACGGCGCGATATTAAAGCTTTCGTCCCAATATTTGATCGGTAAAATAGTTGTCATCGCTGCTTGTTCTTCGGTTAAATTGGAAACTGGCGATCGATCATAATTTAATCCATAGGAGAAAAGTGGCCAGCCATAATTACCACCTCTTTCAATGATATTAAGCTCATCACCTCCTAATGGACCATGCTCATTAGAGTAGAGAGTTTGTGTTTGTTGATCAAAGAATAGCCCTTGTGGATCACGATGACCATAACTCCAAATACTCGTTGGCTGGGTATAACCGTCAAATATGGGGTTGTCAGTCGGTATACCACCAATATCGGTTAATCGATGGATCTTACCACCGTGATTGGCAATGTCTTGCGCTCCCGGTTCTGGAAATGGATTACCACCTAACCCTTGAGAAACAAAAAAGTGGTTGTCATCTTGCCATGCTATTCGAGAACCAATCGAAAAAGCATTTGAATTGAAGATAGTCTGTAATTCAGTAACTTGGTTATTCTCAAACTTGAATCGAGCAACGCTCATTCTTGAGTTCCGGCCAACATAAGAAATATATACCAGAGAGTTGCTAGTAAACTGTGGATGTAAGCTGACATCCATTAATCCACCATAAGTAAGACCGGCAACGGTGACAGTAAATGTTTCTGGTATGCCTGCGAGTGCCTGAGTGGCACCATTGTTGTAATGAAATAGAGTGCCCAATCTTTCAGTAAACAAAAACTCATTTTCACTGATGACTTCTATACCCCATGGAATAGTATGTCCGGTCGATAGCACCTCAAAATTGACTCCAAGATTTTGCTCGCTTTCGTTGGCAAGCTCAATCGGTTGACCTGAATTATCATTACCGCCACAGGCCAAAATGAGATTGATAATAATGACAGACGGCGTCAATTTGAGAAAAAGTCTTAAGCATTGTCTTATAGAGTCTGTCATTGGTTTGTCCTATTTTTAGTTGATATTCATTCCTGTTCTGATTCGATTGTTGTTGAAATCTGGCTTAGTACTATTATGCTATTCCAATTATTTAGCTTTGCCAAATTGAATAATCGTCCGCGGTCAACAAATAGAGTCATTAATAATCTGATTGCAAAATAGAGCATTTTTGGGGATAGTCCTATACCCATGAAACCTGCATCTACCTGTATCATGGGTATAAGAGTACTATTGGAATAAAAATCATGCGAATAAAGTTTGAAAAAATGAATCGACTGAAAATACTTAATTTAGTCTTACTGGTATTGTTGGCGTTTGCCGCAGGAAGTGCAAAAGTCAGCAAGACTCCCGAAGAACTAGCTTTCTTTCAGCAATTCGGGTTCTCTGAATTGGTGCTAGTGATATTTGGGGTGTTGCAAATCTTAGCGGGTGTGCTGATGATTTTTAATCAGTTTAGACTTGTTGGCTTAGTCATTTTGGCAATTACCTTTTTGCTCTCGTCGTTCATGATATTTTTTGCTGGGCAAATCGGTTTTGGTATTTTCTCTTTGCTCCCGTTATTAATGATCCTGTTTGGTTATAAGTATCCTATCAATAAAACGTCTCCGGTTGAGCAAACCACAACAGAAGCGTAAATTATTTGTTAACTAATTCTTAAGAGTCAGTTAGTAGGCAAAAAAAACGAGCTATTCGAAAATAACTCGTTTTTTCAGTTTGAGAGTGTTTTTCAAAAACGGACCGCTCAAGCCAGCCCGTTCATCACTAGTTTATTCAAAAACCGTTTCGATTGGCTTAATGTGAATATTTTTGGTCGGGATATTCAGGTCATAATTTTGAATGATCTTATCTTCCGCCAATAACTCGTCCGATTTTGCACTGTTATACTTCATCGGTGAAATAGTGTTATTGCTCAATCGCTCTTTTAAGCCTTTAGCATCTTTAGTGATAAATACATAGTGAACATCTTCAAGTTGCAAATGGGTTTTAATAACTCGGTTAACATCGTCAAGAGTCAATGTATTTAAACCGCTTCTCACGTAGTCTACAAAGTTGTCGGTACCGTAAAATTGTGAATCGATAGTGTAGCCTAAGATTCTTCCCTGGCTATCAACTAATTGCGGAACGTAGTTTTTTAGGAAGTTACGAGTTGATTCAAACTGTTCTTGATTAAGACCATTTTTAATCATTTTCTCGATTTCCCAAACCGCTGTTCGAGTGGCAAAGTGCGCATCATTCACTGTTCTAAGTGGACGGATCCATACTTGAAAGATCTGCTCAGAACGCGGCACGTTAATGGTTGGTTTAGT
>JBDVOJ010000106.1:0-71658 GCA_039969155.1 Kangiellaceae bacterium
TGGCATGTTTTTACTTAGTCACTCGGGACAAGCCAATACTAAACAATAAGAGTTTAATCTCTACCATACTCTTAGTTCAGCTATTAAGTGCCTTTGCGCTATCTTGGATATTACCGCTGTCCTTTTTGCCCATATTGACCATTATTTGGGCCTCTATTTTGCCGCACGTTACCAGCATTAGTCGCTCAGTTGTAATAACGCTCATAACCATTATCGCTTGGTTTTGGCTTTATAAATTTCGTTGGCAAGAAGATGTTTTCTTCTCTGCAATGCTTTACGCGTCTTTTCATATGTTTGCGATTTTGATGATGCATCATGCCAAAGCAGCCG
Source organism: Kangiellaceae bacterium (assembly GCA_039969155.1). GTDB lineage: Bacteria > Pseudomonadota > Gammaproteobacteria > Enterobacterales > Kangiellaceae. Next base: position 331 of record JBDVOJ010000106.1, read on the forward strand.
AAAAAGCCACTGAAGAAGCTTTGCAATTAAATGCCGAACTCATCTCGACTAGACAACTTTTGTCGGAAGCAACACGCCAAAATGAAAGGACCAGAATCGCTAGAGATTTGCATGATTTACTAGGCCACCATCTGACCGCACTCATTATTAATCTACAAATTGCTAACCATCTAACGCAAGGAGAAGCTAAAGAAAAGGTAGCACAATGCCATAGTCTCGCTAAACTATTGATGAGTGATGTGAGAGAAGCGGTTTCTTCCTTAAGAGAAAACAATTCGATTGATCTCGAATCAATGATTAGCCAATTAAGTTCACACCTTCCGAATTTAACAGTTCATCAATCGATAAAAGCAGACTTCAAATTAGAGGATATTGATTCAGCTAAGCAGCTATTAAGCTGTATTCAAGAAGCAATAACCAATACTCTCAAGCATACCAATGCGACTGACCTGTGGGTTGAAATTTTAAGCAATAATGAAACAATCAAATTAAGCATTAAAGACAACGGACAATTGGTGAATCCCATAAAAGTCGGCAATGGGCTAAAAGGTATGCAGGAGCGGGTGGCTAGTGTTAACGGAACAATAGAGTTCGGGACTAAAAATCACTCCCTGCAGATAGATATTGAAGTACCTAAATTACCAACTACCACTTCAATTCTAATATCGGACTCTGGTTCAGCGTTGGCCACAGAGCCTCAACCACCCGAAGATAACAAGGACGTCAACTGATGACTGTAAAAGTGTTGTTGGTCGATGATCAAATGTTAGTACGCGAAGGTATTAAAGGCCTGTTAAACCTTTCTGATAAGGTCAATGTTGTTGGTGAGGCTTCAGACGGTAGTCAAGTGATAGAGGCTATTAACCGCTGCGCTCCAGAAGTGATATTACTCGATCTTTCGATGCCAAAGGTTGATGGTATAGAAACCTTAGAATTGTTAAAGAACCAAGGAATAACTATTCCGGTCATCATCTTAACCACCTTTGATGATAACGAATTTATCCTCAAGGGGATCCAAGCTGGCGCGATGGGTTATTTACTCAAAGATGTCTCTTTAGACACCTTGGTCAGCGGCATTGAAACGGTTAGTTCTGGCAAGCGCTTGGTTCAACCTGCTATCACTGAAAGATTGTTACAAGGATTAGAAAGTATCAAAAGTGAGTTTTCGGCTCCCTCAGCCATAGAAACTCTCTCACCGAAAGAATTGGAAGTACTTGGGCTGATGGCCAGTGGATGCTCTAATAAGGAAATATCCGAAGCACTACACAAGTCAGAGGGGACTATCAAAAATCATGTCTCAAACCTACTTTCTAAGCTCGGCGTTCGAGATAGAACTCGTGCGGTACTGGTTGCAATAGAGAAGGGCATCCTTAAATAGCCTAGTTGACTATTACACCCACTGATTAATAATTCCCGACTTCCGCTTAAAATCCCCTAAAAGTCAGCAAATCATTGGGGATTAGCTATAATTAAATGATTAGTAATCAATCAGTTAGTATTATGGATCAAGAATCACGCCGAGCTCATATTCGGCTTCCCATCAAAATGAAAGTGAAAATCACTTCTGAAAGCTACTGCACTCGTCAGGTAGTCACCAAAGATTTTTCTGACGGTGGAATATTTATTTCGGACCCGGAACTCGCAAAGCTGGATGCTGGGACATTACTTGAGGTTCAATCTGACGAAGGTTATGACAACGCGCCTATCCTAAAGGCCAGAATTGCTTGGACCAATAGTTTAGGTGCTGGTGTTGAGTATCTTTTGGATGAATAGTGGACAGCAGTTCATCTTTAGCGGACAATTTTTATTGTCCTTTAATAAGAGCTAAAACAAAAATTCGATGCTTCGACTGCGCTCAGCAACCTATTCGGACTTTCATTACGTTCTTTAAGGGCGGTTTCGCAGCGCTGCGCTCTCTGCGACATTCTTTTGTCTGGCAACAAAAGTACGCAAAAATGCCCTTTACGTTGCGCACTGGGCGACCGAAATTGACCTAACGTTTGCCTTTCGGTTCTAGGGAGCGCCCACCACCTGTTCGTCTGTGAAGCCCATCCCATTGCTCCTTACTTCGAACGTTCATTTATGACACGTAATCGGTGACATGATTGACTTTGCCGAAGATATACCCGCCTAACGGCTAATAACGAACTGGTGAAACTCATGAGGCAGCGGGTAGACAAGAAAAGCAAATGAGCGCCAGCGAGCTCTTTTCTTCCTCTGACTCGCGTTCAGCCAATAAGGGACCCTCAGGCTTAAAATAGCTATCAACAGGTAAAAGCTTAGTTATTTTCAGCGAAAGAAGCTTTTGGTTTCTTTTGTCTTCTTACAAAAGAAACTCGCAGGCAAGCTTTAGCGCTGCGAAACAAAGGGTTGCTGAGCGGAGCCGAAGCATTGACCTTAACAACGCTGAGAAACTAAATAGGCTGCTGAGCGCAGTCGAAGCATTGAATCTAACTCTGGTTCTTTAAAAATTAACAAAAAAGATATCCCCTTTTGGGAACTTTGTGGAAAACTAATATGACACTACAAATCTCAGATATTGACCAAAATACAAATTTTTAGATTAGCCCATTCTCTTAGTTAAAAAGTGTCAACTCAATATCTGAGCAACTATAAAAAGCTACTCTTTTAATACTTCGAGCTCCCTTTCTCGCAACATTGGAAAGCTCACAATATCGTTAATATCCACTTTGGGTTGATGCTGCTTAAAACCCAAAGAATGATAAAAGGCCATGGCAAATTTTGAGGAACTAACGGTGATTCTTGGTTGAGGATCAATCGCTTGCCATCTGCGCCATAGATTATAAGCCACCTTTTTCTTTTGATGTGATTTGTCGACAAAGAAATGGTAGATATGGGTCCGCTGTTTAATCGCAAGAACTCCAATGATTTGGCTTGAAAAAGTCGCCAAATGATAATCGATACCTTGCTCAATGTAGCCTCTAATAGCTTGCTCGCTGATAATAGCTCGCATGTTTTTAGCACCTCGCGGCGAGAAATCCGGAATCACAAATTCTTCTACCACCGAGCTAATGAGTCGACTGATAGCCGCCGAATCATCTAAATTGGCTTGGGTATATCGATAGTCTTCATCCATATAAAGGCCTTTATTAAAAGTGCTCTATACAAGAGTAAGCCCAATAGCTAGCTTTCTTCCACCGTTTGTTTAAGTGCACTTAGCCCTTGTTCAAAACTTCCGCCGACTAACGAATCCATCAGCAAAGAAAAATAGTTTCCTATAATTATAGGTTGCATTTCACCAGTCATATACCAAGTCACTAGCACCGAATCGCCTTGCTTTTGGTAAGAAAGTCCTGCTTGGTAAACTCCAGGATCGCTCTCAAATGACATATCATAAACCACTCCTTTCTCAGGTGAAGACGACGTTATCTTTAAACTTCCATTACCTCCTTCCCCTTTCCATGACTGCGATGCACCGACACCACTTTTAATCTCTCCAATGGTGGTTTTCATGGTTGGATCCATAGTCGCCCACGGTCCCCACTTTGGCCACTGTTCCAGATTGTCGACATAATAATGAATTTGTTCGAGAGTCGCGTTGATTTCAATCGAGCGTCTGACGTTAACGTCATTTGGGATAATTAGGCCAACGATCACTAGCACCAATAGAATAATTCCAAACCATTTTAAGATTGTATTCATAACTGACCTCAATTTTGTTCTATTTATAAGTCTTACGGAGGGTAAATCACTCTTTAAGTGATTAATAATACAATCATTTGAGGCAGAGTAAAAACTCATTACAGCTCGAAGCAGGCTTAGCTACGAAAATTCCGCATGGTGAATCAATCAAAATAGCTTGAATCAATCTGTGCTCGTCAGCTCAATCCGAGCAAGTGAGGTTAAACGCAAAGAATAGCCTCGTAGCAAAACTACTCTCTGCTTACCTTTATAGTGTCTATAAAGTTACTCGTTAGTGGTTTGTTGATCGTTTGTCCATTCGGAGACTTTTTTCTTGGCGTAACGATAAACCTGTCCCCAAAACTCATGAAAGGTAGCACCGATAATAATTCCAATAATTAATTCAATCATAATTTTCTCCTCAAATTGCACAGCAATGTGAAATCCTAATACTGAGCCAGTTTTAATTCACCACGGTTACTAATAGCAAAGCAAAAAGCAAGCCAATAGTTAACTCTTTGTTATTAAAGACTTTTTTGAAAAGTCTAAGTTTTATGTTGATTTGAGTTAGTTATTTCAACTAACTCTTAGTCATTCTAATTATCCCACCCACCGGTTCGACTTTAGTCCAAACGCGTTTCCTGAAACTTTTGAGCTTCCTCATCGTTAGCTCCTGCCGAGAGCCTAGATGTTTGATTAATATAGAAAAATAAAAAGTCAACATTTAGCGTTCAAATAACTGGTTAAAAAAACCACAATTTTCTGACATATGCCGTTTTCATCCGTTCTGAAAAGGTGTAGAATTTGCCGCTTTCTTGACCAATCAGTATTTCTCGACGCAGCTTTGTCGTCTATTCTGACGGCGGTTTAATAGTTATGAGAATTGGCCCTTACGAGCTAGATAACAATTTGTTTCTCGCGCCTATGGCGGGTGTCACAGATTTACCCTTTCGACGCTTGTGTAAACGCATGGGTGCTGGCGTGGTAGTCGGTGAAATGGTGACCTCTGATCCGCTGCTACAAAACTCGCGAAAGACGCGACTACGTTTAGCGCAAAGCCTAGATGGCGAATCAAGCGAGCAAACGACTGAATCGGAAGGAGTGGGGTTAAGAGTAGTACAAATCGCTGGTGGAGATGCAGAGATCCTAGCGAGCGCGGCCATTACCAATGCTGCAAAAGGAGCCCAAGTCATTGACATAAATATGGGCTGCCCTGCAAAAAAGGTTTGTAAGAAAGCAGCCGGGTCTGCGCTACTGAAAGACCCAAAATTAGTCGAAGAGATTCTTAAGGCGGTAGTGGCTGCGGTCGATGTGCCTGTGACACTAAAAATTAGAACCGGCTGGGATACCGATAATAAAAACGCGTTGCAAATAGCTAAACTCGCGGAAGACAATGGCATTCAGTCTTTAGCTGTTCATGGAAGAACTCGAGCTTGTAAATATATGGGAACCGCTGAACATGATACGACCGCTTTAGTTAAACAGTCGGTCAGCATTCCAGTGATCGCCAATGGCGATATTATCAGTCCGGAGCGAGCTAAAGAAATTTTAGATTACACTAAAGTCGACGGCTTAATGGTTGGTAGAGCGGCCCAGGGTAGACCTTGGATATTTAGAGAAATTGATCATTTTTTGAAATACGGTCAACATCTTGAAAGAATTTCTCAAGCAGAAATAGAAAGCATTTTGACAGAACATATTAAAACGTTACATGCTTTTTACGGGGAACACCAAGGTGTGAGAATTGCCAGAAAACACACATCTTGGTATTTAGCAGACGGTCAGGTAAATGATCCTTTGCGAGCGAAAGAATTTAAAAAGAGTTTTAATTATTTATCATCCGCTGATCAACAACTAAGTGCGTTAGCGGATTATTTTAAACAATAAGTAGGACAACCTACTCAATCTATTTTAAGGCAAATCAGATGAATCTAGATAGTATCAATCTCGAAGGAACCGAAAGCTCAACTCACACAGAGCAACGAGAAAGCAGTGTATTCGCTTCGCAAGAACACAGTTTTACATTGCGAGAAAGTGTCGAATTAGCAATGAAAAACTACTTCACTCAATTAGATAATGAACAGCCACGAGATATTTACGAATTAGTATTGGCTGAAGTTGAAGCTCCACTAATGGAAGCTGTCATGAGTTACACTCAAGGTAACCAAACCAAAGCATCACAAGTACTTGGATTAAATCGAGGTACTTTGAGAAAGAAACTAAAAGCTCATGGCTTAAACTAAAACTGGTTAGTGGATTATTCCGAAACTAGAAAAGTTTCAGTAACAAGCTTTTTCCACAAACGGGCATCTGCCCGTTTGTTTTTTGTATTATCAAACTTGAATCGCTTACGAGAAAATTATGACTAGCTTACGCCCTATTAAACGCGCCCTAATCAGTGTTTCCGACAAGACTGGCATTTTAGAATTTGCTCAGTCTTTAGCTGAAAAAAATATCGAAATATTATCGACTGGCGGTACCGCTAAACTGTTGATGGAAAACAAAGTCCCAGTCACCGAAGTTTCTAGTTACACAGGTTTCCCTGAGATGATGGACGGACGTATTAAAACTTTACATCCAAAGATTCATGGTGGAATTCTTGCCCGTCGAGGTACCGATGAAGCGGTTATGGAACAACATGGCATTCAAGGAATCGACTTACTAGTAGTCAACTTGTATCCATTTGAAGCTACCATTGCAAATCCTGATTGCGCACTTGCCGATGCAATTGAAAACATCGACATTGGTGGCCCAACCATGCTTCGCGCAGCCGCAAAGAACCATAATGATGTCACCGTTATCGTGGAGCCAGAAGATTACTCAAAAGTTTTGCAACAACTCGAGCAACAGCAAGGTACTGACTATCAACTCCGCTACCAACTCGCATGGAAAACTTTCGCGCACACCGCAAAATACGATGCCGCTATTTCTAATTACCTCGGGCAACGAGTTAATAATTTAGAACAACCCGAAGCATTCCCTGAAAGCTTCTCAGTTCAATTCAAAAAAGCGCAGACCATGCGTTATGGTGAGAACCCTCATCAAGCGGCAGCGTTTTATACCGAACTAAACCCACAAGAAGCGTCGGTAAGCACTGCGGTTCAAATTCAAGGTAAAGAATTATCTTTTAATAATGTTGCTGATACCGATGCCGCGCTAGAGTGCGTTAAACAATTTGAACAACCAGCCTGTGTCATTGTTAAACACGCAAATCCATGCGGGGTGGCAGTTGCGGAAGATATTTTGACGGCGTACGACAAAGCGTTTCAGACGGATCCTACCTCAGCCTTTGGCGGTATCATTGCTTTTAATAGAGAGCTAACTCCGGAAACTGCAAAGCAAATTGTAGACCGTCAGTTCGTCGAAGTGATCATTGCCCCAAAAGTATCCGAGCGAGCCAAAGTTATCGTTGCAGAAAAGAAAAACGTTCGTTTGTTAGAGTGCGGTGAATGGCAACAAAGTCTACCAGCTTGGGACTACAAGAAAGTGAACGGTGGGCTATTAGTACAAGATAAGGACTTAGGCGAAATCACCCAAGGCGATCTTAAAGTGGTATCGAAAGTTCAACCAACGGCCGAGCAAATCGAAGATTTATTGTTCTGCTGGAAAGTCGCTAAAAGCGTTAAGTCGAATGCCATTGTGTATGCGAACAAATTACAAACCATTGGTGTTGGCGCTGGCCAAATGAGTCGTGTTTATTCAGCCAAAGTAGCAGGGATTAAAGCTGCAGATGAAGGGCTAGAAGTAAAAGGATGTGTGATGGCTTCTGATGCATTTTTTCCATTTCGTGATGGAATAGATGCTGCGGCAGAAGCTGGGATTAGTGCAATCATTCAGCCAGGCGGCTCTATGAGGGATCAGGAAGTTATCGATGCGGCCAACGAGCACGGTATGGCAATGGTGTTCACCGGTATGCGCCATTTCAAACATTAGCATTAAATTCAATATTATTAGTAATAATTAAAAAATAAACTTAGCGAGAAAATAAAAATGAATGTATTGATTGTTGGTGGCGGTGGGCGAGAACATGCACTCGCGTGGAAAGCGTCTCAGTCTGAAAACGTAAGCAAAGTCTTTGTTGCACCTGGTAATGCAGGAACCGCTAAAGAAAACAAACTAGAAAACATTGCAATTGGTGCCGAAGACATTCCGGCTCTATTAAATTTTGCCAAAGAAAACCAAATCGAACTAACTATCGTTGGTCCTGAAGCACCGCTGTGTTTAGGAATTGTTGATCAGTTCACTCAAGCTGGGCTAAAGTGTTTCGGCCCAACTAAAGGTGCAGCCCAACTCGAAGGTTCCAAAGCTTTTACTAAAGACTTTCTGGCACGAAATAATATTCCGACTGCCGCTTATGGCAACTTTACCGATATTGACCAAGCAAAAAACTATGTCAAACAAGTGGGTACACCAATCGTTATTAAAGCAGATGGATTAGCGGCTGGTAAAGGTGTGATCATTGCAGAAGATAAAGCTCAGGCATTTGCAGCTATCGAAGATATGTTAGCTGGCAACAAATTTGGCGAAGCGGGACATCGAGTAGTGGTGGAGGAGTTTTTAGTTGGTGAAGAAGCGAGCTTTATCGTTATGGTCGATGGCAAAAACATTTTGCCTTTAGCGACTTCGCAGGATCATAAAGCCCGCGACAATGGTGACAAAGGACCTAACACGGGCGGTATGGGGGCCTATTCTCCTGCAGCGGTAGTGACCCAAGAGATGCATGATGCGATTATGCAACAGGTCATTATCCCGACCGTTGAAGGCATGGCCAGAGAAGGGAACCCTTATACTGGTTTCTTGTATGCTGGAATCATGATTTCGCCAGAAGGAATCCCTAAAGTTCTCGAGTACAACTGTCGCTTCGGTGACCCGGAAACTCAACCAATCTTGTCTCGATTAAAGTCAGATATTAACCAGCTTTGTTTAGCAGCAATTGATGGAAAACTCGATAGTGCAACGGCTGAATGGGACGAACGATTTGCTGTTGGCATTGTAATGGCTGCGGGTGGTTATCCAGACAGTTATGCAAAAGGCCGCGTCATTACTGGTCTAGACCAATCGATTACTGACACAAAGGTCTTTCATGCTGGAACTTCTTTAGATAACCAAGCAGTGGTCACTTCCGGTGGTCGTGTGCTTTGCGTGGTTGCTCTCGCGGATTCAGTAACCTCTGCACAGCAATTAGCCTATGAACGAGTTAAGACAATTCATTGGGATAGCGTTTATTATCGTGATGATATTGGATATCGGGCAATAGCTAGAGAAAGCTAACAACAATTGATGACTTACCAAAAATTACTACGAGAGTGGTAGTTTTTGGTGCAAATTATTGTACCCACATCCCAACAAAGTACCGCTCTGGTGCATGAATAAAAACCTCCTATTTTATAGAAACTAGACAAGATTCATTCTTAACTATCTGTTTTATAATCGTAAAATTAATTCTTAAAATCCAAGCCGAGCAGTTGGCACGTTTTTTTCAATAGGTTCATTATCCAAATTCATGAAACTAGTGAGAAAGGAGCAATCCACAATGCAAACACTCGATAACATAAAATCCGATGCTATTAACGCTGTTAAAGTCGAACAGAGGCTAATTGCGGATGTTGCTTTGGAGTATGGCATCTCAAAACGAAAACTATACTCTTGGTTAAATGAAAAACACTCAAACCACGCGTTAAATCATACAAGTAAAAAAACCACGTCCATTAGTCGAGCTTCAATGAAGTTACAGATAAAAACGCTGCAAACAGAAGTAAAGCTTCTTAAATCTGAGTTGCATCAGTATCTAATTACAGAAAGACTAGTAGATGGAAAAATCATATTAGAATTCATTAAGAGAGGATCCAAAAATATACATCTACGGCAAGTGAGCTAAAAGAAGTTGCAAGCATATTGTCAGCGTATGGTAGTAAGCCTTAACTAAACACGATTAGTCATTTAGATATACTTTTCCAGAATCGTAGATATTTAGGTCTAGCATTGTTTCCAACTCATCACTTGAAACTGGTTTGGAAAATAAATATCCTTGAGCGATATTTACATCTGCGCTTCTCAGAAAATCAAATTGGTCTTGAGTTTCAATACCTTCAGCGACAGTTTTGAGTTTTAATGATTTTGCGAGAGAAATGACTGTATTAATAACAGCGTCATTCTCAAAGCTCGTACCTATTTGTTGTACAAAGCTCATATCTATTTTTAACTTACTTAATGGGAGTCGACTTAAATACTTAAGAGATGAATACCCTGTCCCAAAATCATCGAGTGCTAGTTCAATTCCATAATCATCAATTTTTTCAAATATGGCCCGTGCTTTTTCTATATCCTCCATTAAAACGCTTTCAGTCAACTCAAGCTCTAACTGTTTGATCGATTGAGGATATTCCGACACTAAAGCACCAATAAATTTTAGAAAATCTTTGTGATATATATGCGCTGCAGATATATTAAATGCCAACACAACATCATACCCCATATCATTCCAGCGAGTTAACGAGTCGAGCGCTTGGCGAATCAGATTTTCCGTCATAGGTATTATTAAACCGAGCTCTTCCGCCAATGGTATAAAACTAGAAGGTGGAATTATTTCCCCATCACTGGTTTGCCACCGAGCAAGCGCCTCTACACCTCTTATCTTTCCGGTCTGAATATCAAATAACGGTTGATATGCTAGAGTAAATTCACGATTTAGAACGCCGGCTCGTATTTTGTTCTCTAAAGTTAGTCGATGCTTAGCTGCGCGGTTCATGTAATCTTGAAAATACTGAAAATTGTTCCTTCCTTTGTTTTTAGCGTGATACATCGCTATGTCGGCATGTTTTAGCAGCGTTGTTGCATCAGTGGCGTCCTGTGGAAATATGGAAACCCCAATTGAAGTTGAAATTGTAATTCGATTGTCACCAAGGTGCATTGGAGCGTTCATGCGATTGAGGATTTTTTGAAGTAGTCGATTGATTACGCTAACGCTATCAACATCTTCCAGCATTACGACAAACTCGTCTCCGCCGATTCGCGCTACCGTATCATCTTCACGGCAGCACTCCTTGAGAATCGCTGCAGATTTTATCAACAACTGGTCACCAGCATCATGTCCCAAGGTATCATTAACTTGTTTAAAACGGTCCAGATCAACAAAAAACACCGCCAATTGTTTTTGATAGCGAACACAATGTGGGATAGCGTGTGTAATTCGATCGAGCAGTAACGTTCGATTAGGTAAACTAGTTAACGGGTCATAGTTAACTAGTTTTTTTAATTCTAGCTCGGCTTCTTTCTGCTTACTGATATCGGAGATCGAAAAAACATAATATTGCTCAGTATCATTTTCCACAAAAATAGTAGCGCTGACTAATACCGCAATCTTTCTTTGATTTTTATGATTTAGACTAGCTTCGCCTTGCCAATGCCGGCTATTATCGATCTCTTCAAAAATACTATTGGTAATATTTCTTTGGTTGTCATTGACAAGTAGCTCATCCAAAGTCTTACCTACAATTTCATTGTTACTCCAACCAGATATTTTCTCTAGTGCATCATTGCCCGCTGTAATTTGCTTGTGTCTATCGAGAATTATAATAATGTCTAAAGTATTTTCAAAAGCACTAGAATACAACCGAGTTTTCTCAGTAGCCTTTTGCATTTCCGTAATATTGGTATAAGTTCCGGTTACTCGACTGGGATTGTTTTGAGAATCAACCTCTGAAACCATGGCGATATCACGATACCACTGCCAAGTTTGATCGGAGTCTCTCATTCGATAGGTTGTACTAAATACCCCAGTTGGGCTACGCAAAAATTCACGCCACTTTGATGTGATATTGTTCTGATCTTTATAATGGATTGCAAGGAATCGTTGAGCAATGGGCACACAGGCCCCCTTTGGTTGAGTTTGCTCGCACGGTATTCGGGGGTCGTAGACGGAGTTGTCTTCTGCGTGCCAATCCCAAAGCCCACTCTGGCTTCCTCGCAACGCGAGACTAAGACGTTCTTCACTATTTTTAATTTTGCTATGAACTTTTTCTTTCGCTTTCAGTTTCTCTCTATGGCGATAGACACCAATACCAATCATGGAAATAATAATTAGGAAATAACTCCAACGTGCCAAATTGGTCGCCCACCAAGCAGGATAACTAATAATATTTAGCTTTACTGGCTCAGACTCAAGTCCGTTACGATAGTCTACCGCACTAATAAAAATGGAATTTTTTCCTGGACTAAATCGAGGAAAAAATAGTTCGCTCTTGCCAACCGGTACTTTATCTATCTTGGAATCACCATCTATCCAGTAGAAATACTTTACTTGTTCCGGCTTGTCTAGAAGCATTGCAGAAAACTCAACTTTGAGCCCAAAATCCTCATGGTTTAATTCGATGGTTCTATCATTAAAACTAGCGAGAGTTGAACTTATATTAGATGAAAGTAAATTAACCCCCGTTATCAACGGCTTTACAGGAAATACTTTTTTGTCGATGGATTTTTCCGGTTTAAAAAGATAAAGACCTTTAACGCTCCCTAGTAAAGCTTCCCCAGAGTCTAGCGAACTAGCCGTTCCACCATTAAACTCGCTACTGGCAAATCCATCGTTACGATCAAATTTAGTAACCTGTAGGTTTAGCTTATTAACTCTAAAAAGACCATCATTGGATGTAACCCATAAATTGCCACTTTTATCAGAAAAGATATCCATTACCGAATTGGCACCAAGCTCTTTCTCACTGAGGAAATTTAGTTCTTTTCCGGTGATGTAATCCAATTGATAAATGCCATGTCCAGGATAACTTACCCACAAATTATCCCCTTCTTGATGGATTCCCGCAGGAAGCAAGTCTTTGACCTTATTAGACTTAATTTGATGAAAGGTTGCCGATTTTTTAGTATCCAATGAAAACAAATATATTTTATCGACCCCTGCGATAAAACGCTGGTTGGGATTTGCCGGGAAAGTATCGAAAAAGTTGAAGTAATTATTTTTGTAATTTCCTTTATTGGCAGTACTTTCAATAAAGTCGATCGTTCCTCGCGAAAGGTCATAATCATATATCCCCTCGTATCCCACCACCATCAATTGTTTCTCTGAAACGAAATGCAACGACACACCATGCTTATTAAAAAGTTTTTCTTTCGTTTCAGGAAATAAAACTTTTTCCGGAGTCATGGTCTGTTTATCATAAACTTTGATCCCAGCACCGGTTTCTAGCCATAACTTGCCATTATTTTCATGGATCTCATAAATGCTACTTGCGGTGCCCACGGCTTTATCGTCGCTGTTCACAAGATAAGTTTGCGAGCTCCAGTTCTCAGTGTTAACAAAAGTTAAACCGTTACTCGTGCCAACCCATAAATTTTCATCCTGATCTTTATGAATTGCGTAAACAGAATCGTTATTAAGCTTAGACTGCTTGTGACCTTTGCTCCATAGATGCTTTTTAATGGCAAAATTAGGGCGCCATTTAAACACTCCGTCGGCCTTAGTGCCAAACCATAGAACTCCTTCTCTATCTTCAAGCATTGTCACTAAGTCATCGTCACTAGTACTGAACGGGGTATCCGACAATTTAAATATAGGTTGCAACTCTCCTTCAAACTTAAACTGATAAAGTCCTTGGTCTGTCGCTAACCAATAGAAGTCTCGCTTTTCAATGATTTCCCATATATTTAAATCTTCTACTAATTCGATCCCCGCTTGTTTTTCGAAGCCAAGGTTTAACTGTGACTTCTGCATCGTATATAAACCACTGACAGTGCCAAATAAAACCTGTTGACCGTCACTTAAGTGCAGCGACTTCACATTCATTTGATCTTTTGATTGAGCTGATTCGGGCAAATGATTAATTAACTTAGTTTGCCGAGTGAAAGTATTAAAGGCGTAGGCACCCTTTGAGGTTGCTATTATCAGATAATTATCAACAAGGAGAAGATCGCGTATTAAATGCTCTAGATCCGGGTCTTCGAACAAGTCCTCAATCGATAAAACAAATTGGAAATCATTTTTACCTCTATGGAAATAAAATAATTCGCCATAACTGGCAAACCAAATATTTCCGTCTTCTTGCTCAACAGCCCGAGTAAGAATTGGATGTTCAACTTTATATTTGCTTGGAACCGTAAGTTTGATTTCGCGCAGAGAATTCTTACCTTTGTCCAAAGCGTAATTGTTGCCCGCGTTAGAGCCAAACCAAAGAGTACCAAGCGAATCCTGCCATACTAACTCAGCACCATAATTAGCCAAATCATTATTTGGACTAGCGATAGTGCTCATCCGATAGCCATCGAACCGTGTTAGGCCTTCATTGGTTGAAATCCATAGGTATCCGTCGTCATCCTGCAACATACTGACGATATCATTAATTTTTAGACCATTCTCTGTACTAAATTGAGTGAGTTTGACATAGCGCGAAGCCTCGACAGACTGACTAACCGTTAGTAGCAGAAAAAGGATTAAAGTAACTAAAATACGGCTCATTAAATTAATTCTTAATTTGACTCAATTAAGTATAGCAGCGCATTTTGAGATATCTGTGAATTTTCACACTCTGAGAGCAACCTAAACCATTGAAAATATTAGAAATAATATTAGCTCCCAATCTGGGCCTCAGTTTATGAACAGAATCTTACATTTTCATATTTGCCTTTTGTTAAGCAAACAGGGACTATTTGACCGGATAAATATAATAAAGCCTGGTTTCACAATCAGAAAATCACAACAACCTAAACTAGAATAGGTGAAAATAATGGAAAGAAGAGACTTCATTAAGTTAACCGGAGCGGGAGTCGGCGGGTTAATGCTCCCCATCACCGGAAACATGGTATCCGCAGCGCAACTTCTCGAAAAACCAATGGATGTTGCTATGAAAAAGCAACTAGCTGACGTCGCTCTGAATGCCGCAAAAAGCGTTGGCGCCACCTACGCAGATGCTCGAATCGGCCGCTATTTAAACCAATTTATAACCACACGTGAAAAAGTTGTTAATAACGTCGTGAATACGGAATCGGCGGGAATTGGAATTCGAGTCATTGCGAACGGTACATGGGGATTTGCTTCGACTTCTATTATGACACCAGACAGTATCGCTAAAACCGCGAAACAAGCAGTCGCTATCGCCAAAGCCAATTCTAAATTTCAAACAGAGCCAGTGAAGTTGGCCCCAGTTAAAAGCTACGGCGAAGTCAGCTGGAAAACCCCAATTGTTAAAAATGCTTTTGAGATTCCGATCAAAGAAAAAGCCGATATGCTGTTAGAAGTTAATAATGCAGCCATGAGTAATGGCGCAAGTTACATCACATCGATTTTCTTCTTAGTAAATGAGCAAAAATACTTTGCATCTACCGAAGGCTCATACATTGACCAAGACGTTCATCGTTTATGGGCCCCTTTCTTTGCTAGTGCGGTCGGAGAGTCAGGCTTTAAGCAGCGTACAAGCCTCGGAAACCCTGTTGGAATGGGCTTCGAATACTTAGATGGTAAGAAAGAGGATAAAATTTACATCGATGGAGCCAATATTGGCTATCACAATTCATATGACATGGTCGAAGATGCTAAGAATGCCGGCAAACAGCTACAGAAAAAGCTAAAAGCTAAATCAGTCAAACCTGGTAAATATGACCTGGTATTAGATCCGGCGCATCTTATGTTAACAATCCACGAATCAGTCGGTCATCCTTTAGAGCTTGATAGAGTGCTTGGTTACGAAGCTAACTTCGCGGGAACTAGTTTTGCGACTCTTGATAAGTGGAAGAGTAAGAAGTTCCAATACGGTTCGGATATCGTCAATTTGTTTGCGGATAAAACTCAATTACATTCTCTAGGTTATGTTGGATACGATGATGAAGGAGTTAAAACCAAAGAATGGGACTTAGTTAAAGATGGTATCTTAGTAAACTATCAAGCAACTCGCGACCAAGTCCATATGATTGATCAAAACGAATCACACGGTTGCTGCTATTCGCAAAGCTGGCGCGATGTTCAGTTCCAGCGAATGTCAAATGTCTCGCTAAAACCAAATCCTAAAGAAGATTTAAGTGCCAATGACGTGATAAAAGGTGTCGATGACGGAATCTATATCGCGGGACGTGGCTCGTTCTCAATAGACCAACAGCGTTACAACTTTCAGTTTGGCGGACAATTATTCTATGAAATCAAGAATGGTAAAATTGTTGACCAGATTGAAGACGTCGCTTACCAGTCCAATACTCAAGAATTTTGGAACTCGTGTGCACAACTCGCCGGTAAATCAGACTATCGAGTTGGCGGTTCTTTCTTTGACGGTAAAGGTCAACCATCGCAAGTTAGTGCGGTATCTCATGGTTGTCCAACAACCCGATTTAACAACATTAATGTTCTCAATACTAAACGTAAAGTATAGAGACTCAGTGAGAAGAATAAGCGAGGATTAAAATGTCAATAATAACTGAAAAAGAAGCAAAGAAACTGCTCAAGAAAGTACTGGCGTTCTCAAAAGCTGATGAATGTGAGTGTAATCTCAATGGGCAACTAACCGGTAATATCCGATATGCTAGAAACACTGTTACTACGGCTGGCGAAGTAACCGATTTAACATTAGCGGTACAATCGACTTTCGGCAAGAAAATGGGTGTTGCTACGATTAATGAGTTTGACGATGCGTCCCTTGAAAAAGTGGTTCGCCGCTCGGAAGAACTAGCTCGTTTGGCACCAGATAATCCAGAAATGATGCCCAATCTAAAGCCACAAAAATACTCAAAAATGGCTACTTATTTTGAGTCGACCGCCAATGTTGGTCCAGAGTTTAGAGCCAAGGCAGCTGATGACGGAATCACTCCATCCAAAAAGAAAAATTTAGTGGCCAGTGGCTTTTTGACAGACTCTCACACCATGACGGCTGTAATGAATACCAATGGTTTGTTTGCCTACAATGTTGCCACTAATGTAAGTTTTTCAGCAACCATTCGTACCGCTGATGGCAAAGGTTCTGGGTGGGTAACGCGAGACTATTCAGACGTCAATAAAATGGACACAGCTAAAGCTTCCAAAATAGCAATCGACAAGTCTATTGGCTCAGTTGATGCTAAGGAAATGGAGCCCGGTAAATATACCGTGATCTTGGAGCCCGCTGCCAGTGTTGGTCTATTAGGCCGATTGGTAAACGCTATGGGTCAACGCGCTGCAGACGAAGGTAGAAGTTTTCTAAGCTATAAGCCTAAAGAAGGAGAGAAAAACCCACCAAAAAATAAATTGGGAATGAAAATGTTTGACGAGCGAGTTAGCATTTACTCAGACCCCCACCATCCAGAAGTGCCTACAGCGACTTTTGCTGGCGATGGCGCTGCCGTCGAACGAACGGAGTGGATACAGAACGGCAAAATAGTTAACTTCCAAAATTCTCGCTATTGGGCTCAGAAAACAGGCAGTAAGTACAACCCTACCGCTATTGGTGGCAACTGGATAATGGAAGGTGGGAATGAAAGCCTAGAAGATATGATCAAAAATACTCGTCGTGGTATTCTTGTTACTAGACTTTGGTATATTCGCCAGCTAGATCCACAAACACTTTTACAAACTGGCCTTACTCGTGATGGTACTTTTTACATCGAAAATGGCAAGATAAAGTACCCGGTTAAGAATTTTCGGTTTAACGAAAGCCCCATTGTTATGCTCAATAACATCGAAGCACTTGGCAAGCCAGTTAGAATCAACGGCAACATGGTACCGCCAATGAAAGTGAGAGACTTCACTTTCAGTAGTTTGTCTGATGCAGTATAGGATTAATTTGTAACTAATACTGAATTAAACAAGACTCTAAAAAAGGCGCATTAATGCGCCTTTTTTAGGAACTTTAATTTGGTTAAATAGCAATTTCGACTTACGTGATAACAAGCAGAACTTCTAAACTCTTGAGAACCTAAATGAATAGAAGAAAACTCGTCAAAAATCTTCTTCTTACTGGTGTCACCGCCGGTTTTTTACCTATGGCTCGTGTTTATTCTCAAGAATATTATGATTTCTATTTTACTCGGTTAAGTTATGAGTCAGGAGATTGGGATGTTGATGAGCGAATGCCAGCAAACGTGCTTAACTCATTAATTGAATATACTACCATTAGAGTCGACCTCAATGAACGAATCATTCCGCTTGCTGATCCTGCAATGTTGTCAGCACCTTTTTGTTATTTAGCAGGACATCGACTAGTCGAGTTTAACCACGCCGAAAAGCAAAACTTCGAAACCTATGTTAATAATGGCGGTTTCGTTTTTGTTGATGATTGTAATCACGATATTGATGGTGTTTTTGCACAAACTTTTGAAGCACAAATGGCTGAAATATTTGGCAAAGACAGTTTAAAGAAAATACCTAACGACCATCCAATTTATTCTTCTTTCTTTGAATTTGATGGCCCACCGGATACCGGACTTGAGCTCAATGGCTGGGGGGACGATCTTGTTCATGATTATCTCAAAGCCATCGAAATTGATGGTCGAATTGCGGTACTTTACAGCAATAAAGATTTAGGCTGTGAATGGGACTACGACTTTAGAAATAAACGATTTCTCGCGGAAGATAATACCAAATTTGCGGTTAATATTATTGTGTATGCAATGACATCCTAACTAGACTTCACCAGTTAATTTCTGCGCTTTAAAGGCCTTATTGTTCAAAAGCTAAAATACTTGGATTTAAAAGATGAACGAACAACAGATACTAGAAAAAATAGCCAAACTTGAATTGGTCAAGCAAGAGATTGCCAAGGTCATTGTTGGGCAGGAGTTAATCGTCGAGGAATTGCTAATTAGCATCTTGGCCGGCGGTCACTGTTTACTTGAGGGTGTTCCGGGGCTCGCCAAGACTTTATTAGTTAGCACGCTAGCCAAAACAATGGAGTTAGACTTTCATCGAGTTCAATTTACCCCTGACTTGATGCCCAGTGACATTGTTGGCACAGAAATTTTAGAAGAAGATCACACCAGTGGAAAACGTTTTTTTAAATTTCAACAAGGCCCAGTGTTTACTAATATTTTACTCGCCGATGAAATCAACCGTACGCCACCTAAAACTCAAGCTGCACTTTTAGAAGCTATGCAAGAAAAACGTGTCAGTTATGCTGGAAAGACTCACACTTTACCACAACCTTTTTTTGTTTTAGCAACCCAAAACCCGGTCGAACAATCCGGAACCTATCCACTTCCGGAAGCTCAGTTAGATCGCTTTCTGATGTTTATTCGAGTCGGTTATCCTACAGAACAAGAAGAAGTGGAAATCCTAAAGAGAACGACAGGAACGACTAGCACTGAACTACACAGTATTATGGATGCGGAAGAAATCATCTCGTTACAGTCTTTGGCGAGGGAAGTGGAAGTGTCGGATGCTTTGCTAGGTTACGTTACCCGACTAGTCAGACAAACTCGTCCAAATGAATCACAGGTAACCATGATAACTGAATATGCTCGTTGGGGAGCAGGTCCTAGAGCTGGCCAAGCATTGATTCTTTGTGCTAAGGCTAGAGCACTACTTAATAGACGTTTTGCAGTGACGCTCGACGACATTGAATTTGTAGCTCCTTCAATTTTGAGGCACCGAGTGCTCACCAATTTCCAAGCTGAAGCGGATGGAATATCAACCGACAAACTAGTTAGCGAACTGCTGGCTAAAGTCGCCAAGCCAGCCAGTAAACTCTAAATTGTCAGTGCCAGTTAACCATGCACCGCTTAATTGACCCTAAGACTATAGCAAGAATCAAAGATCTGCCGCTTGTCGCAAAGACTATCGCTGAGGGATTTTTGATCGGACACCAAGCCAGTACCCAGCGTGGCGTGGGACTAGAGTTTAGTCAATATAGGGCATATCAAGAAGGCGATGAGCTTAATCGCATTGACTGGAAACTATTTGCTCGAAGTGATCGATATTACGTCAGAGAGGCGGAGCGAGAAAGTGAAATAGACGTTTGGTTCTTACTCGATAGTAGTGCGTCTATGTTGCAGCATTCGGGACCAAACGGTGATGTCCGTGGGCTCAATAAACTAGAGTATGCCAAGCACTTGATAGCTAGCCTAAGTTATATTGCCAATAAACAAGGTGACTCCTTTGGTTTAGTCTCTTTAAATGACAAACAATTTGATCAATCCCCTAAAACCAAAACCTTTGTTCCGAGCGGTAAAGGAGAACGCCATTGGCAGCGTCTACTAATTGAACTAAGCAATATTAAGTCGGGAGTTATTTTTCCGAAATTAAGTCTCCTCAAACCAATATTCGAACAAATGAATAGGCCTTCGATCATATTTGTTTTAAGCGACTTCTACCAACAAGATAACGAAATCACAAATTTTGTTTCAAAGTTAAACTCCAATTTGTCAGAAGTAATAGCTCTTCCTTTAAATACACACGACGAGTTAACCTTTAATTACAGCGGACCGATTCGATTCAAAGACCTCGAATCGGAACAAGAGATACTAGTCTCTGCAAAATCAGCTAAACAGAATTATTTACAAGCGTTGAGCAATTATAAAACTGAATTAAAACAACAGTTTTCCGAACGCAATATAAGCCACTACGAACTGAATATTGACGAGCCATTAGATGCAGGCTTGTTTGCTTATTTAAAGCATCGTCAAAGGCGTTTGAGTTAATGAGCACCGTCTCCCAGTTCATAGTAAGCAACCCGCTTGCAAGTATAGGATTTATTAGCTTGCTAATTCCTATATTGATTCACTTGTTCAATCCAAATCGTGGTAAGACCGTTTTAATTGGCAACTTGCAATTGATAAAAAAAGTAATAAACAAAACCGTAACAGAAGTTAAACTAAGGCAATGGTTATTACTTGCAACTCGATTAACCTTCCTTAGTATTCTTACATTGATAATTATAGAACTAATCTTTCCTAAGACTTCATCAGAAGAGCAAAATCAAGCCGTTTTTGTTACTCCTGCTTGGCTTCAACAAGCGAGTGAACAAGAAAAGGAAAAAGTTTTATCGACGCATTTGGAGCAAGCCATCCACTTGATGACTCCCGGTTTCAAATCAATTACCCAACTTTCAAAGCAAAAAGATTTTCCACTCGATAATTACTCCTTAGATAGCTTACTTAGCGAAGCTTCCGCTAAACACCTACTAGCAGCTAAAAACACAATCTACTTCAATCAGCGAACAGATTTTTTAGCGCTAAACAGGAATTCATTGTTTGCAATAAACACGAAAGAAACTTCTATCGAGTGGGTTCAATTAGAAGAAAGCTCCCCTAATAACAACCAAGCGATACCCATAAGCGTATTCTATTCTTCAGATAGAGCGGCAGACTATAAGTTGCTTCATTTAGCATTTGATAGCCTCCTTACAACAAGGCCTCAACTCTCAATTCGTTATCTTCCTTTACCAGATAGTTCAGGTGACCAGCTCTTTAGACAGCTTGATAATAGAGTACCAGAAGACACTACATCAGAGGTGTTTTTTTGGTTGAGTTCAAAGCCTGTTCCCGAAGCGTTACAACAAAAAATTCGGAAAGGAAGTTTATTGTTTAATGATTCAAACTTAGTTGCTTTGAATAACAAGCAAACGCATGTTTCTGTTCAAGGACTCGATTTTAACATCTATCATCAATTGCCTAAACGTAACAATAAAGACTTCATTCCAATTTGGAGCAGTCCGGACAATTCAGTTATTAGCTTTCAACCATTGGGTAAAGGTCGACTTTACCAATTCCACAGTCGATTTAACCCCGATTGGAATAACCTCAAACAAGGCGCGGTTCTTTTAGAACTGCTAGAAAAATTGCTAGCGCTTGCTAATACGAATAACAACGTGGCGGTTTCTGATACCGAGCTGCTAGTCAATTGGAACGATAAACCCATTGACGACAAAGATCTGTCATCCAGTTTCGCAACACATAGAAACCTTTTTATCCTACTACTTATGATAGTGTGGTTACTAGAAAGAGTCCTTTCCGAAAGCAGGGTTTATAATCATGATTAATTCACTGCTTCTAACTTATAAAAAAACGACTCTCGCAAACAGCTTAATAATCGCAATCTCACTAGGCTTGTTTGTTTTCACCTCCGTCTGTTGGCTGAGTAATACTTTGGCCATCAACGCAGCTATCGCTAGTATTGTAGTCTCTTTAATAATCTCTTTGAGAACCAAACAATTTTTGAAGATTAGCTCTAGAGACTTTCTTGAACACATCAATCGAAGCTGTCCCGAGTATCAAGAAAGCGCTCAACTATTAGAAGCAACCAATGGTTTATCCACCCTGCAGTTACTTCAAAAAAAGAAAGTAGAGGAACAATTCCGCAAAGATTTAACCACTGGAAAACTACAGGTTTTGCAGCCCCAAGTAAAATTTTTCACGCCATTTCTACTGCTTATTTTTTCATTAATAAATTTTAGTCTCGGAGATGAACTGCGCAGTCTGTTTGAAAGTTATAACAGCCAGAATACCAATAGTGACATTGCCACAAATCAGGACAAAGCAAACCAAAAAAACTCGCCAACACCTACCCTTATTAGCCATAAAATTGATATTGAATTTCCGAGTTATACCAATAAAGCGCCAATATCCTCGAGCCAGCTTGACATTGAGGCACTACAAGGTTCCAACATTAAGGGGGTAATAGAGTTTAGTAGACCAGAATTGGAGTACTTTTATTCGCGCTCAGGCAAGCCTCCGACCGCTATGACTAGACAGCAGTCTAAATTCACTTTTCATGACAAAGCAGATCAAACCGCGTTGTACAAGTTCAGTTATAAAGCGCAAGATAAATTAGTCGAACTAGACGGCATTTACACCATTACCGTAATCCGAGATACGGCAGCTAAAGTGACCATCATCGAACCACGTACAACACTACTAGAATTTGGTAAATCAGAAACACCCCGATTTTCCATAAATGCCAATATCAAAGATGATTTTGGAGTCAGTGATGTAAAGATACTAGCGTCCGTTGCTAAGGGGTCTGGAGAAGCGGTCAAGTTCAGAGATAAAATATTTCGATTCAAAGCTACCGATATCACTCCACAAGAGAATTTGAGCACAAAAACTAGCGGCTACTTTCAAAACGCTAACTATCAAAAATCTTGGAGTCTAAACGAGCTGCAAATGGAACCAGGTGACGAGGCCTACTTTAGTTTGCATGTTTTAGACAATAAGCAACCCGAACATCAACTTAGTAAGTCTAGTAGTATTATCGTCCGCTGGCTCGATGATGATGACATTGAACTAGCGCTTGAAGGAATTCAAATAAGGTTCGTTCCTGAGTACTTTCGAAGTCAACGCCAAATCATTATTGAGACAGAACAACTAATTGCTGACGGCAAGGATTTTAATCGCGACAAATTTGAAGAAATCTCAACCGATCTCGGCCGTTCTCAAAGTGATTTAAAACAAAAATACGGACAATACTTAGGCGATGAATTTGGTGAAGGTCAAGGAGCTCAACTCGGTCTAGCGGATGGTTATCATGGTGGTGAAACCATGTCGTCCGGGGAAGCATCAGCAGGATTAGATCAAGCCGACCAAAAAAATGATAGAGATTCACACAGCGGAGAAGAACATAGCGAAGACCATCATCTTGAACAAGACCGCCATTCGCAAAATAATCAGTTAGACGATTCCGAGCATGGACATCAACATCATGATGACGACAACAGCGCGTCTAACGATTTAAGTGGCGCACAACAACTAATCGATCAATTCGGACACAAACATTCCTCGATAGAAGTAGCCCCGCTATCGAGTAAAGACCCTAAAAGTTGGATGAAAATGGCCGTGAATGAAATGTGGCAAGCAGAGCTTCACCTGATGATGTCGGAACCAGTTAAAGCCCTTCCGTATGAGTATCAGGCCTACAAGTATTTAAAACTGGCTCGCCAAGCTGAGAGAATTTATGCGAAACGACTTGGATTCGAGCCGCCCCCCGTATCGGAAGAGCGTCGACTAACGGGAGAACTAAAGGCGATTTTAGAGTATGACTTGGTACAAGTCGATTCAACCGACAGCGATTCAGACTCCGAATTATTTAGAACGACCTATCAGATGTTGAATAAATTGGAAGCGCTGAGGGAGCCCGTATTAACTGAGGAACAACAATCAACTTTATCTAACACAAGTCAAAGATTGCTGGCTCTTTCGGAGAAGCGACCGGTTCTAGTTAAATATGCCGCTATTTCAGAAAAGCTAGCCCTCGCTAAAACATTAGAATTGAAAAATTGCGATAGCTGCGCTTCCGACCTGAAAGCAAAGTTATGGCAACTTATTCCGACGCCCCTCAGCCGTCCTATGCGAGCGAATAAGCGAAGTAACATTAATGATGGTTTACGAAAACGTTTCATCGAAGCAAGTGGTGATGCTTTATGACCGACTGGAATATTCTGTTTGACTCAACCACCAACTTCGTCATTTTATTGTTGGTAGTGTCAACATTTAGCTATTCTACGTTCAAACTCAATAGACGACAGGCTAGTAGGCCTTTAAGTTATCGAATTTTTTTTAGTTCTTTAAATCTTATATTTAGTTTATCAGTGCTAGGGTTATTGCTACAGCCAAGTTTTCCAAGCAGCGAACCAACATTAGCGACAATTTATATCGCCAATCAAGGAAACTTACCTAAAGAATTAAAAAGCAATGAATACTTATACTTAAAAGACGATGTAGAGTTAGAGCACGACTATTTAGCTCGCTATCGACAAAAAATCATCTATCAACCCGAACAAGTTTTACTTAAGCAGCCTACGCTTAAACGCTTATTGATAATTGGAGATGGTTTACTCCCTTCTCAATTGGCACAATTTCATCATTTAGAATTAAGCATCCAACCCAACCCGGTGACTACTGGAGTCATCTATCCTAGTTGGCAGCCAAACCTAGATGCAGGTAGCCAACTCGAATTTAGTGCAACCTTTCAAAGTGGTGACCAATCAATTTATCGAGTCAAATTAATTAATCCTGCACAGCAAGTTGAAGATGAAGTTTCCGTAATTAATGGTGATGATTTTGTGCTTAATGCTCTTCCAAAAGTTACAGGAAATCATTTGTATCAATTAGTCATATCAGATCAAACTGAAAACGTTGTTAATGAACAATCGATACCTATTGTAGTAAACCAATCAATCTCAGCGAAAATCCTAATCGTTCAGTCTGCACCATCTTTCGAATCAAAACACATCCAAAATTGGGCAGGCGAAATAGGCGCAGAAATATTGATCAGAACGAGAATTAGTAAAGATAAATTTATGACTCGCTCTACTAACTTTTCACAACCACTGAAGTCAAAACCTCAATTTCTAATCAGTGAAAAAGTATTAACTCAATTTGATGTCTTAGTTCTGGATGCTAGGGAATTGCAATTTTTTGATCAACAAGAAATAGGCAACTTGGCC
The DNA here is from genome assembly GCA_039969155.1 of Kangiellaceae bacterium. GTDB lineage: Bacteria > Pseudomonadota > Gammaproteobacteria > Enterobacterales > Kangiellaceae. Next base: position 25,311 of record JBDVOJ010000106.1, read on the forward strand.
AAGGCCGCAAAAGACGGCTTAGGCATCGTAGTAAGAACCGATGGATCATTGAGCTCTGAAGATAGCGATCAACTACCGGATTTTTTGTCACGGTTTGGTATTAAACCGATTACTCAAGTTATTCGAGTAGATTTAATCGCCCACAATCAGTTAGACGATAGTCGCATCTTTGCTGACAGTGTCCTGCTTAGCGCTGAACCATTATTTAACATTCAAAAACCAGTAAAGCATCTTGCTCCACTGATTGTTACACCGCAGGGATATGTCGTGGTGGCACAAAAACACTATGGCTTGGGAAAAATTTCATTAAGCGTAATTAAGCAGAGTCACCAATTAAGAACATCTTCTCAAGCAAAAGCACATAGTCAATTATGGAGTCATATAATTGAAAATACTGCAAGGGCATACAACGCTCCTGAGATAACTATCGAAAACGAAATGGGTATCATTCTGCAAAATCACAAAATAGACTTATGCAGAGAATCAGATCCTCTTACAGAAAAGCAATCTGCTGCAGAATCAAGCGAAATTGATTTCTCAAAAAGCAATATGAAGATAAAAGAAGCCGCTGAGATTAGAACTCTCAATCTGTCGAGTTCATTAACTTCTGTCAAGGTTGACCTGAGGACTACAATAATGAATTCAAGAAAGCACTGCGGCAGCTACTGGCCCTCCGCAAGCGGATGGCAAAAAGTCATAGTTTCCGGTATCGATCGTTATTTTTACGTTCATCCAGCTAACAGCTGGCTCGCAGCTCAACAAAACACTCGCTTAAATGCCACTCAAACTAGAATTGCCACTTGGAATCCAGCCACTTTTGAAAGCGACCACCAAAAGCCAATAAATGACTGGTACTATTGGTTGCTAATAGTTGTATGTAGTAGCCTAATTTGGATCGAACGAAAGTTTTGGTCTAACCAATAAGATTTTTAAGTCATCACTCATCAGGGAGAACACTATGAAGCAAATGATTACCTCAGCTTTAATTCTTTTGACAATAAGTATACATCTCAATCTTTACGCCGAAAGTAACGACCAACCTAAACCAGTGAAAGGACCGGTTTTTACCGAATATGGACCAGTTTTTAAGATGGAAGACAGAGACGTTCCTTTGACAAAGAACTTCAAGTACAAAGTTTTCTTTGATGTAACCGAACCGGCAAAACAAACCTTCAATCTTAATCGGCGGATTGAAAGCGTCGCTCGTTTTATCAATATGCACGCGATGAACGGGGTTAAAGTAGAAGATATGCAAATCGCCGTTGTTTTGCACGGTGGTGCGACAAGAGATGCATTAAATCAAGAGGCTTATCAAGAAAAATATATGGATGAGAATCCTACTCTTGATTTGATTGAACAGTTACATGCTAAAGGCGTTAAGTTTTACCTGTGCGGCCAAAGTCTTTATTTTATGCAGCACAAAAAGTCCGATCTAGCGCCTCAAATTCAACTAGCCCTTTCGGCGATGACAACGTCAACCCAATTACAAGCCGATGGATTCACGTTGATTCCTTAAGCGCTATTCACAATAGATAAAGGGTTAATCGTCGCTGGAATGTTCAGAGCTTTTAGATTGTTTACCAAACAATCGACTGAGCTCTGGACGAAGTTTTCCAGTTAATGCCATATAGAACATCTTGTAATCTCCCATAAGCGACCAAAGCGGATATTGGAATGTTGCAGGGCGATTTTTTTCGATAAAAAAATGGCCAATCCATGCAGGTCCATAACCCGCCACCAATACTATTGGTAACCACGCCCACATTTGATTGAATAGAAAAATGATCAGTAACACAGCCGATAATACTGTGCCAAAATAGTGTAATGCTCGACAGTTTATCAATCGATGTTCGTATAAGTAATAAGGCCAAAATGCTTCGAAGCTTTGATATCGTTCTTCACTTACTTTAAATGGCTCTGACATGGTCACTTACCTCCCAATTTAGCGTTCTAGTTTTGAAATCTAGTTGGTACTTTCAATCCTTCAGGCTAAATGACCTAAAGGCTTCGTTGTAACAACCATACAAAAAATATTAAACCAATTCCACTAAAGTCGACTTCGACAAAAATAAAAAAGCCCCAAAAAGGGGCTTTAAAGATAGCTTGCAACTCGACTAATGATTTAATTAGTTTTGGTTTCTGCTTTTTTGGGTTTCTCGCTACTAGGATTAATATCCAACAACTCTACTTCAAATTGAAGAACCGAAAATCCGGGAATTGCTCCTGGACGTCCCTGCCAACCGTAGGCTTTCTCCCAAGGAATAACAAAGTGATATTTACTACCAACAGACATTAATTGTAGCCCTTCGGTCCAACCCGCAATAACTTGGTTTAGAGCGAATTCGGCTGGCTGATCACGCTCAACTGAACTGTCAAACACTTTACCGTCAATAAAAGTGCCGTGATAATGTACTCTTACTCTATCAGTAGCCGCAGGTTTTGCCGCACCAATTTTACCTTCTTTTACGACTCTGTATTGAATACCCGACTCTGTAATCTTGACGCCTTCTTTCTTAGCATTTTCTGCAAGAAACGCATCTCCAGCTTCAATTTCTGGCTTAGCTTTTTCTTTTGCTTCAGCCATAGCTTGAGCTTCCGCTTCTTGCTGTGCGACTAAATGTGCAGCCTGAATTTTTTGTTGAAACTGAGCAAACTGCTGCTCAATTTCTTTTTGATCAAGTTTAGATTGATTTTGAAGTGCATCTTCGAAACCGGCAGCAACAGATTCTTTATTGATACCTTGCATTTTATACTTCTCTAAATCATTTCTGATGAAGGTAGCCATTTTTGCGCCCAGCGCATAACCAATCTTATCTTCGTCTTTAACGCTTTCTTTAGCGCTTTGTTCGCTTTTTGCTGCATCTGTTGAATCTTTATCTTCTTGTTTAGCTTGCTGGCAAGACGCCAACAATAAAACCGCAGAAATCGCTAGAAGTTGTTTTTTTAAATCCCAAATACCCACAATATGCCTCGTATATGTTAATTATCCATAAAATTGATAACTTAACCCAAATCTCGGAGATAAATTACCTAAAACAGCCAAGCAGTCTATACTTTAACTAGTCAAAAAAACAGAGCAAAGCGCTCTAAAACTTATAAATTGCGACCCTTGACCTCAATGACGACTAAAATACTCTTTCAAATCGCCTTTTTGGCAACGATACTCGCTTTTTTCAGTGGCTGTGACCAATATGAAGGCTCGATAGCCGAAGCTAAACACACCGCCGTTGGGACTCTAGATGCGGTTATATCTAGGGACGCTTCCCATGCCATTGTTTCGTCAGTTAATCATGGAACGGGTTATTGGGACTTGCAAAGTAACGAGTTGCTTTACAATTGGACTCACGGAGATGACCCTACCAGAGAAATCATCGCAACTAACCTCTCTCCTGATGGCAGTCGCGCAATTACCGCAGATAATCGCAATTTCAGTATTTGGAATACTAACAGTGGTAAATCATATGGTTTCTGGAAAGCACCGGCTAAAATTCGAGCGGTCGCTTTATCCAACAAGGGTCGATACGTATTACTGGGCTTAGAAGATGGTCGCGCAATTCACATCGACATGAACACAGGAAGAAGGCTTGAGTTCACCGGGCACAGAGAAGAAGCAGTCGCTGATGTTGACTTGTCTGCTAATGGTCTCTGGGCATTAACTGGTGGCGCCGATTATCGAGCTATCTTATGGAATACCAAAACTGGCAAACCTAAGCGTCTATTTGAACATCAGACTAGAGTCACGCTGCTACGTTTAAGTAATTCAGGAGAGCGAGCATTTACCGCAGGCACTAAAGGCAACGCGTTTGTATGGGATTTATCCACTGGTCAACAAATTAGTCGTCTGGATCTAGCCAAAAGGGAATACGTGATCACTGCAGCTAGATTCTCGAACGATGAAACTCGCCTCGTTACTGGTGCACCTGCTAGAGATATTAGTCTATGGGATTCCAATACAGGAAAGCGCATTAAGCAGTGGCAGGCTAGGACCAGAGAACAATGGAAGCCTAGCGGGGCTATCATCTATTCTGTCGCATTTTCTGACAATGATCAGTACGTATATTCAGAAAGTTCAGCAGGTTTTGGGGAAAAATGGTCGGTTAGACCCAACCAGAAATAGAACCGGATAATAAGAAGGCACGTTTATTTGCGAAACTTCGCATAAATGTGATAATTCTGCGATAACTTAAGGTGGTTGTTTTTGAGACAATATGGCTATGTTATAATTTTTTTCGAGTAAATACTAAAGCTCGATTAACTGGAGTAAAGAATGGCTGAACTCTCAACGATGTCTGAAGAACAAATACTAAAGGAATTACTGAAAGGTAATGAAGCCCTGTTTCAACAAGTCTTTAGTCAATACTATAGTTCAATGCAATCGGTTGCTTATGCGATAGCAGGACCGGTGATAGCCGATGAGGTAGTGCAGGAAGCCTGGGTTTCTGCACTCAAAGCACTACCTAAATTTGAAGGTCGTTCTTCACTTAAAAGCTGGCTGATTCGAATTGTTGCTAATGAAGCAAAGACCAGACGACGTAAAGAGAACCGCTCTGTTTCATTAGAAGCGATGCAAGATAGTTGGTCTACAGACCCAAGGTTTTCAGAAAACTCTGGTTGGAAGAACCCAAGTTCTCAGTGGCACGGCGACACGCCCGAAGACTTACTTTCAGCCGACGAGCTAAGAGAGTGCATCGAAAAAAATATGCAAAAGCTACCTGAAAACCAATTGGCGGCATTACGGCTTAGAGACTCCGGCGGACTGTCGATGGATGAATTATGTAACATCCTCGAGGTAAGTTCTTCTAATGTCAGAGTTTTGCTACACCGAGCTAGAGATAAAGTTTTACGTGTTATTGACCATTTCCAAGTGACAGGAGAGTGCTAATGTTGCCTAACTGCAAACAAATAGCCGAGCAGGCCTCCGAAAAGATCGACGAACCACTCACCGGCATGGCGTGGTTTAAACACAAAGTCCATGTACTAATGTGTAAGCATTGCGCGCGATACGTTAACCAAATGGAGTTATCCAGTAGAACCATCACAACCATGGATAGCCAAGTAACGCCAAATCAAGAAGTTAAGAAGAATGTTGAAGAAAAGTACCGAGATCTGCATTGTAGTGACTCTTCGCACGGTACCAAATAACCTCACTGAACAACACTGCACAAGCCTAACGAAATCACCAAGTGAAAGATTGATCCTCAATCAGACTTTGAGTTTAACTTAGGTTATTGCTTTGCCTCAAATTGAAGCTCTTGTGGAATGGTATAATCACCACGTGCTTTAACTAGCTTCTCCTCTTCAAAGAATAGCTCAAGCTTCTTAGTTCGATTAACGCTGCGATTTTCATTTGTGAAGGTATACAGATAAATCCAATGGTTATCAGAAAAACTGTCGTCAGCCACCGGACTTCCCAGCACAAAAATAACTTGATTCTTGCTTAATCCGACTCTTAGACGGTCAACTTCTTTTTGGTCAAGAATGTTTCCCTGTTGAATATCCAAGGTATAAACACATGAAGTGGTGAACAATACTATTAATAAACAAAACAGCCTAACCATTGAAATACCTATAATTACCAAAAACTCAGGCTCAAAGCTATTGTTCGCTCGAACCTATTGATGTCACTACCAAGCCATTGCACGATTACAAAAGCTGTTGAATAGCGCGTATTCTATATGAAATTATGCAAAACGGGGTAAAAAAAGTTTATAATGCCTCCTTATAGTCAATTTTATTGCAATATAATTCAAAAGAAAGTGAAATTTAATTAGGAGCTGGCATTGAGCAATCAACAACTCAAAGAGGTGGGCCTGAAAGTCACCCTACCTCGGTTAAAAATTCTCAACATATTAGAAGAAGCAGAAGAGAAGCATTTAAGCGCTGAAGATGTCTATAAGCTATTGCTCGCTGCGGGAGAGGATGTCGGATTGGCTACGGTGTATCGAGTGTTAACACAATTTGAATCTGCAGGTTTAGTCTGTCGTCATAATTTTGAAGAAGGCCATGCTGTATTTGAACTTAGTAGTGAACATCACCACGACCACATGGTGTGTGTAGACACCAATGAAGTCATTGAGTTTGTAAATAAAGAAATTGAAGACTTACAACACAAAATTGCAGAAGAACACGGATATGAACTAATTGATCATAACTTAGTGTTATATGTAAAAAAGAAAAAAAGTTGACCAAAGCGGAAAAAAGCAGTTAAAGTACTTAGCAATGAAAAACACTCAAGCACTAGAAAGATTTTTTGCGATATTTACTGACTCCATTTTGGAGGGGTAATTGCTAGTGGCTTTTCGGTAATTAAAAACCTCCCAAATTGGGAGGTTTTTTTTTGCTTTAATTGAAGGTGACCATGAATTCCAAAAACAATTCAACAGCCAAATATAAACAGCAACTGCTAGGAATAAGAGATGCAATCAGTGAGATAGATAACTCGCTAATATCTCTTCTCGCAAAGCGACGCAAGTTAAGCATCGATGTCGCTGATATCAAACAGGCAATAGATAAGCCTCTTAGAGATCAAATAAGAGAGAAGGAATTACTAGGATCGTTAGTTGAAAAAGCGAGTTTGCTGAATATTGAGTCACGTTACATCACTAGAATTTTTACCGCCATTATTGAAGATTCTGTTCGTTATCAACAAGAATATGTGCAAGCAAAGATTACCCCGTCAACTAAAAATAACCTATCGAAGTCTGTAGCCGTACTTGGGGGCGTTGGAGCTTACTCGCATTTAGCTGCAAAACAATTTTTCGCGAAAAGTGATAACCAGTATGATGCTTGCGATTCGTTCGATGAAATTATTCAAAAAGTAGAAAGAGGCGTCACTGAGTATGGAGTGATACCTATCGAAAACACTACTTCGGGTGGGATCACTGAAGTCTACGATTTGTTGCTAAATTCTAAACTGCAAATAGTTGGTGAAGAAAAACTTCCTATCAATCACTGTCTAGTCACTAAGAAACAATTAGAACTGACTCAGATTAGAACCATTGTCGCTCATCCGCAAGCCGCCAGACAATGTAGTCAAGATCTAGAAAAAATTACCAAAGCAAGAATCTCGCTATGTGAAAGTACAGCCCATGCATTAGCAACGGTTGCCGCAGAAGAAAATTCAGATAGCGCTGCTATTGCTAGCGAGCAAGCAGCCGAATTATTTGATCTGCAAGTATTGAAAAAAAATATTACGAATCAGGAGCGCAACTATACTCGTTTTATGGTGCTCGCAAAAAACGCTATTCCGGTTGCATTAACCGTACCGAGCAAAACAACTATTGCCCTTTCAACAGGTCAGCAACCGGGTTCCCTGGCAAAGGTGTTAGCACTTTTTGAAAATGCCAACATTCCACTAAGTAAGCTAGAATCAAGACCAATCCCTGAGAAACCTTGGGAGCAATTATTTTATATTGATCTACAAGGAAATATTGACGAACCACATGTTGCTGAAACCTTAGCTTCACTATCTAGTCTATGTAAATTTCTCAAAATATTTGGTAGCTATCCCAGTGAGAACATTATTGCAACTAAAGTATCTGCAGATAGTGTTGCACACGCTAGTCTAAAAAGAGCTGAGTTAAATACTACTTCTGCAACACCGACATCTCCCCCAAAACTAGTCGACGACGCCGAGCTATCTAAATCCATAATGAGAATATCTCCGAGCAAGACTTTGCAAGAATCGATAGTGGATTTAAACGGAACTCTTATAGGAAAAAATAGTTTTGTGCTAAGTGCCATTATTCACAACCTGAGTTCGGAACATGACTTGGAGGAGTTGTTTAACAGTATCGCTGAGTGCGGACTTAGTAGTTGCTGGATAACTAACTTGCGAAACTTGCAGACAGACAAAAGTAGAAATAGCTTAGATGAACACTCAATATCAAGAGTGGTATCGTTAGCTAAACAAAATCAACTATCACTTGTATTGGATATCGCCAGCGCAGAACAATTGGTATTAGTTTTAGCCAATAATGGAATCCCACGAATTGCAGTTAGTAAACTCGAACAGCTAGATTTGTTAGATTCAGTTGGTAACCAAACATCGCCTGTAATCATCCAACAACCGCAAAGTGACAACTACGAAAAACTATTAAATGCTGCCGAATATATTCTTAGGAAAGGAAATCAACAGGTCGTGTTGGAATTGGCATTAGACTACTCAAAATATACACCAAGTAATTTAGCAAGTATCGCTAAACTGAAAAATCTGACACACTTACCTCTCATCATTCATTTGGTTGGTGACAAAATAGACTTGCAAGTGCTACCAATTTTGGTTTCAGGAATTAGAGATTTGGGGGTGAATGGCGTTCTACTGGATTTAACGGATAAAAATCAAAATCAAAATCACGAGTCGGACAAACAACTAATGATAACCGCAAAAGAACTTGCGACTATCATGACAAAAATATAATTTAGCTGAGTATGATTTTGTTGGGGTCGGTTCTAACCTAGAATATTGCTATTTTCGAGCACTACGACTCGTTCGTCGCTGGATAACAATGGCCGCATTTCTTTCATAATTTCTAGCCTTTCTTTTGCGTCAGACCACTTATTCCATGATTCGATGTCTTCCCAACTCGATATGATTACAGCAAGGTTAGGATTGTCTTTTTCTTGCAGCAACTCTCCCGCGATAAATCCTTTGATAGTGTTAGCCCGCTTTCTCGCTCTGCGACTTAACTCAAGGTAATCATCAATACTGCCTTCACTAATTTGTCTTTCAATAATTACTCTGATCATGATGGGGTAACCTTATACTTTTTCAACGATGTTTCTTGCAGATAGTTATTGGAACGAGTTTTAGGGAATCATTATAAAACAACTCGCCCTTTACTGAAAATGATTTGCTAATGGATTTAGTGATTAGTTCGCAAAGTTTCAATGAGGTTATCTTCTAGATCTACACGTTTCGCTATCGCCTCTCCTAAAATAGAAAGGTCTTGGTCAAAGCGAGTCATCATTTCAGAATCATTGGCCATCATTTTAGAGTACTTTTCATTGAAATCGACCACAATGTCAGTGGTTTTGGAAATGTCTGGATAAAGTCGATTTAGCAATTGCAGACTGGTCGGCCCGTTTATTTCACAATCATTAGCTATTTGCTGGTATACCTCAAAATGTCCCGCGGAAACATAATCGATAAGTACGTCGCAGAATCCATTTATTTGCTCGTTCTCAGGCAGTTTGGTTTGATTTCTAAATCCAGATAAACGGCAGTACATTACAATAACCTGACTCCGCTCAGCTAACCAGTTGCTAACAGCTTCGCTTTTGTTATCTATGTCATCTATTTTATTTGTTTGTGTATCTAACATAGTTCGACCGCCTCACTACAATTGGTTTCTATAGTTATTTAGTTACATTTTTACCACATTCTAGTGATATAAAAAACACTAATTTGGTTTATTTGAATGGAATTATTTTACAATTCGCAAAATAAACACTAAAGTTTTCGTCAACAGCCTATTTCTTGACCAAAAGCCGCACATTCTTAATTCGGACGATGCATGCATTCAAACAGCCAGACAACCCACTCAACAAGAGTCCAATTCGCAAAACACTGGTCTGTTCGTGGCTTTACCGCAACGCTTATTATTATCGCAGCATTACTTCCTGCGGCCAGCGCGCTAGGCATAAATTTTTGGCTAGATGGTTATATTGATTGGCATGAAGCAACACTAGAAATCGGAGTGGCCTGCATGACTTTAGCACTAGTTGCTTATCCAGCATTTTATCTTTTGCGTTGGGAAGCAATGCAGGCAACCCGCTGGGACGAAACTAAAGAAGACTTTCTGTTGCTAATGGATCAAGCGGTAGACATGGTCATAGTGAGCAACCCACAAGGCCTGATCAAAGAAGTTAACCAAAAAGCTTGCGACCGGCTTGGTTATACCAAGGAAGAGTTACTCAATATGTCCACACTCGACTTGGACATCGATTGCCACTTACAACGAAGTCCAGAGTTAGTAAAATCAATTGTGAATGGTGAAGATGTATACTACGAAACTATATATCGACAGAAAAGTGGCAACAAAATTCCAGTAGAGTGCCGAGCCAGAATGGCCGGTTGGTTGGAACACCCTCATTACATAGAATTCATTTCTGATATTTCTCATCGACGAGAAGCCGAAAAAGAACTGCATCTTTCCCATGAAGCTTTAGAAAAAACGAGAAACCTGCTCGAACTAAGGATTGCACAGCACTCTAGCGAAATAAAGAAACAAAAAAAGGGAAGAAAAATTGCTGAAAAGCAATTTGGGGCGATTCAAACCTATTTAGCCAAGTTAATTGATTCCATGCCTTCGGTACTTATTGCCATTGATAGTGAAAATCGGGTTTTACAATGGAATAAAAAAGCAGAGGAAATGACGGGCATCGAACCAGAAGAAGCCATAGGCCGTGAATTATCGGATCTCTATCCAATGCTTGATCAAAAGATTCGACAAGCAAAAAGCTCGCGTGACTTATTAAGCCAAAATTTAACCTTTCGATTTGAGCAAGAAGTTAATCTTTCGATGCGAACTTTAGAAGTAATGCTCTATGGCATCTACGACAATCCTGCAGAGATTAGCGGCGAAGTGATTAGAATCGATGATATCACTGAAAAACTAAAAATTGATGAAACACTGGTTCAAACAGAAAAGATGCTATCGCTGGGCGGCTTAGCCGCAGGTATGGCGCATGAAATAAATAACCCGCTCGGCGCTATTATGCAAAGCACTCAAAATATAAAACGAAGAATTAGTAAGGATCTACCAAGAAATCATAAAGTTGCGCACGATAACAATTTAAAAGTTGATCAGATCATTGGCTATATAGAGCAACAAAGCATCGACTCATTTTTAGATGGAATACTGGCATCAGGTGAACGCGCAGCCAATATTGTCGGCGACATGTTAAATTTTGCCAAGCCGATTGCTCCGCGTTCAAGTCAGGTTGATTTGGTGGAAGCATTGGACGCTGCAATACGATTGTCAGCTAAAGACTATAATCAAAAAAAGCAGTTTGACTTCAGAAATATCGAAATCAGGAAAACCTATGCACCGAATATTGGCGCGGTATTCGCCCAAAAAAATCAGCTCGAGCAGGTTTTTCTCAATCTTTTAATCAATGCTGCACAAGCACTCGCCTCTGAAAAAGATCAGCAGAAAAAACCGCTAATAGAAATCATTCTACGCAGAGAAGGAAAGATGGCCGTTATTGAAGTAATCGATAATGGTCCTGGAATGTCAGAATCAGTAAGAAAAAGAGTGTTTGAGCCGTTTTTTACGACTAAAGATGAGAAAACGGGTACCGGGCTTGGGTTATCTGTTTCATATTTCATTATTACCGAACAACTAAGCGGTGAGCTAGCGGTCGAATCACAACAGGGTAAAGGATGTCGATTTAGTATTCGACTGCCATTGATAAAGTCATTGGACAATGCGGAAGATGATAGCCATGACGAACAAATCGAGTTACCACTCTAATGGGTCGTTTTGTTAACACTAGAACCCATCTTAAACATTCAAGTCTGAATAACGCGCTCGCTATCCAAATAATCGACGACTAGGCTTGGCATTTCGATAGATACGCCACAACAGCAATCCTATGCACCCGATAAAAAACAATAGTAACCAAGTGGGCATACTCAACCCCCACATATCCCAGCTAACTTTTGCGCACTCACCAGATCCCTTGAGCACCACGTCAAGCAGTTCCATAAAGGGCAGTATATCGACTAGATAGTCTAATGACGGTCCGCATGCAGGAACTTCGTCCGCCGGCAGGCTCTGCAGATATGCGTGGCGGCCAGCAATACCGGCCCCTACTAGACTAGTTAGCAATCCACCAATATTGTAAAAGTAATGCCAACGACTAGCAGAGAGCGGTTTGTGAATACCGTGCACTAAGAACCATATTCCTAGCACGAACACTGCAACCCGTTGAAAAATGCAAAGCGGACACGGCTCCATTCCTTCTACATATTGAAAATAGAATGCTGCTATCAAGAGCTGATGGCATACAAATGCCATAAATAGGTTAAAACCGCGTGATTCGAACATCTAAGATCCAACTAGTAGTCAATTTGATAACCTAAACAGGTTATCGGAAAAATAAAATTAGCACAACGGTGTCGCCAGCGGGAAGGGGTAAATTTATAAGCAAGTCGGCGATTTTTACCACCCATAAAAAAGCCTCAATCAAGAGGCTTATAAAGTTTCCAGTCTGCAGGTCCCGTTACTTCGGGCTTCTATTATTCGCTAGCGGTCACATTTATAACAAACTGAAATTAAGCTTGCAACAATTTTTTACAAATTGGCCGATTTTTTATCTCAAATAGCGAATATTTGTTTCAAACTACTTTTTGCCTTTTAGTGCGTCAGCCAGGGCTAATCCAAAGGCTGAGTTTGCTGGTGCACTGCTCTTTGCTCGTGGTTTGTGCTGCTTTGTTCGAGCAGATGCCTTAGGTCTAGATTCAGTTTTGTCGCTTTCTGCTTGTGGCCCTACCATCGATAAGCTGACACGCTTTCGTTGAACATCAACAGATATCACGTGAACTTTTACAATATCGCCAGTTTTAACGACTTCTCTCGGGTTTGAGATAAATTTGTCACTCATCAAAGAAATATGCACCAAACCATCTTGATGGACACCGACATCCACAAATGCACCAAAATCAGTGACGTTTGTTACTGTACCTTCTAACGCCATATCCGGCTTCAGATCGGAAATTTTCTCAACCCCTTTCTTGAACTTGGCAGTTTTAAACTCTCCACGGGGGTCTCTACCGGGTTTTTCTAACTCTTTTAAAATATCTGAGATAGTCGGTAATCCAAAGCTATCAGATACATAGGATTTAGGGTCAATGTCACTTAAAGCCTTTGAGTTACCCATGAGAGCATCAATACCGCCTGTGATACGTTCTAACATTTTTTGCACAATTGGGTATGTCTCTGGATGCACCCCTGAACGGTCAAGCGCGTTATCACCGTCAGTAATTCGTAAGAAGCCTGCAGCTTGCTCAAAGGCTTTCGGTCCCAAACGCTCAACTTCGCTAAGTTGCTTACGATTTACAAACCGACCGTGTTGTTCGCGATATTTAATAATGTTTTGAGCCAAGGTTTTATTCAGCCCAGAAACATGAGTCAACAATGGAGCGGATGCAGTATTAAGATCGACACCAACTGCATTTACACAATCCTCTACTACACTGCCAAGTGTTTTACTCAATTGACTTTGACTAACGTCATGCTGATATTGGCCGACTCCAATCGCCTTTGGTTCAATCTTAACCAGTTCAGCCAGCGGATCTTGCAATCTCCGAGCAATAGATACCGAACCTCTGTAAGTCACGTCCAAATCTGGAAATTCTTCAGCTGCTAATTTTGAAGCTGAATAGACGGAAGCTCCGGCCTCACTGACGACTATTCGCTTTAAGCCAAGTTCGGGATGCTTTTTCTCTAGCTCAGCAACCAGGTTATCAGTTTCGCGAGATGCCGTTCCGTTACCAATACTGACTAACTTAACTTTAAACTGTTTGCACATGGTTGCTAACTTGGCCAAAGATTGATCCCATTGATTTTGAGGCGCATGTGGAAAGATAGTCGACTGAGTCAACAATTTGCCGGTACCGTCTACCACCACCACTTTGGTGCCTGTTCGCAGGCCAGGATCCAGCCCCATAGAGACGCAGTTACCGGCAGGTGCTGCCATTAAAAGGTCTCGCATATTGCTGGCAAAAACACCAATCGCATGGGTTTCGGCTTGCTCTCTGAGTTGCCCTAGCAACTCAGTTTCAAAAAAGCTATGCAACTTAACTCTCCAGGTCCATAGCACTACCGTCTGTAGCCAACTATCTGCAGGACGTCCTTTATCTGAAATATTGGCCTGTTTAGCAATTAAAAATTGAGCGTAATTTGACTCTTTATCGTCCTTTAGGATTTTCTCATCAACGACTAACTCGATGCTCAAAACACCTTCATTTCGACCACGAAATAAAGCCAATGCTCGATGAGAAGGAATTTTGTTCCACTTTTCAGAGTACTCGAAGTAATCAGCAAATTTTTGGCCTTCCGATTCTTTGCCGCTTAATACCGTTGACCGGATGAATGCGTTGTCTTTTAAGTAATTCCTTATCTCAGAGAGCAATTGTGCGCTTTCGGCAAACTGTTCCATTAAGATTTGCTTTGCGCCATCTAGTGCGTCCTTGGCAGATTCAATTTTTAGCTCTGGATTGAGAAAATCTGTAGCGGCATTTTCTGGATCTTGTTCTGGGTTGATTAGCAATGACTCTGCCAATGGCTGCAACCCAGCTTCACGAGCGATTTGTGCCTTTGTGCGTCGCTTAGGCTTATACGGCAGATACAAATCTTCCAGCTCACTTTTAGTTTCCGCAGATAAAATGCTCGCTTTCAATTCAGGCGTGAGTTTTTCTTGCTCATCAATACTTTTGATAATCACCGCTCGTCGGTCTTCTAGCTCTCGTAAATAACCTAATCGCTCCTCAAGTGTTCTCATCTGAGAATCGTCAAGGCCACCGGTTGCTTCTTTTCTATATCGAGATATAAATGGAACGCTGGCGCCTTCATCTAACAGCGAAATGGCCGCAGCGACCTGTTTTTCGTTCACAGCTAGCTCTTTCGCAATAATTTGAGCGATTTTTGTCATGGGTATTCCTAATAAACAGTCTATAAATTGAGAGTTCTCGCAACTTGATTGATGCTCAAGCCGCCGTAAATGCGGTTGGCGATTATATACAAAACAGATATCGATTGCATGACCATCATGTCAATTTGTGGATTATCTTCCACAAAAAACCTTCGGTAATTCGCCAATACCTCGAGGTGAATGTTCCTCAATATTTAAAGATTTGCGAGGTGTTACCGCAATATTTTTAATATAGGTTATACTCTGTAACAATTCCGCAATAAAATCGCTAGGCATTTCAATCAGTTATTTATAAACTAACAGAATGACCTTGATAATGGTTTAAGTCTGACATTGAACAGTCAGATCTTAATTACCGAAAAGAACAACAGCATTTGCGCAAATTAAAAACTCTCATTAGGAGACTATAGGATGAGTGAAGAAACCCAAAAAATACTCGTTGTTGACGATGATCTTCGCTTGCGAAGCTTGCTTGAAAGATACTTCAAAGAGCAAGGCTATATCGTCAAGGCTGCTGCTGATTCAGAACAAATGGATCGTTTTCTGGAACGAGAGAACTATCACTTAATGGTCCTTGATTTGATGTTACCAGGAGAAGATGGACTCTCTATTTGTCGCAGGCTACGTGGAATGGATAATAATATTCCCATCATAATGCTGACCGCAAAAGGAGATGACGTCGACCGTATTATTGGACTGGAATTAGGGGCCGATGACTACCTTGCTAAACCGTTTAATCCACGCGAATTATTAGCTAGAGTCAAAGCAGTACTAAGACGAAAAACCAATGAGCTGCCCGGAGCACCGAGCGGTGAAGAAAAAATGGTACAGTTTGGTGAGTTTACCCTCAACCTTGCCACTCGAGAAATGTGTAAGAACGGCGAACCTATGACGCTAACGAGTGGTGAGTTTGCAGTGCTAAAATCTCTAGTCACAAATCCTAGACAACCTTTGTCTCGAGACAAGTTGATGAACTTAGCTAGAGGGAGAGATTATAGCGCTTTAGAGAGAAGTATCGATGTTCAAGTCTCTAGGTTACGACGCATGATTGAAGAAGACCCTGCCAAACCACGGTACCTGCAAACGGTTTGGGGGATTGGTTATGTGTTTGTGCCGGATGCTGAAGAAAACTAGCTCTTATTTGTAAAACTACTCGTAACGACAGGTTACGCCCGGTAACTTCCAACTTTTCGAATTGCTATCCAAAACTAAATAGCAATTCGAACTACTCTTCATTAATTTAAAACGCATCGGTTTCTGCATATCTCGTCCCTGAATATTCTGGTCTTCAACAGTTCGTCGTGCTTGCATCATAATAGTAATCGAGCTTTGCTGAATAAACGCTCTCTCGGCAATTTTGAGCTCTTGTGAACCAAACTCGTCTTTAATAACTTGTTCAATTTGAGCGTGTGAAGACTGATCGACAGATTCCAAAAGCGCCGGTTTCAGTTTTTCTTCAGTAATCGATTGACAGCCAGCCATGATTAAACCGGATAAGCACGTTATCCCAGCCCGACCTAACAACTTCGAAACTATCGTCCGAACAACTTTGCGGCACATATTGACTTTCAACGTCATCTCCTCAACGAAGTAAAATACGGTTATTCATAAGTAACGTTTCCACTCGATTATCACGCACTTCCAAATTTGAGTTGGATTTATTGGAAACCTGTTTAACCCCTTTTGCCGAAGGAGTCGGACAGGTTCCTGTTTCGCGATAGTCTAAAGCCGCCTTAAACTGCGCCTCGTTAGGATCTCCCAACGCAAAGTCATAGTCGTCTGCTACCGAACAACCCGGTACAACAACGCCAACGGTGTCAGCTGTATTCGCGGGCGAAAACCCATCAGAAAAATCACCAAAGCCTTTGTCATTTTCCCCGCTAAATTGAACCGTAAAATAAGTCGTTCCACAGTTATCGGTAGGATAGAAACCATAAGGTTTTCCGCATGTAGTCGAACCTATTAGTATCACTTCGATGTCAATTCCTCTAAGACCGTTAATAATTGCCTCACTTGCGGAGCAAGTACCATCAGTAGAAAGAATGAAAACGCGTTGTAAATCTAAAGTAGGTAAGCTCTGCCCTGAATCAACCGAAAAACCCAAAGAGGTCGTATAAAACGGAGTTGGGGATAAGCTATTTCCAGTGACAGGGTTTACTGTTGGATGCTGGTCGTTAAATACGAGGTTATCAAAATTCTTTCCACTAGTTGGTTGGTCACCAGCGATCATAAATGCCAACTGACTAGCAATAGCTAATAGCCCGCCACCATTGTATCTAAGGTCTAAGACCAAGTCGCTGATGTTTTCATTGGCAAGTTCAGTGACAGCATCAATTAATTGAGACTCTGCCGTAGCGATATGGGTAGAAAACATCATATAACCCACTTTGCCAGTATTAGTATCTATGGTTTGAGTATATTGCACTGGCGAGGCGGTAATTTCTGCGGAAACTAGAGTCGCCGTTTGAGTGACGGTTTCACCGACCGGCCTAAAGACAAACTCATGAGATTCCCCAACATCACTCGGAAACAGTGCCGCATTTAGAATATCCACACTTGCTTGGTCACCAGCATTAACAACATCAACCCCATCTATTTCCACTAATTCTGCACCTCGCATCATGCCCGCTTGAGTTGCTGGGGTGTTTGGTTCGGTAAAAGCAATGACTATTTGACGAGGCGGAGCTCCACGAATAATCGCAAATTCTGCTCCATAACCGGCTGAAACACCAGCTTGGACAATCTGCTGCCATTCTGCTGAATCTCGGGTAAAGTGAAATTTATCCTTTGGTTGGCCCGATGGTGAAAGCTCATTGGTCTTCAAAATAGCGAAGTAATCTAAAGTATCAGAAAAACCAGCCGGGTTTACATCCTCTATTTCGTCATACCAAAGATAAGTGTTATTGCTCCAAGAGCGTAACCAATGATTTTCATGCAAAGTCGTTCCGGGTCGGTCTGCATAGGCTCGGTTTGTTGCAGGATCAGTCCCCGTTCTAGGCACCTGACAAAGATTTTTAAATTCAGATTCATCTTCAAAAACGTTTGCAGCCCAGGTTGGTGGAACACTTCCATCGCCACCTTCGTCACTACCACTACCACCGCAACCAAGCAAAAGCACGAAAAATATGGCCGCTAGCCAAAGCGTCATGAGATTCTTGAAATTCATAAAGTCTCCTATTTACAGCTGATAATCCTAATGAGTCATCAGCTCCAATTACTAAAAAACAACGGCAAAAGCTTAATTACTTAATCATTATTATAGAACTCAAATGAAGGAGTCATCAATTTTTCAGATAAAACCGTTATTCAAAATATACGAAACATACGGGTCATATGGATTATTTCATCCATAAAAAAACCGATAGAAACATCTATCGGCTTTTTCGGTAGCAAAGCATCACAAAACTACTTAGCTTGTCTGGTTCGTCGAATAAGTGCTAACAACGACAGCGACAACCAAGTCAATGCTCCTCCACCTCCCGAGCTTTCAGTCTCAGCTGGTGGCTCTTGGACTGTCACATTGCTAGTAGTTTGACTTGTAATACCGTTCCCATCCGTCACAGTTAAAGTAACCACGTAAATCGCCGCAGCTGCATAAGTGTGGGATGGTGATTGGTCAGTCGAACTAGCCCCATCTCCAAAGTCCCAAGCATAAGTGAGTGAGCCGCGACCACCAGTTGTGGTGTCAGTGAATGTGGCCGTTAAATTATTAGTACTGACACTAAATCCAGAAACTGGTCGTGTATCAATAACAATATTTGCGCCAGTAGAAGTACTAGAACGCCCTTCAGCATCTGTAACCACCAAACTTACAGCGTATGTACCATCTTCTGTGTAAGTATGACTAGGTGATGCACTGGTTGAACTCTCGCCATCACCAAAATCCCAAGCATAACTTAACCCGCCAACTCCACCGGTAGAAGTATTAGTGAAGGTAACCACTTCATTGGCGATTGCAGACGAAAATGCAGCTAGTGGTGCAGTATCAAGAGTGACGGTCTTGGTTGAAACCGATTCGTTTTGATCCGTGTCAGTAACTGTCAAAGTAACCGTATAAGTACCATCCGTTGCATACTGATAAACCGGTGAACTTGCAGTTGAAACTCCCACGCCATCGCCGAAGTCCCAATCATAAGTATAATTAAAAGAACCACCGGTAGTAGCATCAGCAAAGGTCACACTTCTTTCTGATGAGCTGGTAGAGAAATCTGCAGCCAAAGCAATACTGCCGGCAGCCAAGGTAATGGTCGCAGTTGTATTATTAGTGGCTTGAGCATCAATATTCATACTAAAACCCAAATTAGGCAGCACTAATCCCGCAGCAGGTTTATTGGGGCTCGAGTAATCGTTTGCGTCATCGAACGTCGAGTTAGAAGTCAAATTATTATCCTGAGAATAACTTGATTGCTGATACAGACTAAACGCAGCATCTCTAATCTGAACGCTAGAACGCTGGGTTCCAATTAGGTTTTGATCAGCATCCACTACGCCAATAAAACCATGTCCTGGATGATCGCCCACCTTATTGTCTGAGTAGCTGGAATCTGCGAACCATAAAACGACCCCGCCATCGTATCCACGACTTGATAATCCTTCGTCGACACCATTATGACTCCTTAATTGAATGTAATAGTTACGCGGTTTACCTGCAGACTTGTCAGTGATTCGTTCAAACCCATTCAAGGTTGCTGTGCCAGCAGTTTCAGCACCATCTATAAACGTTTCATTACCATCAGCAATTGTCACCAAGTCGTCGACGACAAAACCATAGTCACCAGTGTTAGCATCAGTGATATATTCAAACTTAATTGAGACAGATTGCCCCTGATAGCTACTTAAATCAAAAGTGAGATCAACCCAACCTAAAGCGCCTTCTGCGCCAGCGATGTCTAGCGAGTTGCCGGAAATGTAGTTTACGACACTGGCATAGCTAGGATAGTTAGCGGCGAGCGGGTTAGTTGCATTGGTATGATTTCCAGCAATAACCTGGTTGTTAACACTCACTTGCACATAATCCCAATCAGCTTCAATCGCCCACCTTGACTTCATGCTAAGAGAAACACTTGTGCCAGCAGGTACGTCTAAATCGAAAGACATCTCATTAGAAAGGTTGTCTCCTCTTTCAGAGTAATATTGATAACTAGCCGTGTAAGGCGCACCAAAATCGACCAATGGCTCTGGCAAATTAACTTTTATTTGATTGACACCACTCGCGTGATTCACCGCTTCTACCAAGTTATAACTTTCACTAGTGCCAGAAAGGTCGTTTAAATGTACTTCAACTTGATTCAAGAAGTTGGTACCGTGCATCGCTTGTAAATTTTCTCGTGCATAAGGACTAAAACCTACAGGCATCGTTCCTGATGGACTTCCAGTCCAACTTCCACCAGCCATAACTGACCAGTTGCCAGTTGGTGCGCCATCATCGGAAGAACCTGTATCATATTCGTCAGGCAATCCGAGGTCGTGACCAAACTCGTGTACGACAACCCCAGTGGCAGCATCAATTGGCTGAATGGTATAGCCAAAAATTCGTTTATTAGTACCTGGGATAGCGTATCCCATAGTGGTTGGATTACCTGTTTGATTGACAAAAAATCGATGTGACCAAATAGCGTCATCACCTAGCACCCCGCCTCCAGCTTCTTCACCCACAGATGAATGGAAAACGTTAATGTGATCAATAAAGCCATCGGCTTCATTGACGATGCCGTTGCCGTTTAAATCATAGGGATCTTCGATATCGTATTGCTCTAAATCGATAGTATTGGCGGCGACAACTTTAGCAATCGCCTCTTCAATTAACTTAGGTGCATCAAGATCATTGTCATCATTATCAGGATCATTGCCACCGTAAGTCGCAGCATTACTGTCCGCTGTTACCCAACCAAACACATCACCAGTAAAGAAAAATTCTCCGCCAGAGACTTCTTGATAAAATTGATAACCCGACATGAGGTTTTGATTTGAAGGACCAGTGTAGCCGGTAGTTGAAAACATCAATTGCCGATAATGATCAACAGAATAGTTATCGTAATACATTCCCGTATCACCGCTATCTAAACGATTATCATCATAAGGTAAATCAGGAAAGTCGATCAATAAACCGAGCGCTTTAACCGTTTTTGGGGCATTGGTTTTCTTTTGAAGCTGATTATTGAGCTTAACCGGCTGACTGAATTTATGCAGCGGTTGATTCAATGTGGCTCTTGCTTTGTATTGTTCAACAATAGCTCTAATTTCTTGTTCAGTCGCATTTGGCTTGATTTCACCCCGCTTTTTTAACCAATATTCGATTCGTTCTTCATTGATTACTCCGGGATCTTTTGGTGATGATTTAGGAAAACTTCCATCGGCATAAACGCTCAGCGAAAAAGGCGCTAAGCCGGCTATTAGGGCAAGCTTCCATGATATATTTGGGACTATTTTCTTCATTTGATTATTTACTCTTGTTACTTTTCAAGCACTGCTGATATTGCTCATTCTTGGCTTTGATAAACGCTAAAATAACTGCTTTCTTTTCGGCCTGACTCATATTTTCTTTAATTTTGCCACTTCGAACTAAAGCAGGTTCTAATTTCCAAATATCTTCAACTTGTACCGGTTGTTTGCATTTGACTGGGATTTTTCGAACCAAAGGTTGATTGGTTGACTGCTCAGTTTCTTGTACTTCCGAAGTCGTATGGGTACAACCGATGGCAGCAAGAGACACGATGGTCAACAAGCCAAATTTAGGGAATTGCTTTATTAAACTCATATTGAGATTCTTTTTTAAAAACGGATCGAGAGTATAGTTATTGTGCAACGCAAAATCTTTGTAAATAATCCACAAAACTGGGCTTAAATAGCGCTATTTAGCGATTTTGTGCACCAATTCTAAGGTTGGTCGGTTAACCGGCTCTGACTTCGCACGAATCCTGTGGTTATGCCCGCGCATAGAATTGAGTTACTATCACAGCACTCTCTTTGTACAAAACACATTCTATGCATACTTTTTCAAAGAGCCTGATGACATTCTTTTCTTGGATTGTGAATAACCCGCTCAAAATTATTATTGTCAGCTCAATACTACTAATGATTTTTTCAATTGGACTTTCCAAGCTAACCATTAGTAACGACTTTAGGGTTTATTTGAGTAAAGATAACCCGCAGCTACTCGCTTTTGAATCATTCGAAAACAACTATGTCAGTTCGGATTCAGCAACCTTGGTTATCGAAAATAAACAAGGTGACTTATTTAACCTTCGGTCTCTACAACTTATAGAACAAGCTACTGAGTTAGCATGGCAAATCGATGGTGCCTATCGAGTTTCATCACTCACCAATTACCAATATACCCGCTCGCAAAATGATGAAATCGAAACTAATTATTTGGTCGAATCAACTGAGGGTATGACACTTTCTCAATTGAATAAATTAAAAGAAATTGCCTTGTCAGAAAATCGTTTAGTGAAATCATTAATCACTGCAGATGGCAAATTAACCGTGGTTGTTATCAACTTAAGGTTAGATAAATCCCTCAACAATGCTTCCACTACAGTGACATTGCAAATGGAATCATTGAGAAATAAGTTAAGGCAGCAGTTCCCAGAATTTGAAATTGACAATGGTGGCTCAACCGCGTTTAACACAACCCTTGCTCGGGCGGTAGCTAATGATCTAACCACTTTGGTGCCTATCAGTTACGTACTTATTTTTTTGGGCTTAGTTTTGTTCTTAAAAAGACTTAGCGGTACTGTTGCTACTTTTTTATTAATCACCGCTTGCTTAGTCAGTACATTTGGTTTCTTTGGCTGGATTTCACCGGTGCTAACGCCAATAGCAGGGTTTGCGCCAAGCATTCTGCTGTCAATAATGGTTGCTGATAGTGTCCATATCATTACCAGCTATTACCAATTTCGAGCGTCTGACGATGATAAAAAATCCGCGCTAATTAAGAGCCTCTCGATAAACTATACACCGGTGTTAGTGACGAGTATTACTACCATCATTGGTTTTTTAACCCTTAACTTTAGCTCATCACCACCTTATCAAGACTTAGGAAACATGGTCGCATTTGGTGTGCTGTTGGCATTAGTCTTTAGTATTTTTCTGTTACCAGCCTTACTAATAGTAATCCCAGAAAACAAACCTTTTTTATCGAAAGAAAATATGCAGTTCAAAGGATTTTCAGATTGGATTATCGGTCATCGAAAAAAAATACTAGCATCAATGCTATTAGCAGTAATCTTTCTCACCGTCTCTATTCCCAAGAACAAGTTATCAGATAACTGGTCGCAATACTTCGATCAAAGTTTTGAAGTCGTGAAGCTGGTTAAAAAGGTAGATGGCTACCTTACCGGAGTCAATTCGCTGGAGTATTCGATTAGCTCCAGCACTAAGCAAGGCATTTTTTCTCCCGAATACATTAGTCAACTGGATCAGTTTGAACAATGGTTTCTAACCCAAAAAAAGGTCGTTAAGGTGAGCAGTTTTAGCCAGCTAATGAAAGACCTAAACAAAACGATGCATAATGATAGTTTTTCTGAGTATAAGATTCCGCAAACTAGCGAGCTTGCAGCGCAGTACCTACTATTTTATGAGTTCGGGTTACCAGCAGAACTTGGACTCAATAATTTAGTCACCATCCATAAAGATGCGACTCGATTTAGTGTCTCAGTAACCGATGCTGGTTCGGATGAATTATTGGCGTTAGATACTAAAGCACAAGCATGGTTAAAACAAAATGCTCCTGCACTTGTAACGAGCGAAGCGACTGGTTTGGGAATAGTTTTTGCGCACATTGCGCAACGCAATATAAGCAGTTTACTAGCGGGAACTCTGCTCGCTCTGTTGGGTATATCTGCTATTTTAGTTTTGATATTTAAATCGCTGAAATTTGGTTTGATCAGTTTAATACCCAATATCATTCCGGCAGCGATGGCCTACGGCCTTTGGGGAATACTCTATGGCTATGTGGATATTTCACTTTCAATAGTAGCTTGTTCGACCCTTGGGATTGTTGTTGATGATACAGTTCACTTCCTGCATAAGTATCGATTGGCCAGACTGTCTGGTTTAACTTCGCAGGAAGCCATTAGAGCAACATTTTCTCGAGTTGGTAAAGCATTACTAACAACCACTGTTGTATTATCCGGAGGCTTTATGATTTTGGCTATTTCACATATGAATACCTCCGCAGCAATAGGTATGCTAATGGCAATCACGCTAGTATTTGCACTAATCGTTGATTTTTTATTACTACCACCATTATTATTAATTTTAGATAAGTACCAATTAGCGGGTAGCACAAAGAAACAAGTTGGCGACTAATTTGAAATTCGAGCACAAAGGGGCTTTCCATGCGCTATCAAGAAATTATTGATTTCTGGTTTAACGAAATTGACTCTAAATATTGGTTCAAGAAAGATGCTAACTTTGACCGGCAACTTAAACAGCGCTTTTGGGATACCTACCAGGCGGCAACACGTTGCGAGCTCTACGAATGGCGGCAAACTCCCGGTGGAAGCCTTGCAGAAGTTATCGTTCTTGATCAGTTTTCTCGCAATTACTTTAGAGACTCAGCAAAAGCCTTTGAATTTGACGCGTTAGCCTTAGCGTTATCACAAAACGCCATTGAGAAAGGATTTGATAAAGACATACCAATAAAGCGAAGAAGCTTCCTTTATATGCCGTATATGCATTCCGAATCATTAGAAATTCACAATCAAGCGCTAAAACTTTTCGCAACCGAAGGACTAGAGAATAACCTCGACTACGAAAAGAGACACAGAGATATTATCGAAAAATTCTCTCGATATCCGCATCGAAATCAAGTTCTGGGTAGAGAGTCCACTGCAGAAGAGCTAGAATTCTTATCACAACCCGGCTCTTCGTTCTAACACATCAGGAAGAAACATGTCTGATCTTAAAACTACTACTACTAAAAAGTCGCCCAAAGAATTTATTCAATCTATAGAGCACCCAACACGCCAACAGGATTCGCTTATATTACTAGAATGTTTTTCTCGAATAACCGGTGAACCTGCGGTCATGTGGGGAACGGCGATTATTGGCTATGGGAGTTATCATTATGTTTACGCTAGCGGTCGAGAAGGAGACTGGATGAAGACGGGTTTCTCGCCTAGAAAAAACTATATCAGCGTTTATTTGATGAATGGGTTTAGTCGATTCGATGAACTTCTCTCCAAACTGGGAAAACACAAGCATGGGAAATCATGTCTAAACATCAACAAACTGGCAGATGTTGATATGGATGTTTTAGAAGAGCTTATATCTGAGTCATATCGTTGCATGAGCGAGAAGTATGACTAACCAAGTCAAATTGAAAACATCATTTACGATAAAGAAAATTGCCTAGACCGAAATGGGCTTGATCAAGTCACTGATATCTAAATTTGACTGCAGCAATTTGGTCGCTTGAACAGCGCAACAAGGTTTACCGAGCAAGTATCCTTGAACCTCATCGACACCAAATTGGTGCAGCATGGCAAGCTGCTCTCGATCTTCAACGCCTTCTCCAATAACTCGAAGGTCAAGGTTATGAGCCAACGCGACAATCGAGGCAACCATTTTAGCATCGCGTTTATCGCGAGTTAAGTCACTGATAAAAGACCGGTCGATTTTAAGAGTTTGAATCGGGAATTTTTTCAAATAGTTAAGTGACGAATAACCGGTACCAAAATCATCCAACGAAAGCTTTAGGCCAAACTCGCGTAGTCGATTAAGCGTTTTGATAGTGTGCGTCATATTTTCCATCAACGAACTTTCTGTTATCTCAAGCTCAAAATTCTCAATCGCTATACCATGTTTGGTGAGTGCCTGCTCAACGGTATCGATTAGATTCTTATCTTGAAACTGAAGGGCTGACAAATTTACTGCCAAATTCAATGTCTGGAACCCCATACTATTCCATTCCTTTAGTTGTTTGCATGCAGCATTAAGAACCCAAGCTCCCAAAGGTAATATCAAGCCCGTCTCTTCCGCGATTGGAATAAATTCATTGGGTGCCACTAAACCTCGTTCAGGATCGTTCCAACGAACTAGCGCTTCAAAACCTACAATATGTCCAGAGAGTAATCCTATTTTTGGCTGGTAGTGAAGAACAAACTCATCATTTTCCAAGCCCAGTCTCACTCGTTTTTCCAAAGCGATACGGTTGATCAGCCTTTCGTTCATGGAATCTGAGAAAAATGAAAAGTTATTCTTACCATGATTTTTTGCGTGATACATTGCAATATCTGCATTGCTTAGAAGTGTTTCTACGTCGGAACCATTCTCACCAAGAACCGAAATACCTATACTTGGACTGATCACTAAGTCATGTTCTCCAACCGTAAAAGGGCGCTGCATCGCTAGCAAGATATTGTTTGCTACTTTAACTACAGCATCTAAAGTATCCAACCCTACTAATGCAATAGTGAACTCATCACCACCGAGCCTGGCAATAATGTCAGATCGCCGCACACAACTCCTTAGTCGCTCTGCGACAGCGATTAATACCGAGTCACCAAAACTGTGACCAAGACTATCATTAACATTTTTGAAATTGTCTAGATCGATGAATAAAACTGCAAGCAAACTAGCATTTTCTTTGGCGAGCAATATACTTTGCTCCAATTGCATGGTTAGTTTTGAACGATTAGGTAGCGAAGTTAACGAGTCGTAGTCTGCTAGCCGACGAAGTTCCCTTTCCGCTTTGATACGATAGTTAATATCAGTAATCGTTATCACAAAATTTGACTCATCCCCTGCCTCACTAACGACTGCCGCCATTTTCATATCAACCGGAATTTTTCTTCCACTAGAGTTTCTTAACCAGAGTTCTCTAGTGTAAAAACCATGGGCAAGGATTTCTTTCATGATCTTACCACTCAACATTTCACCATCACTTGTTATTTTTGAACTGGAAATCCCCTTTCCATCAAACACATCGCCGACTATTGAAGAATCAAACCCCGTGATTCTAGTAAAGGCATCATTTATGGCAATGATTTCAAGTTTCTGATTAAGAATGATCGCGCCGTCATTGGTACTTTGGAATGCCGATGCCAAAAGCTGATTTTTTTCTTCAGCTCGCTTCAAGTTATCAACATTTCGAGTTGTTCCACTAATTCTTGAAGGGGTTCCTTGGTTGGTATAATCGCTCACTTTGGCTTTGTCTAACAACCAGACCCAAGCTCCGTCTTTGGTCTTTCTACGATAGATTGATTCAATTTTATTCTTTTTACCAGTCAGCACGTCACTAATATCACTGCGCAGCCTTTGGCGATCGTCTGGATGTATCTGGGTCATCAAAGAAGAGAGAGACTCTTTGTTTATCGCATTTACTTGAACAAACTCTTCAAATATATTTTGTTTATTCAATTTTCCAGTTTCAATATTCCATTCCCATAATTCATCCCCGCTTCCCCACAGAGCTTGCTCTAATTTAATTTTGGAATCATCTAGAGCATATTTCATCAACAATTGCTTACGCCAAAACCTATAGCCAAAGATTGATATTAGAAACAATACAATAGAGTAAGAAATATAGGCTGGCCAAGTTCTCCATGGAGGAGGATTGATGATAATCCTAAAATTGGCGGGAGTGTCTTCCCAGCGGTGAACACCATTAGAGGCGCGAACTTGTAACAAGTACTCTCCAGCAGGTAAATTAGTAAAAGTGAATTTTCGACGATGGCTAAACTCAGACCAGTTAGAGTTGAAGCCATTAAGTCGATAGGAATACTTAATGTTTTTCGTATTGGCATAGTCTAACGCCAAAAACTCGAAATCAAATACCGAGTGTTCGTAAGAAAACTGCATTGAATGATAAGTATGCAGAGGTTTAGTCAATTCCCTATCATCGCGAACAATGTTATTGAGTTGACGACTTTTTTTAGCGTTATTAGATTGATAGCTAGATAGATTTGTCGTGAGTTTTGTCAAATACAGTGGTGGAACATTATCTCGTCTTTTAAGTTCTGCAATTCTTAGTTCCGTAGGCGAAAAGCGTATCACTCCTTTGCTACTACCAAATATTAATCTTCCTGCTGAGTCAAGAAATTGTGTATTCTCATGAAATACCAGCTCAGGTAAGACCTGCTCACTGCCGTAGTTAACTAATTGGTTATTCGGCAAATTGTATTGGTAAATATTCTTTGAAGCTGTAAACCAAACTTCATCTTTAGAAATGGGGTAAACATTATATAAACTACTATCGGCGAATTTCTGAGTATGGGTGTGGATGTGAGCTTGAACCGATGCTACACCAGTGCTATCAAGCCGCAACAAGAAAGCTCCATAGTTTTGAGTAAGAAACCAGTAGTCATTGTCGCTGTGATGTTCGGTCGCATAAATCCAATCATTCGGAAATAGATCTTGCCCCCTTGAATCTACAACGGTTTTTATTACTTGTTTTTGCAAATCATAAAAGTACAAACCGGTGCTAGTAGATAACCACAAATTCCCTTGACTATCTTCGATAATATTATTAAATTCAAGTCGATTTTTCTCCTCGAGTGTGTCCCATATAGATTTTGATAGATCTATTAACACGCCTTTTTCTGTCGAGAATAAATATAATTTTCCATCATTGGTTCCGGCCCAAATCGAGCCATCCGTTCGCACTTGAATTGCCCATACGGTTCGTTTTAGCAGCCGACTTTCTTCTTGGCTACTTGCAAACATAACCGGAAAGTCATAGGAAAATTTGAACGACTCTGTTGACAAGTCAAAACGAGCCAAACCATACTCGGTAGCTAGCCATAATGCGTTATTGTCGAGAGCCTGCATAGCCCAAACGGCTGTAAAGTTCTGTTGCGTCAGATCATTTCCTAGGTTCAAATATCGCTTTATTTTACCGGTCAATTTATCTTCTCTATTGAGACCTTCAGTTGTTCCGATCCAAATTGCTTCTTTTGATTCCGCAAACGACCAAGGTAAATCACTTGATAGCGATTCATCATTGTAAGGAATGGGTCTTAAATTCTCGACCACCTGATTAGGTTTATACAAGGCTATACCATCGAAAGTAGCAACCCAAATGAGTCCAGAGCTGTCTTCAATAATGTCTGTCACTAAATCACTTGGAATGGTTCGATCATCAACCAAACTATATTGATGAGAATAGAACTTCTGTTCTTCTGTTTTGAACAAGCTCAATCCGCTACCACTTGTGCCTACCCAGATCTGATCATCGGAATCGACTAACAGCCTCCAAGCAAAATTGCTGACTAATGAATTAGAGTCGCCTTCATCTGCTTTGAACGTCTGTATGTTTTTTGTTTTTGGATTGTATTTAATAACGCCATTTTCGCGAGTCGCAAGCCATAAATTTCCACGACTGTCTGTATCCAAATCATAAAATGAAAGACCTACCTGGCTGACTTCGGAATGCTTAGTAAAGTTTTTATCCCGAGTGTCAAAATAGAATAAGCCTAAGTCGCTACCAACCCAGAAACCAAAATTGTCGGCTTTCTTTAAGAAGTTAATCGCATTATCAAGTGCGAGTTGCTCAGTAATATCGGGTAATGAATATCTGGTGAAATCATTGGTCTGTTCACGATACAGATTAATACTCAAGCCAGCGCTAACCCAGACCCTGTCTTGAGCATCTTGTGAAATTCCTTGGATTATGTTCCCCGAAATAGAATGCTCATCCGTTTTATCATGCTTAAAAACAATGAAAGATCGCTCATCTTCAGTAAGCCTCGCTAGTCCTCTGTCGGTGCCAATCCAGAGCCTTTGCTGGTTATCTTCAAACATAACATCGGCCCATGCACTGGGAAGACTGTTAGGGTCATTCAGGTCGACTGAGTAGTTAACAAAAGAGTAACCATCAAACCGACTAATTCCTTCAGCGGTAGCCATCCAGATAAAACCATCATTACGCTGAATTAATTTATTGATGTAGTTAGACTGAATACCAAGACTTGAATCTATTCGATCAAAATGAGACGGATTCTTGGCGTGAGCAATCGTACTGAGAAGCAGTAAAGACAAGGCATGGAGTGTATTCTTGCACCAGTTAATGTGCTTACAAATTGATATCACTTAACCAGTGAGCTATTTATTATCTCACTCATAGATATAGTTATAGTTGAATTTTTGTTTAATTGAAAGGGATAAAGGGGTTAAAAGAATACTTCTATCCCCGATTAAATCATTGACGAACCTTCAAGCTTTCTGCATGAAAAATTAGCCCCTCAGCAGTGGCTATTTGCTCTGCTAACTGTGCCAGCTCCTTTCGGCCTTGATCATTCACTGTTTGAATGGTCAAAAACCGTAAGAAGGTTAGAACGTTCAGCCCACCATTCTGCCTAGCATTACCTAAGGTGGGCAAGGTGTGGTTTGGGCCAGTAATATAGTCACCAAGTGCTACAGCACTATTGGCACCCATAAACAAAGAGCCATAATTCGATAGTGATTTCGAATCTATACCTGAATGACATAACATCAAATGTTCCGGAGCATAACTTTCACTAAGTGCCGTCATTTGGATTGGGTCTTCCGCATAAATTAACTCTACCTGCTTTCCACTAAGGAGCTTTTTGGTGGATTGATTGCCTTCCAAATAGCTAAGCATTGAAACTAGCCAGGGTCGATCATCGCTAACAATGATTGAACAGGCTAATGGGTCATGCTCGGCCTGAGCAAGCGCATCGAGCGCCAGCCAGTCAATTGGTTGGGTCGAATCACACAAAGCTAGCAACTCGCTTGGACCTGCAACTCCGTCAATTTTTACGATAGTTTGTAATTGTTTTTTGGCTTCATTAACCCATGCATTACCGGGGCCAACTACCACATCGACAGGCGCTTCACTGCGGTAACCAAATGCCAGGGCAGCGATTGCCTGTACTCCACCGATTCGGAGAAATTTTGTTGCGCCAGCCAGTGAGGCTGCAGCTAGCAATGCAGGATTGTTAGATGGAGAACACGCAATGCGAACTTTTGATCCAGCAACTTTTGCTGGGATTAACGTCATCAACGCTGTGGAGATTAAAGGGAATCGCCCACCAGGAATGTATGCCCCAATCCTTTCGATAGGCTCAACCATTTGTCCAAATTGTCCGTATTCATCATCAAAGGTACGGTTACACACACCCTCTTTTTGAAACTCGGCAAATCGCTGTATCCGACTGGCAGCAACCCTTATTGCCTTGGCAAGTTCTGGCTCGAGTTGATAATCTTCAAATGGCATTAAAGGTATTTCTTCGACTGTCTGTTGGTCATACTCAAGGGCAAGAGCTTCGATTGCTTGATCACCTTGCGCCTTTATTGTTGCCAACATAGCCGAAACTTTATTCGCTATCTGAGGATCACTGGCAAGACTTTGTCTTTTCCAGTCTTGCGCCTTAATTATCATTAAACCGGCCTCGTAGTTCTGTGGTGATATCACTAATGTCGACACCTTTAGCTAGTGAGTCAACTAGTGCAAAAAAGATCAGATCCGATGCTTCCCAACGAACATCTTCAAAATCTTGCGCCTCAATTAATTCTTGCGCCTCTTCGAGTATTTTCTCCGCTCTAAACTCAGCGGACTTAAACAAGCTGGTCGTGAATGATTTTTCTGGAAGTTCAGCTTTTCGTTTTTCAAGCAGCTGAGTTAATCGCGCTAAATCAAAAGGTTTTTTTTGCGATGCAAAGCAACTGTAACGCTCAAAGTGACAGGCATTACCCGTTTGTTTGACTCTAAATAACAAAGTATCGCCATCACAATCAATATCGACTTGAACTAATTGCTGTTGATTGCCACTGGTTAGCCCTTTTTGCCACAACTGACTGCGGCTTCGGCTCCAGTAAGTTCCAGTGCGATTCTGTAACGCATTGGTCAACGACTCGCGATTTGAGTAGGCCAACATTAACACTTTGTCGGTATCAACATCCTGCACCACGGTTGGTATGAGTGGCAGCTTGTCAAAGTCGACCTGAGTCAAAAAGCAATCAATTAAAGAGAGCTTGCCGGTGTAAATCGACATACCGATTTGGCCATTAGCGCCCAGCTTAGTGAACCAGTCAATGTCTTCTAATGAGGTAATTCCGCCGGCAATTGTCACTGGAATGGGTGAAGCTTCGATGACCTGTTGATTGCGAGTTCGGTCAAGCCCCTCAAGCAACCCTTCTTTTTCAACTTGGGTGTATAAAAACTCACTACAATTTTTTGCAAGTTCAGGAATAAGATCGAGTACTCTTTCACCTTCAGTGGTTTGCCAGCCTTGAGTTGACCAATAGTCACCTTTAGCATCAATGGCAAATATGAGCGCTTCTTTGGAAAGTTTCTTAACCCAATCTTTTCGACAGTTTGTTCCAATGATGATTTTACTCGCACCAGCCTTAATATACTCCTGAGCGGTTGCTAAATCCCGAATACCTCCTCCAACACGACACGCACGTTTTTTTAACAATTGCTTAATCAGTTTTTTGTTATCACCTTTGCCTAATGCGGCATCGAGATCAATGATTGCCACTTCGCCAAACAGTGAGAATTCTTCAAGCAGCTCGAAGACATCTTCTCTCTCTACCACTTTATCTTTTGCCTGACCTTGTTTTAGTTGAACCGCTTTGCCGTTCATCAGGTCTATCGATGGAATTAACATATTTACTTCCTAATAATTAAATTTAAACTTTCTCGTTTAAAGTTCTGATTTTCCGTATTTCTAGTTTTACAGCCGCGTGGCAATACCGTTTTTTAACATGTATTGTTTCACTTGTTGCACACTATATTCACCCGAATGAAACATGCCAGCGGCTAAGCAAGCATCAGCGCCATGATTAAAAGCATCAACAAAATGTTGTTCATTCTTAGCGCCCCCTGAAGCAATCACTTGTACTGGCACCTGTTGACTAATTTGTGCAGTTAACTTGGTATCAAATCCACTTCCAGTTCCGTCTTTATGCATCGCCGTTAGCAGAATTTCTCCAGCACCACGTTCGGCGACTTCTTTGGTCCAATCAAAAAAGTTACGTTCCACGAGTTTTCTACCACCATTAATATAAAACCGATGTTGTTCTTGCTCAGCATTAACATCAATCGCGACTACCACACATTGGCTACCGTAAGCCACAGCAGTCTGGTTAATGATTTCCGGGGTTAGAACCGCCGTGGTATTGAGCGCAACTTTATCCGCACCGGCATCGAGAAACGCTTTTACATCATCTAGTTTCTTTAAACCGCCACCCACAGTAAAAGGAATCGATATATGCTTTGCAATATCTGTCACCAGCTTGAGCGCCGTCGGACGATTTTCATTACTAGCAGAGATATCTAAGAAAACCAATTCGTCTGCGCCTTGTTGTTCATACGCAACTGCAAGTTCTACCGGATCGCCCATATCTCTTAGTTGTTTAAAGTTAGTTCCTTTAACCACTCGACCTTTATCGACATCCAGACAAACGATAATTCTCGGTAGTAAACTATCATTAGTATTATATGAACTACTCATTAGTCTGATCTCCTAAATTGCCATCGAGCACTTGACTAATTAGCTCAATTCCAACTCGTCCCGATTTTTCTGGATGAAACTGCATTCCAACAAAACTACCTGAACTAACTGCTGCACAAAAGGTTTCACCATAAGTTGTTGAGGCGATACTAATATCGCTACTTTGCAGAGCATAACTATTAACAAAATAAACGATAGCCTCGGGCCATATTTGGCTGGTCAAGGTGGCCCAACCCACCATGGGCTTTTTAGGAAAATCTAGCTTTTCTACTTTGCCTTTAAACCAACCCAATCCACGAGCCTCTGGGTCCTCTTGACTACTTTCAAAAAAAATCTGCATGCCGACACAAATACCTAACATAGGAATAGATTGTTGATAAACCTGTTTCAAATATTCAGGCCATCCATTTTGACTGAGATTTTTCATCACTGTACCAAATCGTCCTTGGCCGGGAATAACGACACCGTCAAACTGGCCTTGGTTAGGT
Source organism: Kangiellaceae bacterium (assembly GCA_039969155.1). Classification (GTDB taxonomy): domain Bacteria; phylum Pseudomonadota; class Gammaproteobacteria; order Enterobacterales; family Kangiellaceae. The sequence goes on from JBDVOJ010000106.1 coordinate 58,882, forward strand.
CTGTCTAAAATAGTGACCGCAAAACCTAAGCGTTCGATCGCGGCTTTCAAGCTAAATAAATTGCCCGCTTTGGTGTCAACAATCAAAATTTGTTTAGCGTTTAAATCAGTAGTGCTCATAATCTTCGCTCTTTACGCTTTCGACGTATCCGCTGAATTCTTTTCAGCTTGTAACTATTGGAGTAATTCACGATCCTATAGCCTTCCTTTAGTAGTGTTTTGACCAGAAGCTGGGGTCAATGCCTCATTAAGTGCATACGCAACCGCTTTAAAACAGCCTTCCACTAAGTGGTGATTGTTTCTAAAATACATCGGCTTAATATGCAAAGTTAACGCGGCATTATTGGCTAAGGTATTGAAGAAATGCTCAAACATCTCTGTGCTGATGTTACCTATGTTCTCTCGAGTAAACTCAAGTTCTCCCACGTAAATTCCTCGACCAGAAATATCGACCGCACACATGATTAAAGCCTCATCCATTGGTAATAATCGCTGACCGTAGCGTTTCATAGAGTCTAACGCACGCCAGCTTTGCTGGAGTGCATCGCCCAAGCAAATAGCCACATCTTCCACGGTGTGATGATCATCTACCTCTAAATCGCCCGATACTTTTATCGACAAGTCCCAGCGAGCGTGATTTGCCAATTGTTCTAACATGTGATTGAAAAAACCAATGCCTGTATCAATCTCGACTTGCTGGCGACCATGAATGTTTAATTCAAGTTCGATGGTGGTTTCTTTAGTCTTTCTTGAAATCTTGATTGATTGATTGTTATTTATCGACATAGCCATTTCTCCAGTTCATTAATATTATCCAGTACGATATCTGCACCGGCCTGATACAAAGCTTCAACTTTGTTACTACCGATGCCAATCGCGAAACTCCCCGAAGCGACCGCGGCTTGCATGTCGTCAGGATTATCTCCACACATCCAGCTAAGTTCAGAGTATTTTTGTTGCAATTTTTGAATGCCTTCCGGCGAGGGCTTTCCTTGTTGAACATCATCTAAGCTGATTAGCTCTAATGAAGATAAATTTACAAACGCTTGTCCTGCTAGCGCTTCCTTTTTCGGTCGGCCAGTGACAATGGTAAAATTTTTATTTGATTGATTGATTTTACTGACAAAGGATTGATTAATTAAAGGCGTTTCGTTGTTGACTAGTCCGTCATTGTTTTCGCCAAGATAGATGGTTTGGAAAACATCGGTGACTTTCTCTAGCGAAACATCGACATCAAGATTTAGTAGAAGCTGTCGACTCAGTACCCAGTCATTGTTAAAACCACCTTGCCGCCTCAAGGATTCAATATCATCGACCGAGATGTTCCTTCCAGACAGAGCTTTAACCGTTGCTAAAACGGATTGATCATAACTACCACTGGTATCAATTAAGACGCCATCCATATCAAAACAAATCAGCTCGGGAACTAGACATTGCTGCAAGGCTTTTATTAATCGTTTGAGATTAGTTGGGATCGATATTCGAATACAATCGACCAGCTCTTCTTCAGTAAAGGTACGGATCAGTATGCCTTGTTTTGCCATAAAAGCTTTAACCGCAGCGGCCATTTTAGTCGGAAGTTTAATCAATACAAAATTAGCTTGGCTGGGAAAAACCGTTATTTTGTTTTGAATTAGCCACTCGCTCAACACTTGGCGATTTTTCTTTATCAAGTCACAGTAGTCGCGCATTTCTTTTTGGTTGTCATCGAGCAAGGCTTGCTCTGCCACTTGCAAACTGGGTGTTGCGATATTAAAAGGCATGCAGCGTACTCGGAACGCTTCAATTAAAGATTCTCTTCCTAAGATATACCCCAATCGGATCCCTGCCAGTCCATAGGCTTTAGAAAAAGTTCTCAAAATCACCAGATTGTTATATTCCGGTAGCAAGGTTGCAACCACAGAATCAAATTCAGCAAATTCGATATAAGCTTCGTCTAGAAAAACCCAACTGTTGGTCGTTTGGGCGGCCTGTAAAATGGCAATTAGATCGGCATTAGCAATCGCTTCGCCTGTCGGATTATTTGGACGAGTGATTATAGTGACACTGTTTTTAGTTCGCTTAACTTGAGCGATAGTCGCCTCGACATCGATTGCCAAATTTTCCCGGGGCGGAATCACAAGCGCATCTTGCTGCCAACTTTTGACTCCCCAGGTATATTGTGAAAATGCCGGTAGTGGCAATATCATTTGGTAATTCTCTTTGATCATTCTCATCAAAATCATGATCGCCTCATCCCCGCCATTAGTACAAAGCACTTGCGTTGGCAAGAGTTGATTCTGCTTGGCGATTAACCGCTCTAGCGGCTCTCTGTCAGGATATTGCCAAAGAGTCTCACCATAACTGAATTTTTCAGTGAGAGGGTTCACCCTGTCACTCCTCTCATTAAAATCTAACTTCAATGGCTTATTCATGATTATCTCTCGACTAGATCGCTTTGCGGATTGGCATTTCTAATATATCAGTTGCGCCAGCTTGAATGAGTTGAGGGATGAGATCTCTGATCTGACTTTTTTTAACTGCCGCTTTCACCGCAAATCCCTTGTCCTGATAGAGTGATGAAACTGTGGGGTATCGCATGGAAGGTAACAAGTCGACCACCGTTTCAATCGCATCGGTGCCACAGTTCATTTCTAGCAAAACGCGCTCTCGACCGTTGATCACCGCTTGCATTAATGTCAGCAAGTCATCGATATCTCTCTTTTTACCCGGATCTTTCATTGTCTCGCTGTTGGCGATAAACTGAGTCGAGCTAGTCATTACCGTATCGACTATTTTTAGACGGTTAGCCAAAATAGTCGTTCCTGTGGACGTATTATCAATAATCATATCGGCATCTTCCGGCGGGAAGACTTCGGTAGCCCCGTAAGAGCGCAGCAGCTGATAGTCTAGTCCCAGCTTATCTAAATAATCAGCGCTGATATTTTTATATTCTGAGGCAACAATCAACTTACGCTTTTTCATTTCTTCCCAATCCCAGTCTTCAGGAATACAGGCGACAATTCTCACAGGGTCATAGCCAAGATTTTTTAGAATCTCAACATTACAACGCCTCTCTTGGATCCAATCAATTCCCGCAAAACCAATATCATGTTGACCTAATTCAACCATCGAAGGGATGTTTTGGCTTTTTAGTAATTTAACTTCTAAGTCAAATCCGTAAGCGTTTGGCCGATAGTTGCGATCGTCTCCGATTAATTCAATACCGCAATCCGAAAGTAATGCCAGCACCTTAGTGCTGATCCGTCCTTTGGGTAGTACAAGCTTTAAAGTCATGATGGTTTCTCTTAAGTTAGTTAAATAAAAGGCATAAAAAAAGCCCCGATTACTGAGTAAGCGGGGCTTTTTATAAATTTGCTATTTAATTATTTCGCAAACGCACAAAAACACCGCCATCGTAAATGATGGTGGTGATGAGCTGTAGCAACAGCGTTAAAAATATTCGAAATAATCGCGTTCATGGGTGAATCCTCTCGAAATGATTGAATTTTTGCAAATAACTTTTGGTTATACCCAGCCTTTGCGTGGCCTAATAGGACTCTGTTTAAAAAAAATTCCATGGTCGTGAACCATAACCAAGTTTGATTTCGATGATTAAGATGACTAAAAAGCTTTCGTTCAACTCAGGTTATCAGTCACCATTTATGATAATATCGGCTCAGAAAATGACGTCTAATCTTGAGCGAAACCTATGAATAACCAACTTCCTGCATTTGAAAACGCAACCGTACTAGTGATTGGCGATTTGATGCTTGATCGCTACTGGCATGGCGGTAGTTCTCGAATCTCACCAGAGGCCCCTGTTCAGGTTGTTAATGTTAATCAAATAGAAGAACGACCAGGAGGCGCCGGGAATGTTGCATTAAATATTGCTAGTCTAGGTAGCCGATGTCGACTCATTGGTGTGACCGGCAAAGATGAAGCCGCCGACAGCCTAAGAACCCGATTATCAGCAGCTGGGGTAAACTGCGACTTTGAGCAAATAGCGGAAATACCGACAATAACCAAGCTTCGAGTCATCAGTCGCCAGCAGCAATTGATCCGATTAGACTTTGAAGAGCACTTTAAGGGACGAGGTACACAAGCCTTATTGGACAAGATGAAAGCACAAATAAAAGATTGCGGTGCAGTCATTTTATCTGACTATGCAAAAGGTACTTTGGATAACGTCCAACCGCTAATCGAAGTCGCGCGTGAGCACAATGTCCCCGTTCTAGTTGACCCAAAGGGAACCGATTTCGCGCGTTATCGAGGCGCCACTCTAGTTACTCCTAACTTAAGTGAATTCGAGGCTGTGGTTGGTGAGTGTGAAGATGAACAAACCCTAGTACAAAAAGGCAACCAATTATTAAAGCAACATCAGTGGGACGCATTGTTGGTCACTCGCGGCGAACAAGGAATGACTTTGTTAAGACCGGATCAAGCTGAATTGCATTTACCCGCATTGGCCAGAGAAGTGTTTGATGTAACCGGCGCTGGGGATACTGTAATAGGAACACTAGCAAGTGCACTTGCTGCCGGTAGTCCAATCGAGCAAGCCGTTTCTTTAGCTAATACAGCAGCCGGTATTGTAGTTGTCAAGTTAGGTACTGCCACAGTGAGTGCTCATGAGCTGCGACGAAAACTTCGCTCACAAGGCACTTCCGGTACCGGCACAATGAATCAACAACAGCTTAAAATTGCCGTTGAGGAAGCCAGAGCTCATGGTGAAAAGATCGTGATGACCAACGGTTGCTTTGATATTTTGCATGCTGGACACGTTGCCTACTTGCAACAAGCTAAAGCACTTGGTGATCGTCTAATCGTGGCCGTGAATAGTGACCAATCAGTACAACAATTAAAAGGGCCTGGTCGACCTGTTAATCCATGCGATCGAAGAATGTCTGTGCTGGCTGCTCTGGGTTCGGTTGACTGGGTGGTCGAGTTTTCTGAAGAAACTCCTGAGCGATTAATTACCGAAATACTACCGGATATATTGGTTAAAGGTGGAGACTATCAGGTAGAAGAGATCGCTGGAGCCCAACAGGTGATGGCCAATGGCGGCTCGGTTGAAATCCTGCAATTTGTTGATGGTGTCTCTACCACAAAAATCATTGAGTCTATTAATCAACAATAACTCATTTAAACAACGATGCTCGCAATACCAGAGTAAACTAAAGAAAAGAATATGCTAAAACGTATCTTAATTAGTGGCGGTTTGTTTGCAGTCACATCGGTGATCATCGGAGCGTTTGCCGCACACGCTCTAAAAAATCACCTCAGTGAATACGCACTTAGCATTATCAAAACGGGCGTTCTCTACCAAATGTTCCACGGCATTGCGCTGATCATTTGCGGTATACTTTTTCTACAATTTAAGCCATTCAAAGAGTCACAGAAATGGCTAAAGCGTGCCGCAACCAGCTTTACTTTGGGCATTCTGTTTTTTTCAGGATCATTATATGGTCTAGCGCTAACCTCTTTTAAATGGTTAGGCCCAGTCACACCCATTGGTGGTAGCTTAATGATAGCCGGATGGTTAATGTTTATTTGGGCCATCATCAAACTTGACGAGTCTAGTCTGCAATAAATACCAAATACGTAAGGAAACTCCATGAAACTATTTTATACTCTCTCTTCTCCCTACGCAGCATGTGTGCGAGCGACTATCAGTGAACTTAAAGCAGAGCATTTATTTGAGTTTGTTGAAACAGCACCGTTTGATAATAATCCCGAATTTTTGCAGGCTAACCCACTCGGTAAAGTACCTTGCTTAATCGATGAAGGCGCGGCAATTTTAGACAGCGAAGTGATCTGTGATTATATTGACGCAAACATCAGTGGCGGTGCGCTATTCGAACAAGTTTATGCTAACTGGCAGCTGAAAACGTTTTACTCTATGTGTTCGGGATTAATTGATTTGAGTGTCAATCGGCGAATAGAAAAACTACGCGAGAAAGAAGGTATAAAGTCTGAGTTTTGGTGGGAAAGATATCAAACGGCGATAGAAAGAACCTTAACCGAAATAGAAAAAAGACTATCGAGCCTACCTGAAGACCTCTGCATTATACATATTAGTTTAGTATGCGCTCTAAACTACTTAGACTTCAGACATAGCGATTTTAACTGGCGATCGCGATATTCAGATTTAGCTAAGTTCCATAGCGAATACATTAAGCGTCCTTGCTTCGAAAGTTCCAAACTGAGTTAGTAAAAACCTTATTCGGTTCGCCTACTTCTTTTTGATCCAGCCCTTGCCTGCAGGCTTAATATAGTTACCGGACAAAGTTTTACCCATTGCTTTTTTACCAGCAATTTTTTCTACATTACTGAGAGGAATATTTTGGCTTTTGGCAATTTTTTTGTACTTTGCTTTACGCTTACTATTCACTTCTTTTACTAAGTATTGCACTTCTTCCGAAGCCTTTTTTACAAAACCTATATACCCATTAGCTTGTTCGCCTATCACGCCTGAAGCCTTGGCAGAAGTTAAGTCTGCTGCGTTTGCCACGCTAGCAAATACTAAAAGAACGACAGCAACTAGCTTAGTTAAAATTTTCATACGGAGATCTCCAAATTTCAATTCTGTATTTATATAACCCAATAGAGGTTGAGGCTGATTAAAATAAATCGTCTTCTTCGAAGATTTCTTCTACTTCTTTTTCGACCACAATTCTAATTTCATGTTTAATAGTAAAAGTCCCTTCAATTCTTATTGGTTCCTTAGGTGCTTCAACTCTAACCGTCGGATTACAAGCACTTAAGACAAGCAATGCGAGCAGCACTATCAGTCTATTCTGCATTCGATTTCCTCACTAAAAGGTTAATTATGTTCTGATGTTAGTCTATTTTAGATGAATAGAAAGTGAATTACTGCTGATCTTAGTTATAAATTAATAATTCCTGTTTTTTCTAGGCAGCTGATTAGGGCTCAACACCTTCTTGGATGTTTTGCGCTTCAACTTGGTCTAGTACTGCTTGCTCAAAGTTCCCGGTCAGAAAAAGAGACCGAAATACACCCGTTAGCTGACCATTAAGGTTTAATGTAAAGTCAATAGGGTAGCCATCATAGAATTCGGGGTTTCGACCAAGTAAGTGCAGTTTAATTCGATATTGTCCGTCCTTGTCATAAGAAATATCACCATCAAAGGAGTCAAAATGAAAATTTTCGAGCGCTTGAAAAACGATATTCTGTTCTGATTGAGTTTGCTCATTACCCGTTAAATATCGAATGGTTCCCTTACCAACTGATTGAAACTTTCCTTCCTCGACTATAAGTTGGCCATCTGAACTACTCATGGGAATTTCCAGATTGATAGTACCCAGCACTTCAAGCCCAGGCACATCCAAAAAACTAATCAACTCTTTTAGCGACAGTTCTGTTATATCAACTTGGGAAGGCTGCATATCTAGCTCAATAAATCGAACCGATTTTGAAGTAAGTTTCCCTTGAAGCAGTTTAGCTTCGACCATATTAAATTCTAGATTTTCTTTATTATCAATTACTCGACCTTTGATTTCGGCGCTGATATCAGAAATCTGTAGTCCACTCGAGAAATCAATACTTTCTATTTGTAAATCGGATTTAAAGACTTTCGGATCAATAGAGGTCACTAATTGCGTTAACTTTAACCCTTTAACCTTGTTCTCCCCAAATAGAACGGTAATTTTTTCGGCATCCAATTGACTAGAGAGTATTGCCGACTTCGCAAGTAAAACATCACCAGAATGAGTCAATGAGCCACTCAAAATTTGTAATGGAATTTTTTGCTTTTCACCAACAATGGATAATAGATGATTAACCACTTCAAGGTTTACCTCTTCTTTAGCAAATAGCACAGCGGTAGTTTGATCACTCTTGTTGTATTGGTACTCAACTGGAGACATAGGAATTTCATTAAAAGATAGTCCGACCTGACCTTTTATGAATTCTTCATTCGGTTGAGCCGTGGCGGTTAGCACTGCTGTATCAAAAGTATAATCAGAAATTTTTGGAGCCATCAACTTTAATTCTGCTTGAACTTTTCCGAGCGTAAAATTTTGATCAAGTTCTTGCCAAGTAATCGTTCCGCTTGCTTTTGCCGTCCCGTAAGTTGAATCTATGTCGAGACTGGGGAGTTCTAATTTTCCGTTTGTTATGATTTTTTCTTGGTGAATGACATACAGCTCAGCCGTGGTCCCTGCATCGGCGCGAATACTGATTTGATTTATGGTGGCCCCATTATTTTGTTGCTGTGATTCATTCGAACTGTAGGACGCTTCCAACTTACCAACGCTTGCCTCAGCTTTTATTGACCAATGTCCGTCCAGTATTTGGTTCAACGAGGCTTGTGGTAATGTAGGCGTTGTCTTTACCTCTAGTGAAGTTAGTTCTAGAGATGAATGGGGTGGACTATCAGAACTCTGACTCTGTGCCATTCCAGAATGTTCCCTAGCTTTTTTCCAAAGGAGTTTACTCGCCGAAAAGGTCATTTCGCCTTGTAGCAGGTCGAATAATGAATTTAAGGAAGTGATATCTTCGAATGTGAATACCGAGTCAAAAGATATCTCTACCTTATCAGCGACGAGCTCGTTTTCTGAATTACTTAGGATTAAAGGGGTATTAAAATTGACCAACAAGGAGAATTCACAAGCCCTATCTAGGGCGCAGTTTCTACTTTCATTTAATCGAACTTTCAAATCGACCTTCGAGACAATATCATTTCGCACTTCTGTTCGACCTGTTACTTTGTTTTGCTCTGATCCATCTGTACTCGATAACAACCATCGATTAAGACTATTTTTGCCAATTCCCAAGGTCGATTGCGACTGCAGTAATATTCGATTAGTTTGAAGCATTTTATTAACATCAAGTATTAGCCAATCATCCTCTATTTCTAGATCATCCAAAATTGAATCTTTTGACAAATTTTGTAATATCCTTGAATTGGCTTTCAGCTGGATAGTTTCCTTATCGGTTTCTTTAGAATACTGTATCGAGCCAAGTGTTAGATCTTGAGCTATCCAAGTTACCACTAGACTTTGATTTACTGAGTCAAATTCTATATCTACAGCACTGGGTGAATTAAGCATATCCTTTAGCAATGTACCTTGTATGCTTTTTGGTAGGTGCAGCAACGGCATAGCTATTTGAATCTTACCGTTGGCTTGTTGAATACTAATTTTTTCTATGAGTATTTGTTCTGAGGGGGTGCTGGGCGTCGCTGGGAATGTATAAGTTAATCTATCAATATTTAACTGCCTAATGCTTTCTATTGCTTGGGCTTGTTTAAATATATCGTTTATCAAATCAAATGGAACCGCCATAGGGTTGGAGGCTAATTCCAAATTTAGCCGCTGCTTTTTCAATTCTGGGTTAGGTTTACCGATTTTAGAGATAAACACAGATCCAATGGTTATTTCATTTCCTGAATAATCGCTGGAGAGTTGCGCAAGTTTAATCTGCAATCCTAATGAGCGTAGTTCGAATTGCGTAGCTTGGATCTCAAGCTGAGTAAAACTTGGATAGCTAACTTCCGCTTGGAAACCCGATATCTCAGTTGGTAAATACCCCTTGGCCAAATACACTAACCACCAAGGTGACGCGAGATAAGTGAAGATCAACACGACTAATATGATTAGGCTTGAATGTTTAAGCTTTGTTCGCACTTCTGGTCTGTCTCCCTATCAACCAAGTCCTTTATCCGATAATGTCGTTTGCACGCGATAGCGCTCTGTTCCATGCTAAACTCTATTAAAACTTCAATTATTTCAGTTTTTTAGCATTCTGCCGATACAAAGAGTAATTATATTTCTGACTCATTTTATTGCGTTTTATTCACATTATGATTAATTTATGTTTGTTGAACGATTTCGGGTTAGTTATATTAGACGATATCAACTAGTCGGCCAATAGGCTCAGTGTAATCCGTTTCCTTTATAGCGGTTACCCAATTCGCCTTTAAAGACAAATCTAACAATAAGGAATCGAATGAACCTGCAGAAATTAGTCTCATTAGTAACGGCTATTACCTTATTGGTTTGTAGCGGAACTTCCTCTGCATCGCCAGAGACTGAAAGCAATAGTAAGCAACCGCTACCACTGGAGGAGCTGCGCTCATTTAGCGAAGTGTTTTATTATGTAAAATCGACCTATGTCGATGAAGTTGATGATAAGACTCTCATTAATGCCGCTATTCGTGGCATGGTTGACAGCTTAGATAGTCATTCAAGGTATCTTGATCCTTCTGCGTTCGCCAATTTTACCGCTGATAACGAAGGTGAGTATGCTGGCATCGGGCTGAGCTTTAACGATCATGACAATGGCATTCAGATTAGCTCTATCGTTCCTACAGGACCGGCAGACCGAGCTGAATTAACTATTGGGATGGTTGTTTCTCGCATCAACAATATCGATATTAAACAGATCTCCACGGAAGACGCCTACAAACTTTTATACGGAAAAGCTAACTCGCAATTGAAGCTAACAATTCTGGACGACTCCAAAACCAAAGAGTCCAGCACTAAAGATTACCTCCTCACTCGAGAAATTATCCAACTCCCAAGTATTTCACATGAACTGTTACCAGGTAACGTTGGATATTTGGCCATATCACAATTCACTAAAAAGAGTCCTGTGGAGTTTATTCAAGCTGTCAATAGTATGTCTTCGGACGGTCCTCTCAATAAGTTAATTATTGATTTAAGAAATAACCCTGGTGGCGTACTCGAGTCAGCTATCGAAATTTCGGATTTGTTTATTGACTCGGGAATACTATTAACTTCCGCGGGAAGAACAGTCGATGCAAATGAAATATTTAGAGCAAGTAGCATAGCCCCTTATCTGAACTTTGACGTCGTTGTTATGATGAATGAAAACTCTGCCTCATCCAGCGAAATTCTAGCTGCTGCGCTACAAGATCATCAAAAGGCGACCATTTTAGGCGATATTTCTTACGGCAAAGGCTCGATTCAATCAATAATCTTTTTAAGAAGGGAGACTGGGTTAAAAATCACTACCGCGAAATACTATTCGCCAAAAGGCAACCGAATTCAGGATATAGGCATTAAGCCAGATGTCATGTTTAAGACTGCGGGTTTAGAAAATAATCAAAACTCAGAAGTACTAAATGACCTCGAATTGCTGCAGGCCTACCAATTACTTTCTAAAACTTCCAAAAAATGAGAGTTATTCAATGGCTCGGCAGCGCCATATTATTGGGTGGATTAACCCTCGGCCAACATTCTATCGCAAGCTCCCTAGAAAAAACTTCTATTACTAGTTTGCCAAGTTTAAAACCAAAGATCTCCATAGTCATCGATGACCTTGGAGACAACTCGATAATCGCCAGAAAAATGCTTTCTCTTCCGGGTAAAATGACTGCAGCCATTTTGCCGCAAACGCCACACGCAAAACTAATTTCCAAAATTGCTTCTGAAAACGGTCACGATATCATTATGCATTTACCCATGGAAGCGTACAGCCGCCCGGATTTATTGGGACCTGGAGCGCTACTTCAAAAAATGGATCAAGCGACTTTTTCTGAAACGTTAAAGCAAAATATAGAGTCTATTCCTAATATTATTGGAATCAATAACCATATGGGTAGTTTGCTCACTAATGATATTGAAAAAATGAGTTGGTTAATGTCCGAGGCGAAAGATAAGCAATTCCTTTTCCTAGATTCTAAGACATCTGATTCTTCTATCGCTGAAGACGTGGCTGAAAAATACGGAGTACCGGCGTTAGGGCGAGATATTTTTTTAGACCATAAGGGTGCTGAAAATGACTTAACTGAGCAGTTCAGACGGGCAGAAAAGATTGCAGAAAAATTAGGAACTGCTGTTGTTATTTGTCACCCATATCCAGAGACACTAGAGTTCCTAGAACGTAATATTCAGGAAATAACACAAAAATTTGACTTGGTCGGGATCAGTGAATTGGTGACAAAACCGGTCGAAGCTAAAACTCTCGGTCATAGTTTATCTAAATAATTGTCGTAATGTTTCACCGAACGACTAAGGTGCAAGGCTGATAAATCGATTAGTTAGAAAATTTACGTTTAAGAGAATGCCACTCTAACGAATTACTCGATAAGAGTGGCCTAGGATTATGGCTAGTTATTTGAACCTACTTTTTGAATAATAACCTTTTGGCCTTTCTCGTCAGTGATGATCTCTCCTGGAGATTCCAGTACTACTTCCGCATCACCTATCTTAATAGGTATAGTAAACGGTTTATATTGCAGTTTCCCGCCATCCATAACCTGCGCGACTAAGTGCACATAATAAACGCCATCTGCAGGTGCAACAACTTTCATATTAGGCAAGCTTAAGTACTGACCAGACTTACTAATATTGGCTTGCCATGACTTTTCTGCGCTTGCCCAAGTCAATCCCTCTGCAGCTTTCATACTTGCCGAAACGTTAGATTTGAGCGGCGAAGAAAAGGTTACTTGAATTTCAATTTCTTGCCCCGGTACAGGGTTATCTGTAAGAATTTTGTAGTTCATATTGATAGGTGCACTAGGCTTGCCAATGGAAGCTACCGCTTGATTTGTTTCTGAGTTAGTTGAATTAACTTTCTGTTTTTCAACACTACACCCTACCACTGAAGCAGTCAGAGCTAATGCCATGATTAATCTTAAATTCATCTTATTGTTCCTCTAATTTGCTGTCAGGGTAAAATCGATACAAGTGTCTTTTCCTGCACCTTGAATATTACTGAACTCGTATATATCCATTGTATAAGTTCCAGCTGTTAGCTGACGAGTAATCGATTCGTTTCCATCAGACTCACTTCTAAATTCAACGGTGCCAG